>JAUNVS010000019.1 GCA_030537565.1 Eubacteriales bacterium | reverse complement strand
TGTAATCTCCCCCACGGGAATTGGCCCTCGTAGCGCAGATTAGCGCGTCGAACCTCCTTAAAAACCAACGCAAAGCCCTGATCAAAATTCTGGTCGACATAGACATAGTAATCATCTTTTAGCTTCTCTAATTCAGATTTCGGAAGAGCAGAGAGATCCAGATTCCAGGACTTCGGGGCGCTAGATAAATGCCCCTCCTCCGTCATTTTGATACGGTCTTCATAGGCGAGGGACTCGCTTGGCATCCTCTGTAGCTGCGAATCATAGTTATATAGACTCGCAAAAAAGCTCAACGCAATCAGGGGCGAGAGGGCATATAGTTTAATCGGCTTCATCATTACTCCTCAGCTCACTGGCCAAGCATTTCAATGCTTGAAAGTAATTTTTCCATCAAAGCATCTCGCTTGCGTAATCCATAGATGCAGGCCGGAAAACCCGCAGGATCACGGTAGACCTCCCCCTCACGCTCACCCGTCTGATGGCAGCTGATCGTCGTCCACTGGGCTTCGAGCGCCTCGGGATCGAAGAATGCGAGAAGTGCGAGTGGATCATGGAGGGCACTGTCCTTTGATGCATAATCGAGGTACATTTTAGCGGAAAGTCGGCGCAGGGTCGCCCTCCCCCCCTTCTCAGGCTCCTGAGCCCAGGTCTGAAGAGTCCTAAGTTCCTCCGCTTGGAAGTAGAACTGCCGCGTAAGGTCGAGGGAAATCATGTGGAAGGGGATGCGTGTCTCGAGAACAATCGCAAGTGCTGCTGGATCATCGTAATAATTCGCCTCGGCGTAGGGACTGACATTGCCACCAGACAGACTGCCCCCCATCGAATAAATGCCTGCAACCTTGGGGATGATCTCAGGATAGTTTTTAAAAATCCAGCCCCAGTTCGTCAGTGGGCCAGTCGTGACCAAGACAAATTCATCGACGGCGTGAAACGAGGTCTGGATACTCGCTCGCCGTCTTCGCTGGCGCAAGTTCAGCTAGTGCCTGAGCCTGACCGAGGAGCCCGTCTTTTCCATGAAAAAACCCATGGCGCACTTCCTTATTTAGCGGTAGTGCCCGCCCCTGATAGATGGGTGCACTGAGTTGGAAGAGCCGATCTGCCAGGGCGAGGTTAGAGCTCGCAGTCTCAACATCACAGTTCCCATTCACGGAGACGTAAGCGAGGCAATCCGCTTCGAAGTCTCGATAAGCTGAGGATGGGGCCAGCAGATTCAGAGCGAGAAAATCATCCACTCCTGGATCGCAATCAAGCAGCCACTTCATTAAAAAACTCCTCTCGTTCACGCTCTTCACGCATGAGTTTCTTCAATTTCTTCTGCCGGATCACTAGATAGAAAATCGAATGCATGATCGCTGTTACAAACCAAGAAACCGGATAACAAAGATACAGAGTCTGGATATCTCGATGCCACTGGAAGACGGTGCCGATCCAAACGATTCGCAGCATACAAGCCCCCAAGAGAGTAATGATCATCGGAGAGATCGAGTAGCCAACCCCTCGCAGGCTGCCACAGAGCACCTCCATCCAACCGCAGGTAAACTGCAGCGTCGCGATGATTGCAAGTCGCTGGAGCCCGAATTCAATTTTTGCAGGGTCGGAGGTATAAATCCCGAGCGCGTCAGAACCCAGCAAATAAGTTCCCAAACCTAAGACTAGACCAATCACGGTGACGAGCAGGAAACAGTTGATAAGAATCTTATCAATGCGTCGATACTTCTTCGCCCCATAGTTCTGCGCCGTAAATGCCATACAGGCTTGATAAAAGGCATTCATTGCGATGTAGATAAAGCCCTCGATGTTCGAGCTCGCAGTGCTCCCTGCCATCACAATTGATCCGAAGGAATTGACCGAGGATTGAACCAAAACATTAGAGATCGAGAAGACAGCCCCCTGAACTCCCGCAGGCAAGCCGATGCGCAGCATTTCTAAGAGCTTGCGTGGATTAATCCGCAGCTCAAGCCAATCGAGCTGCAAATAGTTCTCCGAATGACGAAGACTGAGGATGATGAAAAAGGCTGCGACATACTGGCCAAGAATCGTCGCAGTCGCAACGCCAGCAACATCCATCTTAAGGACGAGGACAAAGAAGAGATTACCAACGACATTAAATAGTCCCGAAACACTAATGAAGTAAAGTGGTCGCCGTGTATCGCCAACAGCACGCAAAATCGCAGAACCGAAGTTGTAAATCATCATCCCCGGCATCCCGAGGAAGTAGATATGCATGTAGCGAGCAGCAAGAGGGAGAACCTCCTCAGGCGTCTCCATCATCCGCAATAAGGGTTCAGTAGCGATCTGACCGAGGATAATCATCACGAAACCTGCAAGCATAGAAAAAGCAAGCGCCGTATGGAGGCAATCGCGTGCTCCCTGGAGATCCTGAGAACCTATCATGCGTCCCATAAGCACACTGGCACCGACCGAGACCCCGATGAATAGGGTAATCATGAGATTAATCAGCGATGAGGTTGCCCCCACCGCAGAGAGCGCATGTTCACTTCCATAGTGCCCTATGACGACGATATCTGCAGCATTAAAGAGAAGCTGGAGAACGCCTGAGAGCACCAGTGGGATTGCAAAGATAATAAGCCGCGGTAGGAGCGGATCATGCAACATGTCGATCTCGTGTTGTTTATTCGACTTCATTCTCAAAATAAAGGCCTCATCTCTGAAATCATTTTCTCTCTGAGTTTGCTCAGCAAGTTTTACCAAACTCTGAGCATGGACGCTCAATTATGCAACTTACTCTAATCTTTTGCGAAGCAGCTGTAACGCCGCCTCTAAAACTTTGGTCATCTGCTCAAATACATGCCAAGCGATTGCGGCAAATCGTGAAGATCGCTAGCTTCAGCCGTGAGCGATGAGGGCTAAATACAAGACTTAACAGAGTAATACCCTAGGTCTAAACGATGGGCGTAGTCAATTGAGCACCCAATCGTCTACAATGTCGCCAATTGTAGCTCTTTTAGAGTTTTTAGGAGGTCCAGAGATGCAGATTCACCCATGGCGCCAGCATCCATTTGAGAATCAGGAAGTTCTCGCAGACGGCTTGAGGCATCGCTTTGACAGCCCCCAATCGATGGAAGTCTACGAGATTATTTCACCAGGCGAAGCCTGCTGTTTTTCTTGTGCTGGCTTAGAGATCTCAGTCACGCCATGCAATCTTAAGCTTAAGACGGCTGAATGGGATCGGAAAAACTATTTCTCGTATCAGAAACCCGCTCTGGAAGTAGCCAATGATGCCGACGTCAACAGAGATGCCATCGAAGTCCGAATCACTCTGCCCTCGAATTATCTGATCTACGGGCTCGGAGATCCAATGGCTCCGCTAAATCGACGCGGTTATCGTTTTAGTTTCTGGAACGTCGATGATCCGACGGTCCAACTTGAACACCGAGCGAGTCTCTATAAGTCAATGCCGCTCTGCTACCTCCTCGATCCGAAGAGCGGCGAATGTGAAGTCTTCGTCTTCGACCAAACGAGTCGAGCCCACATCGATCTAGGAAGCCTCGAGGCGGATGCGATCCGTTATCTCGTCGAAGCCGATCGGCTGCGTCTTTATCATCTCCACTGCGAGCAGCTGGCAGATGCCTACCAGGCGAGTAGTCGTTTTTTTGGACATAGCCAGTGCCCTGCTCGAGCGATCCTCGGCTATCACCAGTCCCGCTGGGGGTACGACAGTGCTGACGCCATCCGCGCCTTGGCGGCAGAATTCGAAGCTCACAAACTCCCGATTTCCCAGATTCACCTCGACATCCTCTACATGGATGGCTATCGCAACTTCACCTGGGATCCTGAGCGCTTCCCCCGCCCCCAGGCACTCTGCGAGGAGCTCTCTGATTTAGGCATTGGTATCGTCCCGATCCTAGATGCTGGTCTGAAATACGACCTCGACTATCCAATCTGCCAGGAAGCGGTATCCCAGGGTTTACTTCTGAAAGAAGCGGATCACAGCGACTACCATGGCTGGGTTTGGCCCGGAGATACCGTCTATCCAAACTTTGAGTCCTCAGCGTGCCGTCGTTGGTGGGCTCATAAGGTCTCTGACTTCGTCTCCGATTACCAGGTCTCAGGACTCTGGCTCGACATGAATGAACCGGCCAACTTCAACGGCGAATTGCCGGACTCGATCGCCGTCGATGCCAGCGATTCGGATGATGGGCTCCTCCATAAAAACTGGCACAACCGCTACGGTAGCCAGATGAGTCGTGCCAGTTATGAGGGACTTCGGGCTGCCCGTCGTGAGCAACGCCCCTTCGTATTCAGTCGCGCCGCCTACCTCGGACATGCTGCATTTGCAGGGATCTGGACAGGCGACTCCATGAGCATTTGGGGACAACTTCAAATGCAGCTCCCCCAGCTCCTCAGTCTTTCACTCTGTGGCTTTAATCTCCTCGGCGGAGACATCGGCGGTTTTGGATTTCATGCAACGCCTGAGCTCTTCCTCCGCTGGTTTGAACTCTCGCTGGCGATGCCTCTGATGCGAAACCACGCCGAAATCAACTCTTCGGCGCAGGAACCCTTTGCCTTTGGGGACTTTGTGTTGGAGCGAGTTCGCAGGCTATTAGCGCTTCGCTACCAGCTGATTCCCTACTTGTACGATGCAATGATCGAATCAGAATTACATGCGGAGCAGCCCGTGCTCGCCCCCCTCGCCCTCCACTTTCCTGAAGATGAACGGGTTTACGAAATCGGCGATGCATTTATGCTCGGCAGAAGTCTCCTCATCGCACCAGTCCTGCAAGCCGGCCAACGCGAGCGGCTCATCTACCTACCGGAGGGGATTTGGTATGACTACTACGATGGCCAAGTCTACTCGGGAGGCCAGTCGATCATCTATTCAGCTCCTCTGGGACACCTGCCGATTTTGGTTCGTGAGGGGAGTCTTCTTCCCGAGTGGTCCTATCCGGACCGCGTCTCGATGAATGCCTGCCGCCCCCCGGATCAACTCCATCTCCGCTATTTTCCATCCAAAACACGAAACTGCCACTATGCGCACTACCTCGATGAGGGCGACGGCTATGCTTATCGCTCGGCTCGAGCCCGCCGCTATGATTTTTATATTGAGGCAGGAAGCGATCAGCTTGAGACGATTGTTCCGGGTGACGCCTCAGGGCCTCGTTATGCGGAGATTGAAATGCGATGTCTTTGAAATAAAAAAATCCCTCAACGCAGTTGGCGATGAGGGACGAAGGTCAGGGGATCCTGGCCTTTTTATTTGCGTTCGCGACGGTGGTAGAGGAGTTTGAAGATTTCGCCTGCGATAAACGGTAGTAGAAATAGGACCGCAATAATCAACCAGTCGCGGTCCGTGAGCATGATCGTGTGGAAGATGAAGTCAAAGGCCGGCACATAGAGAACGAGGAGGAGGAGGACGAAGGAGAGGAGGACAGCGCGGTTCATCGTTGAATTCGAGAAAAAGCCAACCTGGAAGACCGAGCTTTTTTCAGAACGAGAGCTATAGGCTCGTAGGAGCTCAGCACAAATCAGGGTGACAAAGGCGAAGCTTCGAGCACCATCGGACGGTGAGAAGCCCTCGAGGGCAAAGAAATGGAAGCGGTCAGCGATCTGGATCACCTGTTGCTGGGCATTGAGGAGCTGATCCGGATAGAAGTAACGACCAATCTGGAATGCAGCGAATACGGTGAGGAAGATTGCGATTGCCTGGACGCTGATGGATGCGATCATCTCTCGATTGAGGATCTTCTCATCGCGGAGACGTGGCTTCTGATGCATCAGATAGGTCTCACCGGCTTCACGGCCGAGGGCGAGAGCTGGGAACGAGTCCGTCACGAGGTTCAACCAGAGGAGCTGGACGGGTAGAAGCGGAATCATCTCTGGCCCTAAGAAGGTCATAATCAGGAAGATAACTAGGATTTCACCGATATTACAACTGAGGAGAAAGCCGACAAACTTTCGAATATTGCTGTAAATGATGCGACCTTCTTCAACGGCCGAAACGATGCTGGCGAAATTGTCATCGGTAAGAATCATGTCGGCAGCGCCCTTTGCAACCTCAGTTCCCGTGATCCCCATGGCAACACCGATGTCAGCCTGTTTGAGGGCCGGGGCATCGTTCACCCCATCGCCCGTCATCGATACGATCGCACCGTGCTCTTTTAAGAGGCGGACGATGCGGGTCTTATGCTCGGGAGATACACGGGCGAAAACGGCGATTTCATCGAGCTCTGCACCCAGCTCTTCATCGCTGAGTTCTTCGAGTTCCTGACCCGAGACAACACGCATCCCCTCCCCCATCAGTTTCAGGTCGCGGGCAATCGCCTCTGCGGTATCCATGTGGTCACCTGTGATCATGATGACTCGGATCCCAGCGTCATGGCAGATTGCAATCGCATCCCTGGCCTCACTTCTCGGTGGGTCAATCATGCCGACGAGTCCAACATAGGTCATCGAGTCTTCACAGACCGCACCAGCCTCGTCCGTAGCGGCGAGTGGGCGATAAGCAAAGGCGAGAACTCGTAGGGCCTTTTGGGCCATCGCATGGTTTTCTGCGAGGATTTCTCGGCGACGTTCATCACTTAGAGGACGGCGCTCACCACTGGCGAGAAGCTCAAAATCACAGCGATCGAGAACAATATCGGGGGCTCCCTTCGTCAATGACACGAGCCCGGGTTCTAGACCTTCAACGAAGACGGACATCATCTTACGCTTCGAATCGAAGGGTTTATCTGCCTGCTTCGGATGCTCCTGTTTAAGTTCAGCAATCGAGTGCTTCGATTTTTCGACAAAAGTGAGCAAAGCCGCTTCCGTCGGGTCTCCGAGAATGCTATATACGCCCTCGTCCTCAAGCAATGAGGAATCATTACATAGGGCCGCAACCTCCAGAAGTCGACGATAGGCAGCGTTGTCATGATAATCCGTATTCCCTAGGTCTCGGATTTCACCCTCTGGACTATAACCGACCCCTGTGACCTCATAGTGTGCCGCGCCAGCGTAGACCTCTCGAACCGTCATCTCATTTTGGGTCAGAGTCCCCGTCTTATCCGAACAAATAACGTTAACTGAACCGAGGGTCTCGACCGCGAGGAGGCGCTTAACAATCGCATTTTTACGAGCCATGCGGTTCATGCCAATGGCGAGCACGATGGTCACGACAGCGGGCAAGCCCTCCGGAATCGCAGCAACGGCCAATGAAACGGATGTCAGAAAGAGATCCATCGGTTTACCGTGTCGTAGTAAGCCGAGGAGAAAGGTGATCACAACGATGACGAGACAGGCTGTGCCGAGCGTCTTACCGAGGTGATTGATGTTGCGCTGCAGAGGCGTTTCGCTCTTATCAATGTTGCGTAGTCCCGTGGCAATCCGGCCAATCTCCGTCGATTCACCACTGCGGACGACGACGGCATCACAGGTCCCGTATGATATTCCCGTGGCACTAAAGAGCATATTCGTCTGCTCAGCAAGCGGAGTCTTCTCCGTGAGTTGGGCGGAAGCGTCTTTTTCGACAGGGAGGGATTCACCAGTCAAAGCCGCTTCTTCCGACTTCAAATTCGAGGAACGCAAAATTCTGAGGTCAGCTGGGACGACGTCGCCAGCCTCGAGGTGGAGGAGGTCGCCAACAACCAATTCCTCAGCAGGGAGACGCTGTTCGCGCCCACCTCGAATTACGCGCGCCGAGGGACTCGCCATCTTCTGAAGGGCTTCAACAGCGCGCTCCGCCTTTCCCTCCTGGAGGACGCCGAGGATGGCGTTAACAATAACGATCGCTAAAATGAGGATGGCCTCGATGCGATCCCCTGTAAAGGCAGAAATAATCGCTGCCGCAATCAAGATCAGGACGGTAAAATCCTTAAACTGCGCGAGGAGCTTCTCGTATGCTGGCGTCTTCGCCTCTGCGGCAATCGAGTTCGGGCCATGGGTCTCGAGGCGACGCTTCGCCTCTGCCTCGCTCAAACCGCTCTCTGCATTCGTTCCCAACTCTTTAAGAAGCTCAGATTGAGGAATCAGATACACGTCATCCCTCGTCTCCGGTTTCTCTCTCAGTTCTCTTTCGCTCATAGCAATCCCCCTCAAATCTGACACAAAAAAAGACGCGATGCGGCTGCATCGACGTCTCACGATTTATGATTCTACCAGGCGTCGCACTTAACGCCGTACTGTTGAAAGAATCTCCGCAATTGCGGCCGTTACTCCCGTTGATGGTTTAAGTATAGCTTAGTGATTTGAAACTGTCTGCGAATATCGAGGCAGCAGTCGCAAGAATTTTCGCAAATAAAGCGCGAATTCCTTAGTTAAGTTCTCCGAAATGCCTCAAGATCCGATTCCTTTAGGCGACCGCTCTGGTAGGAGGCGATCAAATCCTGAAGCGTCTCGATACGGATCCGGTAGTTTTCTCCCCGATCAGTATCGGCAATCCGCATCCGACGCGGCATGCGGTCAACGGTACGGACATTGGGCGCATAGCTGTCGAGTTCATTCGAGAGCGCCTCATAGTTGCTATGCTCAGCGAGGGCGATGTGGTGTGAGTTATAGATCAGGGTATAACCAGCGATGCCCGTCTTATTGTGATAGGCCTTCGCAATACCACCATCGATAACAAAGAGTTTCCCATCCGCACGCATCGGACTCTCTCCGAGGTGGGTCTTAACCGGGACATGACCGTTGATGATGTGCGACTGAGGCCCAGTGAGTCCAAACTCTGCGAGAATTCGCTCGCAAACCGACTTTTGATTCGAGAGACGATAATAGGGATTGTACTTTTCGACCGATAAGTCTTTTACCCCCACAAAGTAGTTCTCAAAGGTCGCCATCTTACTCTTCCCGAACATCGGGCTTTTCGCACCACACCAGAGATACCAGAAGAGGTCGATACAGTTCTGAGTTTCGACGGATTCAGGATCACCATAATAGGCCTGGGTGATCGCATAGTTTATGTACTCCATAAGCTCACGTCCGACCCGCTTCGCTCCATCGAGGACCGGCCCATCGAAGTCGCCCGCCTCATCGAGGGGAATGCAGCCATGAAAAAGGAGATTTCCATTAAAACAAAGGTAACTACTGCCATGGGTATACAGGAATTGCATATGGCGCTGAAGCGTCTCCGAATGGAGGAAGGAAGCCCGTAGCGAGCGTAAAACATCTTCTTCCTCGGCCGTCAAACGCAGAGGATCATTCGGATCAATGGTCGGGAAATTGCGATCGAGCATCGGATACGTCACCCCATCCGCATGGAAGAGTCCCCGTTCAAAATCACAGGCCTCGAGCACAATGCGCTCATCCATCTCATACTCAGGATGGCGTTTAAGCAACTGGCCCTCACGCTTGAACTGTAGAATAGCCAGGGCCTTATGCATGCGAGCCGCCTTTTTCTTATCGACGATGTCGTAGATGTTTTCATCAAAGACGCGCAGTTTAAACCGTTCACAGGGATCATCCCCGTAAACCGCCTCAACGAAATCATCTAACTGCCGCAGGGAGATCGAATAGCCATCCTCGAGGGCATCAAAGGTGTTATATGAAACGGCATTTCGCAGCACCGACAGCATGCACACTTCATTTCCGAGGGCAGCGCCTAGCCATTCCACATCATGATTTCCCCACTGGATATCCACCCGCTCGAAATCAATCAACTCCTCCATCACCTTATGTGGAGCGGGACCGCGGTCAAAAATGTCCCCAATCACATGAATATGATTAACGCAGATCTTCTGAATCATATGCCCCAGAGCGATGATAAAATCCTCCTCTACCCCACTCTCGAGGATCGAATCGACGATCAGATTGTAGTAACGATCGCGATCAATCTCACCACTATACGTGTAGAAGAACTCTTCCATAATCCCGAGATAGCGCGAGGGGGTATTCTGACGGAGCTCCTCACGGGGATACTTCGAACCGATGAGTCGCGCAACCTCGAGCATCTCGAGGATGGTGGCGCGCACGAAATTCGGATCGGACATCTCCTCTCGCAAACGACGCAAGGTCTGAAATGGTCCACAGATAATCGCTGCGAGGAGGTTCTGATGGGCCTCACTGCGTCGATCCCGATAGACGTCACGGATCTTGCGCCGAATGTTGCCTGAAGCAGATCGAACTAGGTGGGTAAAGGCTTTGGCCTCTCCGTGGATATCGCTAAAAAAATATTCAGTTCCCTTAGGAAGGTCCATAAGAGCCCGCAGGCGGATGATCTCGCCCATCGCGGATTGGCGATTGGGAAATTCCTTCGATAAGACTCGCAAAAGTTGATCTTTCGACATTAGCGCCTCTTTTCAAGCTCAGTGCTATGCCTTTAGATCTTTCTACTATAACATGGATTACGCCCTCGTCTAGGCCTCTAAAATCGATATAAATTCATCGGTTCAAAGATAATTCAGCGAATTTGTAATCTCGAGTGGCAAATAAAAAGCCCACAGACGATCATCCGTTCTGTGGGCTCGTTGGCAATCACTGATCAATCAACTAAGCGAGGTGGGTCTGTCCCCCCATATATGGTCTCAGCACCTCTGGGATCCGAACTCGGCCGTCGGCCTCCTGGCACTGTTCAAGCAGGGCAGGGAATACTCGGCTAGTCGCCAATCCCGAGGCATTCAAGGTGTGGAGGTATTCGGTCTTACCGCTCTCAGCACGGCGGAACTTCATATTCCCGCGACGGGCCTGATAGGCTCTCGCATTCGACGCTGAGGAAACCTCTTTAAACCCACCCATGCTCGGAATGAAAATCTCGATATCACTCGTCCTTGCCATCGATGCCGAACAATCCTCGGCCGCCAGCTTCACGAGCTGGAAGTGAAGGCCAAGCCCCTCGACGAGGGAAGCCGCTTTATTCACCAATTCTTCAAAGGCGGCGTCAGAATCCTCAGGGCGACAATACTGGAACAACTCAATCTTATTAAACTGATGACCACGAATCATCCCGCGTTCATCCGCGCGATATGAGCCCGCCTCCCGGCGATAACAGGGCGTGAAGGCGAAAAACTTCTTCGGCAGCTCGGACTCATCGAGGATCTCATCCCGATAGAGATTTACAAGTGCAGTCTCAGCCGTCGGCAAGAGGAAACTCTGGCGATCGCGTCCCTCACCCGTTTCGCTCGCTTCAAGCCAGAAGACATCATCCTCAAATTTGGGGAACTGGCCAGCGGTGTAACCGCTTCGATAGTTTAGAAGATGTGGTGGCAAGATCATCTGATAGCCATCGCGCAGATGCGTATCGACAAAATAATTTAAAAGTGCCCATTCGAGACGGGCACCGTCACCGGTGTACACCCAGTGACCACTGCCTGCGAGTTTCGCGCCGCGGGTATAGTCAATGAGGTGGAGGCGCTCGGCGAGATCGACGTGATGAAGTGGCTCAAAATCGAAGTGAGGTGCCGTCCCGTAGACAGCAATCACCTCGTTATTCTCCTTCCCCCCTGGAGCGAGATCTTCATCTGGGAGGTTAGGAATCGAGGCCAAGAAGCGCTCGCGTTCATCAGAAACCGAAGCGAGCTCGGCGTCGAGGGATTTAATCTGGTCACCAACTTCACGCATCTTCTCGAGTGTCGCCGTGACATCCTCTCCCTGACGCTTAAGCTGGGGGATCTCAGCTGACACACGATTGCGCAGAGCTTTTAACTCTTCGACCTGCTGGATGAGGCCACGACGCTGGTCATCGAGACGCTTGAATGTCTCGATATCGAGCTTATAACCTTTATTCGCGAGGCTTTTTTGAATCGCCTCCGGGGCTTCACGTAAGAGTTGAACGTCAATCATATCTCCTCCAAGAATTCGCTAGAACTGCTTTATTGATGTCGGTATTATACCCTAATCCTAGGCCAGCTTTCCCAAAATCAAGAGATCTGCTTAGTCGCAGCGTCCCGTTAATTGGCCATGCAAATCAAGCTTAGGAAATCCGTGCTGGCGCATCGCTTCATAAGCGACGATTGCCACGGAATTACTAAGATTTAGCGAGCGAATGCCAGGAGCCATGGGGATTCGTATCATCCGCTCGGGATGAGCCATCATCAGGGATTCGGGAAGTCCGCGGGTTTCTTTTCCAAAAATAAAGATCGCATCTTCTTCATATTCTACATCTGAATAGACACGGCCCGCCTTTGTCGTCGCATAGTAGATGGGACGCCCCTCATGCGCTTCGAGAAAGGCATCGATTCGCTGCCAAAGAGTCAAATCGAGGTCAAACCAATAGTCCAAGCCAGCGCGTTTCAAATGCTTGTCATCAATTGAGAAGCCGAGTGGTTCAATCAGGTGGAGGGGCAAATTCAACGCCACACAGGTCCTCGAGATATTGCCCGTATTCGCTGGGATTTCTGGTTCATGTAAGACAATTTCAATAGCCATTATTCGATTCCTCGCGACGCTCCACTTCATAGAGGCGACATAATTTCTGAAGCCGATGGTTCATGCCACTCTTACCGAGGGGGGGCTGCATCATCGCACCAAGTTCGTTTAGGGAATATTCTGGATGATCGTAGCGCAGGTCGCCAGCAGCCTGTAGCTCCTCCGATAAGTCCTGGAAAATTCCACGTTCTTTTAAATATCGGATCGCTTCAATTTGTTCCTGAGCCGCTTGAACCAAGCGCCGGGTATTGGCCTTGTCACAATTAACCGCACGATTGACTGCATTTCGCATCCCCTTTTCAACACGTAGGGCTTCAAATTCGAGCAGGGTCGACTGGGCTCCACAGGAGGCGAGGAAGTGAGCGATATCATCACCGCCTTTTAGGTAGAGGAGCTTCGTGCGTCCACGCTGATGCGTGATGAAGTGGATTTCTTTCTTTTGAAGGATTGAAGAAACCAGTGCGACGATCGCAGGCCTGCGAATCGCTAGCTCGATCTGATAATGGTAACTGGGTTCGGCCATTGATCCTGAAGCGAGGAAAACCGCTTGGAGAATCGCATTTTCATCCGATTCCATTAGATCTTCCAAGTCGATATCGAGACTGGCTCGAGTCGATTGAAAATTAAAACTGCGCTCCAGGCGTCCGATGATCCGTTGATAATCCCCAGGCGAGCTCGTACTGAGAATCAGGTATTCTCGCTGCTGAGTGAGTTCCAGTTCGACGCGAAAAATCGAACGAGCCAACTTCACCATCAGTGCGGCGAAGTCCGCCTGACTCGTCTTAATCCGAATCCGCTGCCCGCGGAACTCCGCCTGAGCCATCAGTGCAAAATAAAAGACGTACTCCGGATTATAGAAATCTTCTGGCGTCTCGCCGGACTCCGCTTCAAACCACGATGCATACGCGCTATCCTCTGGCAACTCATTGCTAACAATGTAATCGAGGAGGGCATCATTTAAAGCGGAAATCTCCGACTTAAGCCGATAGGAAAAAGTCAAAGCCCAAGCGCCTCCTCCCCATAGTCACCACAGAGCTGAAGCTCGAGCTCGAGCTTCACAGCGTATTTCTCAAGAATGATCGATTCAATCTTGCGGATGAGTGCGAGAACATCTGAAGCACTCGCAGTCCGTTCTGGATTGACGATGAACCCAGCGTGCTTGGTCGAAACCTCTGCACCTCCGACACGAAGCCCCTTTAACCCAGCCTCCATGATCAGTTTCGACGCATAGTGGCCCTCGGGGCGCTTAAACACCGACCCAGCACTCGCGTGTTCGAGGGGTTGGCTCTGTCGACGTCGCTGCTGAAGATCTCGCATCTTCGCTCGAATGTCGGCAGGATCCGCCTCGACGAGACGAATAATCGACGAGAGGACAATCAGCCCCTCGGCTTCAAATCGCGAATGACGATAGGCAAAGCAATGCTCGGCGCCTACGAGATTAATCACGGTCCCATCTGAAAGAAGGGCCTGACTCGCGACGACAATGTTATGCATCGCCTCACCATAGGCCCCGGCATTCATCCGAAGTCCACCGCCGAAACTCCCTGGAATTCCGCGCGCAAACTCAAGACCTGAGAGGCCTCGTTCTGCAGCAAACTCAGCGAGTGCGGCGAGTGAAACCCCTGCTTGCGCCTCAACATATCTACACTTAGGAGACGCATCATCAATGCGTCTCGGGACAGGGCTTCCCGCCTGCGCCAGGGTCGTAGAGGCCGCAGGAATTTCGGCCATCTCAATTTTATCGAGCTTGCTCACTTCACTGGCATCAACAAGTCGCATATTTGCAAACGCGTCACCGATATGACAAACCAGGCCACGCACGCCCCGGTCTGAGACGAGAAGATTACTCCCCTTTCCCATAGTGGTCATCTCAATACCGACTCTACGGGCGACATTCAAGACTGATTGCAGCTCAGGAATCGAGCGCATATCATAGAAATAATCGCAGGGTCCACCAATACAAAAACTTGTGTACGAACGCAAGGGTACATTCTCACGCACATCGGCGGCACTAAACACAGCTGCGGTCTTAGCATCTAAGGCTTCAAACATTAATTCACTGCTCCTCTAATTTCGGAACTACTTATTATGACGGAAAAGACGATCCGTAAGTGCCTGCGCGGCATTATACCCCATTTGTTTTTGGCGGAAGTTAATCGCAGCCACCTCAGCAATGATCGCCAAGTTTCGTCCAGGGCGAACCGGGATCGTAATCGACGGGACCGGAATCCCGAGGATCTCGGTCGTCTCTTCGACCACACCGAGACGTTCATAAATCTTATTCTCATCCCAGTTCTCAAGATTAATGACGAAATTAATCGAATCCTGGATCTTGACCGAAGAAACGCCGTAGAGCTCTTTTACATCCACAATACCGATGCCTCGAATCTCGATAAGATGCCGAATTAATTCAGGAGCTCGACCGAGTAAGGTCGTATCCGAAACACGACGCACTTCTACGAGGTCATCAGCAATTAGACGATGCCCGCGCTTAACAATTTCCATCGCCGTCTCTGACTTACCAACACCACTTTCACCAAGAATCAAGATACCTTCGCCGTAGATTTCAACCAAAACCCCATGGAGGGTCGTCGTCGGAGCAAGCTCGACATTTAAATGTTTAATCAGCGAGGACATGAAGGTCGAAGTGGGCTCGGCCGTTCGTAAAATACAAGTCTGGTAGGTCTTAGAAACCTCGATCATCTCATCGAAGGCTCGGTGATCGCGAGTCAATATGATGCAGGGAATCCCCTTAGAAAAAAGCGCATCCAAGCAGGTATAGCGTTGCTCAGGACTGAGTTTTTCGAGAAAGGCCATCTCCATATTCCCGATCAATTGAATTCGATCTGGCCCAAAATGATCATAATAGCCAGCTAGCTGCAGACCTGGGCGAGTAATATCGGCCACCGTAATCAGGATATCGCTGGCGGAACCGTACTGAGTCACTTCCTCGAGCTTAAACTCCTCGATGATCGACTGTAGCGTGACCTTAGGCATCTCCAACCTCCTCACTCTCGGCTTCGGCGAGAGCTTCGATGATGCTAATCAGATAATTCTTCATCATGCGGCGAGCCAGGCTCGGCTCTGTTTCGAGCGCCATCGCCTGCTCAAGCCACCAGGCCTTCATCGGGGCGTAGCACTGTAAGACTGCTCCACTTAGTCGATGATCAAAGGCTATCTCAGATCGCCCTAGTACAAACCCCTTTAATAGGATAAGGCCGCGAAGGCGATCGAACTCGGCAATCGTGCGCTCAAAATTCTCCTCATACGATTCAATAACTGCTTGCCCCGTCCCAAGTTCTGGAAGTCGAGCCAAGTTCACAGCAAGTAAAATCATCTTGATATCTAATTGCCGCCCCATCGTCCAAGAGTTCATCAAATTAGAGAGTGCCGACTCGTCTGGCAAGAAACTAAAGAGAAGGGGCTCCGAGGACTCAAAAAAGAACTCACAGGCATCGAGGACACGACGTCTCGGAAGCTTGTAGCGGAGTGCAGGCAGCTCGGCTTCAATGATCAAATTAAGGATAAACAGGCGGGCGATGCAGAGCCAGGCCCTGACTTTCGTCTGCATGTCGAGCGCTAAGAATCGATCGACAGGAAGCCGCGACATCCACCGAATATCGGACTCCTCCGCCTCCGAGAATAAATGCGAAGGAGCCTGGGCCCCGCCAAACAAAAGCGCTTCGACGCGAGACAAGAATTCACGGTATCTCAAAAAAGAATGCTCGGACTCTTCCTGAGCAAGTGCTGTACAGGCATCCGAATAGACAATCGATAAAAGGTCAGTATCCGCCGCAAGGCGCAAAAACGCCCGATGCAAATCGCCCTCAAGATTCTCGTAGACCTGCTGGTATGCACGCATCTCAGGCGACTTGGCGATTCGGCGCAAAAGCTTCGCCGTGCCGACTTCATCCAAGTCAGCCCGCATCCGCTCGATCTCCCCCATATACCGCTCGGTGAGGGCGAGTTCATAATCAGAAGTAAAACGACCGAGATTCCGATCCGCGAAGTCGTACATAGCAGTCCTCCCTGGCGACTATTTTAAATGAAGGAAGCCCCCTTGTCCTCGCCGAAGTAACAAGCCAGCTCTTGCCTTGGTTCCGAAAGAGGCCAATTAAAGAAAAAAAGACCCTGCAAAATCTGCAGAGTCTCCAACTCAGTGAATTCCTGAGCGTTTTAATTTGTTCGACGCTTTCTCACAATCAATCCAAGGGCAGCGATCGAAAGCATACTGACGAAGACCGTCGGGGCAGTCCAGTCCTCACCCGCGCTTGGAACTCGTGGCTGCGAAGCTTTAGTGGACGGCTCGGAAGAAACACTAGTTGGTGAGCTCGGATCCGTCGTCTCTTTCGTCGTGGTACTTGGGGGTGGAATGAGAGCGTTACTGACCTGAACTAGCTGTAAGCCATTCTCTGGATCGCGGCCAATCTCGAAGACGGTGGGCTCCTCTTTGAGGACGTAGCCCTCGGGGGCCTTTAGCTCAACGAGCTGATAGCGACCAGGTAAGAGGAGGAATCCCTCTGCACCGAAGTCATACAGCGTATTCGAGACTTTCTCTTTTCCTGCGAGGATCTCTGCTAGGGCTTTGTTGTAATCCCCAGTGAAGGAAATGTAACGCTCTGCAGCTATAGTGATCTCGTCTTTTAAGACCACAGGCGCAGCACCCGCAGGTAGGGCTTCGAGTCGGAAGACAGCGCCTCCGATGAGCGTTTCACCGTCATCCCCTAGCTTTTCGATCGCAACTGGATAGGCTTTTGAGCGGTTGACAATGCTGACCGAATTGCTGAGAGTCTCTTCCGTGTCTACGCTGAGCTCGAAGCTATGCGGTGTCTCATCGAGGATATAGCCAACAGGTGGGTTCGTCTCAATTAGCTGGTATGTACCTGGCAGGAGGAGGAATCCCTCACCTGCGAAGTCATAGAGGCAGTCCTCGGTCAATTCTTTTCCTTCGGCAATTGCTTGAAGTGCTGCCTCCAGATTTCCAGTAAAGGACTTGAAGCCCTCAGTTCCGATTTCGAGATTTTCTTTGAGAATGACCGGTGCAGCCTCAGAGCGCACACGCTCAAGCCTAAACTTAGCGCCCGCAAGATGCTCGAGACCTGATTCATCCAACTTTTCTATTTCGATTGGATAGGGCGTCTTATAGTTCGAGATGCTGATCGTGGTCTCGATGGCCGCATCGCCGCTCGTCATAGTAAAGCGCTGCGGGCTAGTATTGAGGATGTATCCCGCTGGTGCAGTCGTTTCAATCAACTGATATTCGCCTGGGACGAGGAGGAATCCGTCATCTCCGAAATCATACAGGGCATTAGCGACTTTTTCCTTACCCGCTGCAATGCTCTGATATGCGCTCGTGATGTCACCGGTAAAGGATTTGAACATCTGATCGCCGAGCGTGATGCCTTCCTTCAAGAGGACAGCTTCACCAGTAGCTGAAATAGCCTCCAGCTTGAAGACCGATCCGGCCAAGCGCTCACCAGAGATGCCGTCCGTCTTATCAATGTAGATCGGATAGGCTTTCTGACGGTTAACTGCATCAATAATGATGTCAGTCGATTCCGAAGTGAGCAAATTCACGGTAAATTTGTGGGCTTGCTCGTCGAGAATATAATTCTCTGGGGCTTGGGTTTCAGTCAACTGATACTGACCTGGAAGCAAGAGGAAGCCATCTTCACCGAAGTCGTAGAGCACAGAGTTGGTCGCTTCTTTACCCCCAGCAATCGCTGCGAGTGCTGCACTGAAGTCACCAGTAAACGACTTGTACTCTTCCCCGGTCAATTCAATGCCTGATTTAAGCAGTACTGGATCAGCGCCAGTCCCGAGGTACTCAAGCTTGAAAATTGCACCTGTAACGAACTGCCCCGCCTCATTGATTTTCTTAATGCGAATCGGCGAAGGCGTCTGCAAGTTCGGGATCGTGATCTTGCTCGTGGACGGATCTGTGCCAGCCGTTTCTAGGAGGAATTGCCTCGGCGTCGAATCGAGGATGTACCCCTGAGGCGCCTGGGTTTCAACCAGCTGATAGTGGCCTGCAACGAGCAGGAAACCGTCTGCGCCGAAGTCATAGAGTCGGTTGGCAATTACTTGCGCGTATTCACTGTTCTTAATGCGCGCTGCGATGGCCTCTTCCGACGTATCTTGTAGATAGGATTTGAAGCTCCCATCGGCGCCAATCGTAAGCCCCTCTTTTAGGACAATCGGGCTACCGACAACTTGGCCACCGGCATCCACTTCGATCGCCTCGAGTCTGAACTGAGCACCTGGAAGGGCTGTGTTGCTGATAGCGTCTTTCTTCGAGATCTCAAAGGGCAATGGAATCGGATTATTGGCCACCTCGATCTTATGGGTCAATGCCTCAGCCGTATAGCTGAGTGAGCCCTCAGGCTTCATCGCTGGCTCGATCGTAAAGCTAATCGCCTCCACTGGAATCAAACCATCCACTGCACGTTCTTTAAGAATGTAGTTGCCTGGCTCGAGGAGGAATTGACCATCTGGGAGCGTGTAGACGCCGTTTTCATCGGCATTAATGCCATCGCCTGCTAAACGTCCGATGCCGTCATAACCACCGCTACGGGTACCGACGACGAGCTTCTTAATCGTCTCTTCACTGACTTCGCCATTTAGCGATTTGAACTGACCATTGGCATCCGTCGTCAGGTTCTCTTTGACCTTTACCTCTGAACCATCGCTGCTCGATTTATACAAGTCGAAGATGATGCCTTCCAACGGTTGATTCGCAGGTTGGAGACTCTTATCAATCTCAAGTGCCTTTGGAATCGGCTTGTAGGTCAGATAGAAGTGCTGGAAATTGGAGTATTCACCAGCCGGTGTGTATCCCATTGCGAAGCTGGGGTTGTGGTAATCGGTCGGATTTGGTGCAGTTGCCCACGAACTGTGGTTTGTGTCCGTGCTGACGTAGAAGTATCCCGGGATATCACGAATCAACTCACCGAAAGCACCCAGTTTCATCTCACCGACACGATAACGACCACGACTGTCTGGCCCGCTGATACCATCGCGGTAGTTGTTGAAATAATCGTAGGGCTGTTCTGTTGGGTCATATAGGAGGTTATCCTCAATCCACATCGACGTGAACGCTGCTCGTGGCGCTAATTCGTTATCGAAGACAATTGGGGTAAAGGAACTACCATCTCGCTCGTAGTCGAGGACCAAGTTCGGATTCTCTGGATCAATCGGCGAACGCGTTCCGATCTCGCTGACATGCTCACCGTAATAGGCATCGCCTTTCTTCAAGCGGTAGTCTTTATCCAAAACGTAGCTGAAATCCATTTTAGAGTTGTTGATGATAAAGAAAATGCTGTGTGGGGCATCCGCCTTTACTGCACCATCCGTATCAATACCGTAGTTCTCCGAACCGCCCGAGATCGAGAATTGCGTGCTGTTCGAATAGAGCGGGAACAATTCTGGGTAAACTGGCAACTCCAACTTAATATACTGCGTGCAGGTCAAAAGCCCATGTTCATTAGTAACAGCCGCACCGATCTTCGGTGAATTACCACTGGGGTCATCCCAATAGTAGCTGTTGTACTGATCAATGGCATCCATCGAGTTCATCAGATCCCACGGCTGACCATTCAGCGTAAAGTTTTCCATCTTAAACGGCTTAAAGGCCTTGGCTTTCAAACCGACACCACTATCTTGGAGCTGATGCGAATAACCACCATAACGGAAACCTAGGTGGATGTTTTTCAGGTAGTGCTCAGATGGGTTGGGATTGATAGCCAGGTAGACGAAGAGTCGATCGCCAGGATTTAAGATGTAAGTCTGGTTAAAGAATCGGCGCGCACTCAAGCGTTCTTGCGTATTCGTTCCAACGCGCTGAACATATAAGTTGAAGTAATATTGTTCCTTCGTCTGCATCAACTCATCGCGAGTCAATTTATCGGGGAAGGGGTTGCGAGCGATATTTGCCTCACGCCAGAAAGCCTTCCAGTCGCTCAAAGCTGCCAAAAGCTGGTGAGTTTTCTCTTCATCGCTAAGCGTATTGCTGTCGCTGTTATCTTCAGCAATACGGATCGCCTCTCTTAACTTATCTAGAGCATCCGAATCACCCACGACGTCTTCGCAGTATGAAAGAACAGCATTTCTCTTTGCACGCTCCAAGGCATCGATCAAATCCGGATTATCCAGTGGCGTCACGATCATGCTTGAATCTAAAATCGCGAAGCTACCATCCTTGTAGCTGACCTTAATCTTAATCGGATAAGTTCCTGGCATCTTGGTATCTGGCTGTTGACCATCAGCGAAGGTCACCATTACCGGCGGTAACTGAGAGCGATTCGCTAAGGCATCACCCGCATTAGCCCGATCGTACTGTTTAACGGTGATGGAGTCTTTAGCCTTCGCTGGCCAATTCTCCTGCTGCGAACGAATCGTCAACGGAACAGTTAGATCTGTATGAGACTTGTCAGGATAAATTACCCGGATATTCACGTCCTGAGTGCCATGAATACTGGTATCTGGAGCACCATCGACAAAGATCACGCGAGTCCACGGAGGCAGGTCTTGCAGATTTGCCACACCGGCTTGAGCCATCGGTGACTCAGTAATGCCGATCTTAATTTCCTGACCGACTGGCGTAAATTGCTCAGCATAACTTTTGTCCATAAGGGTTGCGTCGGACCAAACGTAATCGGAAGAGCCCTCATGTTGAAGCGTATGTGCCGTGTCTCCAGCGCGATTCAACACCGCTTTAATATGCTTATCATTTATCTGCGCGCTTCCTTCCTTCCCCACCGGGGTGACTTTGAGGTTATGACGCGTCCACTTATAGAGACCTCTAAGAGCAGGATCTTCATTCTGCGGATTATGGATGTAGTCCCAATAACTCTCATGGTCATCAAAAGCTTCGACAGTAAACAACGGATTCGATGAAGTCCACGTTCCATCCGAATTTTTCGTCGCCTGAAGTAAGAGGGCTTCTTCGCCCGTCTTAGGATCGACGGTATACAGATCTGCAGTGTCGTCATCTTTGTGTAAGCGTTGTACTGTAAAATGCTTCTCTGACTCATTCAAATTTACGATATTTGCAGGAATTACAACGTGTGGATACCACCACGAAAATGTTTGCTCCTGAGCACGCAAGAAGTCACCATGATAGTACTTACCTCTCGCATAACCAACAAGCCACTTCTTTTGCATGAACTTCGGGTCGTTATACTGAAGCACAACATTGCCTCCGACCTTAGGATCATTCATGTCTGCAGGCGGGATGACCTCCACGATAGAAAATGTATTCGTGTCACTTGGCTGAAGAAATTCCTCACCAGGGACCGAAATCAATTCCCGATGTTTAAACTTAAATTCGTCTGGATAATCCCAATCGCGCTCGAAGATAACTCGTCTTACCGTATTTCGGCCTTCATCTTGCACGCTGACTGTAAAACCTTCTGAGAAATTGTTAATTACGCCTTTGAGGATTGCATCTCCTCCAGCTCTCGGATAGTCATCTGGATTCTTAATGACGTCAAAGCCCTGGGCCCTTGGGGGCGCTGGATCAGCCTTTGTATCAAACTCAGCGTCCGAGATAATGTAGCCTGGATTTCGATCACAGATGTGGTTAACATAATGAATTCGTGCTTTTTTACCATGCAATCGGTCACGCAGCTCTTCTTTCTCGTGCGTTGTGCCGCTAATTCCCATGGTGTACACTAAAGTGTTAGGTAATTGTTCTTCTTTGGGTGTTGAGGAGAACTGAGAGTTAGCTCCTGTCTGTTGAGCGCCATACTGTCCAGTCAGCGGATCAACTTCCATTGTGAAATAGTCCGAACCTAATTTCTCATCTACAACAAATTCGCCTGTATCAGGATCGACCGTACCGTACTCAACACAGATTGTTTGCCACGTCGAAGGTAAGTTTTTAATTGTTACGTCAATCCAATAGTCTCGTGCATTCTTATTGGATTGGAATTCCATATCAGCTGAAGTAATGTTGGGAACATCAACATCATAGGATGGAACAGGAATCGGACCCGCAGGTTTCAATGAAACAAGTTGGCCATCTTTCATGTAGCGTTCCACGAAGACGAGCGCCAAATCTCTCCCCGACGCTTTCCAAGCCCGCAACTCAGGCCTCGACGGCTCGATAAAAAGCAGACTGTTTCCGTATGCCTTTGCCTCTTTTAAAGGACTTAGGTCTGCATAATTGCTGGCATCAGGACTGAGTTCATCTGCATAAAAAAGGTAGCCTGTAATATTTTTATCAGCCTTCTGGAAAGTGACGCCCGCCTTTATATTAAACATGTCGGTTTCGGCCGGCTCATCCCAACAGCCTCCGTCACGATATACCTTCAAACCAGCGGCTTCTTGC
Organism: Eubacteriales bacterium; assembly: GCA_030537565.1. Taxonomy (GTDB): domain Bacteria; phylum Bacillota; class Clostridia; order Saccharofermentanales; family Fastidiosipilaceae; genus JAUNVS01. Next base: position 4,930 of record JAUNVS010000019.1, on the reverse strand, counting down.
CATTGGGTCGTGCCCTGCTCCTCTGGAGGGAGAGGGACTTCTCCCTGATTTAGGTATAAAATGGCGTACGCGAATTCCGTATCCCCATACTCCTCGCCTTCAAAGAAGACGTATGACTTTAGAGGAACACTCGTCGCTTGTCCTGATCCTGCGGGGGGCACATTGATGATTGCATCTGTTACGACAATCGGTCCTAAATTTTCATAGATCTTATATTGGCCAACTGGCAGGGCAACGTCGAGGTCTTGTTTTCCAAAAAGATCATTTTTCTTTTCATCTCTAATGACTAAAGCCAAGCGATTAATTTCTTTCGTTCCAGTGTTCTTTATGACGTACTGGGGGTAGATCTTATCTCCCGCCTTTAGGAAAACGTGACGCCCATCAACTGCTGGAATCTCTACATCATTAGCATCGGTAACCTTTTGAATCGCTACAGTAATCTCAGCAGCTAAAGTCGTATCCTTCGGATACGTATATTGAACCGTCTTGTTCGGCTTAGGAATGACAGGAGCATCTGGCTCTGGAGGCAGTGGGAGTTTTCTCTGCTCAACGTCATGCCCCTTGAAAAGATCCCCTCCGCTTATTGGAAAGTATGGCGGATTCAGATCAGCCCGAGACTCATAAGGAGTAAAATTAGCAGACAGCTGGAACGTGCCTATGGGCTTATCACCTCTGTATTCGATATCTCTAGCTTGAACAACAACAGGCTCCGGAAGATCAACAGATTGGGGCTCATTAGGCTGCAAATCCCAGAGAACTTCGGTAAACTTAGCACCTCGCCGGCCATATTCAATATCGAACTTTGGGAGTTCAATATACGGAGTAATCGTCACACTGAGATAAATTTTATCGCCCGCCTCATAATAGAAATAACGATTTGGGTTTTCTTGAGGACGTACATTGCCGGTCGCATCTTCAACTCGTACAATATCGTAACGCCATGCATAAATGGGTTTTGACTCCCCCTCAATCATGGCGGATTTTACACCCTCTTCAAAATTTTCATAGGGCCCAGCGTGAACCGTTGTCTCAAAAATAGGAATCGATGTGAGGCATATTAAAGCCACAAGTAAAGTGAGCAGGACACCCCTGCTACGGTCGTAGAATTTTCTCATAACAAGTTCCCTCCAACTACCCTTGCGAACAATTTTGAAAATTCGCACTATTACTTTATACACCATCTACTGGGAATTTGTGTATCAGTTTAGAGTTTCAATCTATAAAAACACTTATTCATCGTAAATTCACAGTTTTTTGTAGCAATACTGAGGATTCTAGAACCTTAAAACACAGCCCATTAAAGGTGTTACATCTTGGACAAACTAACAAACTAGCGATGCCTCCCCGCCTCAGCCTAAGAAACTATGACTGAAATGGGATGAATGATTGGCGGGCCTAAGCTGGATAAGTCTTTGTGGCAAATTGACAGGAGAGCACAATCCCCTCCTCTAGCGCTGCTTAGAATCGTTCCTCTGAGATGCCCGCTAAAATCACTTCCGCCAAAGCGCGTTTTTATCGATACAATTTAAATTTTCTTATGAAGTCGCCTCGCAAAGCCAATTTTACGTTTATACTTCAGGCTAAGACCTATCTAAGGGGGCTTTTATTTTCAATTAAAACAAACTGTGTCTATTGCGAGCGAATTGTATATGGAGGAATTCTAAATGCTTTGGACAAAAAGAATAATTCGGAGCTTGGCCACGTTTTTGACTCTTGCCATCGTCTTGGGCCTCGCAAACATTGTAAACTGCACCCAAATAGCCTATGCAGATGGCGAACTCAAAACATTTACGGCTACGATTCAGTATCAGCTACAGAGTGGTGAAGCGATTAGCAACCCCTACATCGCAACGGTCAAAGATAATTGGGGTAAAACGGTCACTGTACCATCACCAGAAGTCCCTGGTTACACTGCAGACCAAAGCACGGTTACTCTGGTCTTCGATGAAAACTTTAAAGAAGATCAGCTCATCATCGTGACATACTCGCCGAACCAGGTAAGCTACAAGATCAAACACATGATTCAGAATTTGGATGACGGCTACTCACTCAAGTCCGAAGAAGAGAAAACAGGCTTAGTGGATACGCTATCTGAAAAACCTGTCCCCTTGGAGATTCCAGGTTTCACGCCGTCATTTGTAGATGTTCCAACGATGATTCCAGCAGTGGGAAGTTTAGACTTATTCGTTCGATACGATCGCAATTCGTATCAGTTGAGTTTTGATAGTCAGGGTGGAAGTCCCGTTCAGGCGCAACATCTGTACTATGAAGAAGCCATAAGTCCACCTGCAGCGCCTGAGAAAAAAGGATTTGAGTTCGCTGGCTGGGAACCAGAGCTCCCCGCCACGATGCCGAGCGAGAACCTAAGTGTAAGTGCCAAATGGACCCCTTCTGAGAAGGCCTCCTACACCCTGAAATATTGGGTTCAAAATCCCAACAAGCCAGATGAGTATGAATACATCGGTTCTAAAATTGATACAGGGGCCGTTGGTACAAGTCCTAGCGTTCCAGCAAGTCGAGAAGGTCTCGCCTTCCCTGGCTTAAGCAAGCCAGAATCAATCACGAACGATGACATCTTTAGCAAATTCTATGTTTTGAATGAGGGCAAGACAAACGCCTCTTTGCTCGCTACCACGATTGCTGTCGATGGATCTACTGAAGTAGATGTCTACTACGATCGCGTCAAGTACAAAATCGCCTTCCGTGCAATGCGAGCAGACGTCGATGGGACCGCCAAAATCTGGGCTCCAAGGGGTGGTGACACCCTAGTCGTCAACGGAAAAACTTATAGCTATGATGAGCCCTACGTGATTGAGGCACTCTTCGGGGAAAACTTATTAGGTAAATGGATTTGGGGGACGAAATATTTCCCTAAGCTACGACCAAGCGAAAATGGAACACCTGTAATGTTTGAAGGTTGGCTCGCCAAATTTCCCAAAGACAGCCCGTACCAGTGGTATTGGTATAACAGCGTATACAACACAATGGAGAAGATGCTCATTACTGGGGCCAACTGGTTTTCAAATACAGAAAAGACACTATATTTAGACCCCCGTTTTGAATACGCGAGTGAGCGAATAGCAGAGCTCTCTTATCACTTCTTTTTCCAGGGTCTCAGCGAAAATCAAGCCCCAGAAGATTACATTGAAAATACGGATTTACACGTAGTCCGTCGGGATAACGTCGGGAATGATTTCACCTACGATGCCTTTCGTTTTGTAGGCTTTACACCCACGCAAAATGAGTTTCCTATCACCGACTGGGTCGACGCGGTCATGGAAAATCATAAATACGTGAAGCGTCCAACAGGAAAAGTATGCATGTACTACCAGCGCAATCACTACGCCCTCAGTTTCTATGCAGATTCGACTAGCAGCCCTAGCACGGTTGAAAGTGTCCTCTACGAAAAACCATTAGCAGACGTTCTCAAGAATGTCCCCATTCCTGAGAAACCTCAGGGCCTCTTTCCCGAATATGTCTTTAAGGGTTGGCAAACACGTCAACATACGCCCCTGGCATCTGACGCAAAAATGCCCGCCGAAAACCTCGATCTAATCGCAGTTTGGGGACCAGCAAAAGACCTACTCACCGTCAGTTTTGACCCAAATAACGGCGATCCGATAACGACCCAAAGCGTGAAATTCAATGAACGCATCACAGCACCTGCAGCACCAATCAAAGCCGGCTACCGCTTCCTCGGCTGGAAGCTAAAAACCCGCAGCCGTGCACTCGTACCGCTCTACAACTTCAGTAACCCCGTACACAGCGACTTGGATTTGATTGCCGTTTGGAAAAAGAGCAATTTACGCAACCTAAGCATCCGATATGAATATCTTGGCGCAGATGCCAGTACGCATGAAGAAATCATTTCAAATTTGGCAATCGATTCAGACTATACGGCTGAAGCTGAAGCGTCAAAATTAGCTGGATACTTCCCAGACGCCACCTCCAAGAGCATCCGGATTGGCGAAGATGAGAAGGATAATGTCATCATCTTCACATACGAGAAGATCGGAGAAGCCGAATACAGCATCCGCTACATCGAAAAGACTGCCGATGGCGATAAGGAATTATTACCCACTGAAACAGGATTGAAAACCAAGAAGGCAATTGAAACGGTGAACTACAAAGCCATCAAAGGCTACACACCGAATCAATATCAGATCACCTTCATGCTGACTTCTGATCCATCCCAAAATGTAGTGAGCTTCCTCTATCGAAAGAATGAAGACGCCTATTATACTGTCGAATACTACTTTGAAGATGAGCAAGGCAATTATCTCCTAGATGACACACTAAGCGAAAAACATTCTGCGGCATTGGGTACGGAGGTCACGCTCTCTGTTCCCGAATCCAATAAGGAGCATATTCTAAATCGTGAAAAGAGCATCCTAAGTGGCGTGGTAAGTTCCGAGGGAAAACTCATCTTAAAGGTCTACTATGATTTGAAAAAGCCAGAGCCAAGTACAACATCGACCACCAGCACAACGACTACGACGACTACGACGACATCGAGCACAAAGAAAACAAGCAGCAGCGTCACCAAAGCGAGCATTTCTTCTAAGTTGACGGCCAAACCAACAACGACGGGAAGTAAAGTTCCCGCCACAGGAGAGACTGATCATTGGCAGTTCGCGAGTGTAATGCTCCTGCTGAGCCTCCTCGGATACGCTCTTCACAAGAAACGGAACCTGATCGACTAAAGCCATCACCGCACGGGCCCTAGGGACTCCCCTCTATCGGGAGTCCCTTTTTTTATTGTGCGGAAGGGATCTTTATGTGCATTGCAGAGCGGCAGGCCGACGGGGCTGAAGAGGCAGCCGAAGCAAGCCTGGATTCAGGCTGGACTGCTGCTGGTGCGGCAGGTCGACGGGGTCGCCGCCGGGGAGTCAGCCGACGGAGCACGCCCCCGGAAGACAGCCGGAGCACA
>JAUNVS010000018.1 GCA_030537565.1 Eubacteriales bacterium | reverse complement strand
CAATCTGTTTTTATATGTTTAAATCCTTCTGATGCTGGCAAATGATCTGTTCGCAGACTTATTCTTTTTTCATACACCTCTCTATGGCACCAGTTTTTTTCTACGAAGTCTATAAACTGAGATCGCTGGGATGCGTCATCAAACAAGAGGATATTTTTATAAAGCATGCGCTTGTAATATGGAACGTCTACGTTATTATATTCTTGATATTTATTGAAAAAATCATGCAAGGCATACGTAAATGAATTCTTATCCATATACCCGAAACTGAAGGTCTTCCTTGGGTTTTCTGAGAAGACAAATTCCGTTTGGGGAGAAGGTGTGAAATATCTGGTCTCATCGAGATAATGACCTAGAACGTTATCCATCAATGTCTGATGGTAAAACAATCTAATGTCCCGATAGAAAACAGTTGTGTTACAAAATGCATAAGCATAATACGGATTTTTCCTGCGACCAAATGTTTTTTTGTTGTAGGTTAGACTGTATTCTGGATGCAATCTAAAATACTTCACTTCTTCATCGTATGGGTTATCAACCCATTCATTGGGTTGCCCTAAAAACATACGTAGTTTTTCAAGAGGAGTGCCTAGTAAGCCAAAGCGTTTTCTCCAAAGATAATCAACTTTATCTAGATCAGCTGATTTGTCTTTCGGAGTATTTGTATCTTGGATTCTCGTGTAAATATGATTGGCTATTACACCGTTAAAATTTTCTGTTAAGTAATATGGAGTATTCTGATCGTTTTTTATTACGATCACATCAATACAACCGTTCTCTATGTCTAACGATTCCACCTTTACTGTAGGTCTAATATCTCCTGCAAATTTCTTATCTTTGAGAAAATCAATTAATTTTTGTGTATCCCTCCTATTTACATCCATTTTTACGTCACACAGTTGATGATCACGTTCTTCATCCACGCCAATTATGATGTATGCATCATGATTCTCAAGGTTATTTGCCATGCATATTATATCGTGAAGAAGGTCTTCCTTCGCCTTAACCTTATTATCCCTAAAGTCATACCAACTACGCTTAAAGTCCCAGTATGGCCCTTCATGTAACTGCAGTAACAAGTCGATAATAGCTTTCCACAAACTATTGTCCATTTAGTCTCCTTAATACTCCATTAAATTCTCACATCATGTCCTATGAAAATTATATATCGTATTGTAGCCCTCCAGAACAATGAAGCCCGACGAAGATCGGGCTTCATGACCTGCTTGCGGGCAGGAACTTGGATGTCTTTTTCGTTCACCTATGCGTTGCGATCCAGTCGTAAGAGATACCAGAGGCTTAGAACTGCGGAGATGACGGCGTAAAGGATGAAGGTCACGCGCACATCGATGACTTTTAAGAGGGCACCTCCAACGAGGGCTCCTATGGGCATGGCTAGGCAGATGCTACTTTCAATGGCGGTATTAATGCGCCCGACCATGTTTTTTTGCATCAGCTTTTGAAAGGCCGTTTCATAGTGGATGTTGATGAGTGCTGAAGAGAAACCGCTCAGTGCATAGAATAGATAGACCAAATACAAGTTGGGTATCAGGTCCATGAGTAGATAGGCGATGCCATCGAGAATTCCGAAGAGGACCAGCACCTGTTTAATGCGCAGGCTGACCTTTTGCAAGAAGAGGGAGGCGAGAATTGCAGCGCCACCAGATATGCCCATCAGGAGGCCGTAGACCTTCGATGGTTCAGCGAATTGTGTGGAAAAAATCGGCATTGCTACGTTGAGGATGGAGACGAAAAAATTGACGATCAATAGTGGCCCTAAGTAGACGAGGTACTTCGCTGCCAGTAGTTCTCTGAGGCCAAGTTTTAAATCTTCTTTGTAGCCCTGGTAGCTAAAGTCCTCCTTTTCATATGTGGGACTGAACTTTTTGAACGTGATCTTGCGAACAAAAAGAATCGCCAAAAAGAAGAGCAGAACGTCAAAGCTGAGGAGCTGCGTCAGACTGAAGTATACGATCGAGATCCCCGCGATGGCATTGAAGATTAAATCGGCGCTTTGATCGCTGAGGTGGAGGATGGAATTGGCTTTTGTTAGATACTCGTCTTCAATAAGAAGGGGGACGAGGGTTTCTTGGATGTTGTAACTGATGCTTGAACTGACGGCTGCAATAAATACGAGCGGGAGGCACTCTTTTTCGAGGCCGAAGACGGCCAGAAGAAGCATCGAGAGTATGGTGATCAGCATCTGAAGCCCAGCGGCCATATAGAGGCTCTGCTTCGTTTCCAAGCGGTCGATGATTGGGCCGAAGAAGATCGAACAGACGTCCGAGGCAGAATAAAAGAACATGATGAGTCCGACGTAAATCGGCGAGAGCGCTGTGAAGTGCCAGAGCACGACCATGAAGAAAAAGCTGTCGGCGAGATTGAGGATCAGTCGGGCGGCAACGATATAAGAAAATACTTTTTTATTTGACATAGTGAGTCCTCGTTTGAAGAATGGAATACCTGAATATTTGAGATGCAGAAAACAAAGCCATATCGCCCCACGCGTGCACGCTAGCTATAGTCGGCAAAGTAAGTTCTAGCAAGTGTTATGTGCTTAAATGGGCGAGCTAAGGCTCTGTTAAGACGATGTACCAGTTACTTCCTAGGCGCTAGGGGCAAAGACACACAACGTCGCTTAAGTCTATGGACTACAACGATTATGCGCACAGGCAAGAGCGCTAGAAATCAAGGAGCGCCCTCGATCAAATCAATTAAGACTGGGAAGTAAAAAAGGCACAGCGTTTAGCGTCAACATCGAGCGCCAGCGCCAGCTGCACCCATAAATCGTCTTGGGATACTAGAAAGACAGGCAAGCTGAACAGGCACAAATAAAAGCGAGGAAATCAGGATCAACAGGCTTAGATAATGATCCACGAATGCAGTGAGAATCACTGCGGGGACTACGGCTGCTCGTAGAATTGCAGGACAAGGGAAACCTCCGAAGAGCCTCATGAACTCTCCAGTCGGATTAGGAACGGCTAAAGATGTAGCGATTCTCGATATCCGCATCGGCTTCGTCTTCCTTCATCGCGCGACCAGCGCAGTATTGGAAACCATTCTACAGGGGGCCTCCCTAAGAGGCAAGCCGTCTGGACGATTAGCTCAGGCACTACTGACGCCTAGAGATTCGAACTTAGGCGTCTGGAGTAGATGACTCTTCAAACGCTCTCACCAAGCTTCTAAAGTCTTCGCAATCCGTCAGCAGTCGCTGATACGTACCGACGTTCGCGATCCGTCCCCCCTCGATGAAAACAAGCTGATCTGCTAGGCTCATCGCTGCCACTCGGTGGGTAATCATGATGCTAAGCCGCCCCTCGCGTTTCTTTTGCAAATCGCGAATAATCTTCGTTTCGGTCTCCTGGTCAACCGCACTCAACGATTCATCGAGAACCAGAATCTCTGGATTTTTCAAATAGGCTTGGGCAATGGCAATCCTTTGGCGTTCGCCACCCGAAAGTTGGAGTCCGTCATCGCCTAGGCGCGTATCCAAGCCCTCAGGCCACTTCGATGCGAACGAAAAGGCATGCGCCACTTGCAGGGCCTCAGTAAGCTCGTCCTCCGTAGCATCCCCTTTTGCTAGTTTGAGATTGTCCCGTAGACTCATCCGCATTAAATGCGTCTCTTGGGGTAGAACTGTCACCCAGCTTCGTAAGGCGTCGAGGCGCAGGGACCGGATATCTATGCCATTAATTTCAATATGACCGGCTGTTGGATCCCAAAAGCGATGCAGGAGCTGAGCGAGCGTGGATTTTCCACAGCCAGAAGCGCCAACGAAGGCGACGAGGCCAGCTCCATCCCACTCGTAGTCGAAACCATTTAGCACCTGTTTTTCTTCGTCTGGGTAGTGGAAGTCTAAATGCCTGAATGCGATGCGGCAGGGTTTATTCTGTAGTGCAGTGAGCTCAACTTTCCCGTGATCGTCGACGGGCGACTTAAGTGCGAAGATTCGAGAGAGGCGGTGTGCCGCCCCGAAGACGAAGGCGTAGTTTGAACTCTCGTGAAGAGTAGCCTGGAGTATCGAAATCATTGATAGCGTCAAGGCGGCGACCGGAAGTAAGAGGTAGCGGCTCTCGGGAGAGAGGGCCAAAGAACTTAAATAAACCGTAAGCAAGATGCTCAAAATGGATAGGATCGATTCGAAGCTGCTGAGGTGCAGATCTCGGCGATCCATCCCCAGAAGGCCCTTAGAATAGTTCCTGTCCACTACCTCTACGTTCGCAAAATAATCAGCTTCCCAGTGGTTGGCGACGACGTCTTTTTCACCCAAGATACCATCAGCGATCACAGCTTCCATGGCACCGAAGATCCGACGCATTTCAAATCCCGTTTGGCTCCCACTTTTGACAAACACAAAGGGAACAATAAGCATGAATAGGGCTAGGATGAGAAAGACGATGGCAGCTGAATATGAAATTCGTGCGAGGTAGAAGACACTGCCAATTAGGAGGACTAAACTGCCGATCCACTCAATCAAGCAGTGGGCGACAAACCACTCGAAGAGCGACACGTCGGATATGATTAGGGCCGCTGAGTCGGCTGTATTTTCGTTGCGAAGCCCCCCAGGTGCGACCTGATCTAGCTGTTCATAGACCTGATCCTGCAGATGCTTAACAATCCGAAAAGACACCCAATGCGAGATATATGTATCGAAGTACGAAAGTCCAAATCCTAGTGCGATCGATAGCAAAACCCAGCCAAAGCTAAACTGCAGAGTTCCCGAAAGCACGCTCACAAGCCAATAAGCGAGGGCGAGAAAAGTGAAGAGCTCACAGAGCTTCGTCAAAATCCGAGCCAGGGCAGATATGAAGATATAAGCCCCAAGCCCATGGACACGTCGATAGATTGCGAAGACTTCTTTAATTTGATCCCGCATCTGAGCCTCCGTTCAGCAGCTTTGCATAGAGGCCAGACTTAGCCATCAGCTCCTCATGTCGGCCAATTTCGACAATCGAGCCAGCATCTAGGACGACGATCTGATCGGCCGATTGAATCGTATCGAGCCGGTGCGTGATGGTAATCACCGTCTTGCCAGCCCCAGGCTCAGCAATGCAACGCTGTATCTCGGCCTCGTTGTCGCGGTCTAAATTGGAAGTCGCCTCGTCGAAGATCAAGTAAGGTGTGTTTCTCAAAAAAGCGCGAGCCATGATGAGGCGTTGATTTTCTCCACCCGAAAAACTGCGGCCACCATCACCGACGATGGTGTCGTAGGAAGCCTCAAGGCTGCTGATGTGATCGTGAATTCGCGCACGCTGAGCTGCTGCCTCAATCTCAGCTTGAGTGGCATCAGGAGCAGCCAAGCGGATATTCTCGAGACAGGTCGTGTAGAAAACATGGGCATCTTGCCAAATCACCGTGACCTGGTCTTGCCAGGCCCGCAGGGTCTCTGCGTTTAACGTCTGCGATCCAATGCGAATTGTCCCACTCTGCGCTGCGTAGAAGCCAAATAAAACTTGGACGAGGGTCGATTTCCCACAGCCGGAGAGACCAACGATCGCCGTGTGTTCACCTTCGCGAATCCGAAGATTAATCTGATTGAGCGCTGGGCGTTCTGCATTCGCATACTGAAAACTCACATTCTCAAAAACGATATCGCCCGTAGGCGCTGCAGTTTTTGTCTCGGGTTGAGCGGTACTCGACTTAAGCGAATATGGAGCCTCGCTGTCGAGAATCGCCCCAATTTCGGGGAAGCCCGCTCGTGCGATGCTAGCGCGAAGACAATCGCCGACGTAGGAAGCCAGTGAATCTGCCCAGACTACGGAAATGAAAAAAATCGCCAGGACCTCTGCCTAAGAGATGCGCTCAGCGGCTTGACCAACAGCATAAACCACGATCGCTTGCGTTAGCCCCAGCAATAGGATTCCTAGCTTGCTCGTAAAATTGCTAAGCCAAATACCACGCATCATCGAACGTCGATTGGCTTCAGACTTTTCTCGAATCATCTCGAGATATCTGGAATTGGCCTGTAATGCCTTTAGCGTCTTAACCCCCTCGATGCCATCAAGACAGGCCGTATAAAATTCGTCCTCGCTCTCCCAGTGTTCTGCCTGCTTGGCACGGGCTAAGCGTTCAAACAGGAGCGGCATAACAATGATCAATAGGCTTCCGAGGATAAGTGCCAGCCCGGCAAGCGGTAAGCGATAGGCGAAGTAGATCCCGGCGCCAAGTGCCAGAAGCACGATGTAGAGCATCGAGGCAAAATAGCCGTGTACATAACTGCCCAACCAATTCAAGCGCTCACCAACAGTCTGGATTAAGCTACCCGTCGACTGAGCCTGGATGTATGCGGGCCCGAGATGAAACAAACGATGAAAAAGCTTACGCCTCAGGGCTTGTCGGAAGTTCTGCGCAAGCCAAGTGTACTGTAATAGACGAAGATAACGAAGGCCCAAGTACGCTGCAAAACTGAGGAACAAAGCTACGCCTAGCGTCCGTCGAGAATCGCTACGCCCTAGCGTCAAGTCAAAGAAGATAATCTGACTCAAGTAGAAATACGTCAGAGCTAAACAGAAATTGACAAGCAATTTACTGGCTGCAAGTTGAAGAATCGCAGCAGACTCTGTGCGAAGAATGCGAGATAGGGATTTAGACTTCGGCACCTTCATGCGCAGCCTCCACAAAACAATATAGCCCCAGATCAGTGAACTAGCCTCTACTAACTCCATGCATCTTAGTAAGACTCAGTTTTTTAGGCCATTGTTTTATTCACTTCAAAGTTAGCCTAATTTCAGGCATCGTATCATTCAGATTATTTTTGTCAATAGAATTCTTTTAAGAAGTTTTATTCTTTTCACGTTGAATAAAATTATATCGATACTAAATCATCTAATCGTTTCTTATTCCCCCCCCTGATGCTTGAGCAATGAGATTCGCTGACTCCAATCTTTTCTGACATAAAAAAGGTGCCCTCTTTCAAAAGCACCTCCATTCACGGAACGTGAAACGTTTATCTATGCTGGCGATTATTGCTTTTTGCGCGCATGCTTAATCAGAGAAGCGATGAATTTAAGAGCGCCCTTAGCAGTGAGGTTGAATTCCCGCACCTCATCGCTTTGACCTTCGCCGGACTGATAGTCAACACCCTCTTCCAAGCCATCGAGAGCATTCATAACCGCCTCTTCGACGGCAGCATCATCCTGAGAGTCTTCGCCCTCGGCCTCCTGTATCAATTCTTTCAGATCCATTTCTCTATGTAGAGAAATATCGAAAAGCAAGGGAGATTTCCCCTCCCGAGATAGTTTGAATTTCATAGTCTAATTTCCTCCTAATTTTTAATCTTAACTCCCAGCCACAGATCAGAGCTGCTTCAAGAGTTCAAGAATACTATACAAATACGCCTCCGAAGACTTGGTCAAGAATCAGCAAGCACGCAGTCTATGCCTGGATTGCAGAGTCGGCGATTTCACGATTTTGATACAGGCCTGCCTGCGCATCCCACAAAGTCTTGTAATAGCCATCCAACTTCAGCAGGTCTTTGTGCGTTCCAGTCTCGACCAGCTTCCCATCTTTCAGGACGTAGATTTTGTCACAGAAAATGCACGATGAAAGACGATGGGAAATTAAAAGCAATCCGCGATCACCAGTAATCTCAGCTAATATCTGATAAATCTCGGCTTCGGCAATCGGGTCTAAGGCAGCCGTCGGCTCGTCCATGATCAAGTAATCATGATCCTCATAGAGAGCACGCGCAATCGCTAGCTTCTGTTTTTCGCCCCCTGAGAAATCAGCCTCAGAGCTCTCGTAGAGCTCTGAACCATATTTGCTGTTCAGTTTCTCTTTTAGGCGCCCGATGCGATCGGACATTCCAAGCAGAGATAGCAACTGATTCAAGCGCTCTGTCTTTTGCTGATCTGAATCATCGTTACAGGCTAGGACGTCTTTTAACTGACCATTGAGTAGGACGTAATCCTGGAAAACGGTTGAGAGAGACTTCGGCGCATCGACCTGGCCGGATTCTGCCTGGTAGAGTCCTGAGAGAAGTTTGACCAAAGTCGTCTTTCCACTACCATTTTCACCGACAAGAGCGACCTTTTCACCCCGGTGAATTTCAATGCTGACATCGTCGAGTACCTTTCGATCGGATTCTGGGTACTGGAAAACGACATGTTCACAGGCGAGTTTCTTCGTGTCACTCGTCATCCGCTCCCCTTCTGGTAAGGCAAGATACTGGCCGAAACGTTTGAAATAATCCTTATTGCTCAGAACCTGAGGAATGCTGTTGAAGAGGCCACTAAGTGCTTGGCTCAGCATGAAGAAAGCACTGGTATATAGAAGCGTTTCACCATAGCTAATGACAGAATGCCAAGTCTTCATGGCAATCAGCAGATAGACGCAAAGGGTTAGTAATAACTGTAGGAGATTGCCATAGATGGCGAGCTTATAGTTGACGCCGTCCAATTTCTTCATCAGATCCGACATCGGCCCTGAACCACCACCCATAAGCAGGTGCTCTTTGAACAAGGGGCCCGACTGTAAGTGAGCCATCTTCGCTTTATCTGGGTCGAAGATCGAGTCAACAAAGAAACCATAGATGGCGTTATGCCGGCCGATGAGAGGTAAGAGTGTATCGAATCCGATCGTCTTCTGCATCGCCGTGCTCAGCAACAAAGAGAAAATTGCATAGAGGACAATAAGGATCAGGAGAGAGCCATTTTCAAGCCAAGTCGGTATCGGCAATACCCCTCGCTTGGTGAAGAAGGGAATAATCAGGAAGATCGCTATCACCATCGAGAAGATCGAAGTGGCAGCGGTATATAGAGTGTCCATATACGAAATCGGACCAATCGCCCCCGTTGAATCGTACTGCTGGAGCATCGATTGAAGCTGTTTAGGCTCTTCTCCCTCGAGAACATCGAAGCGCATGCGCAGCGCTTTTTCAGCCATTTTCATCCGTTGCTTGCGCAGGATAATCAATTTCAAATAAGAGAACTGAGAATTTACGGCGCTGCGCATCAAACCGAGCAAAGCTGTGACTAAAACGACGAAGATGATCAGCTGCTGACTGTGATCGGCGTTCCGCTCTGCCAGCGAATCGAGGATGATTTTACTCCCCCAGATTGCAAAATAAGGAATGGCAACTAGAAGAAAAGCTGAGCCGAGAGATGCTGGAATTGCTCGCCGATCGATGAGGCCCATGGAGGCTAAAATGCCATGGTGTTTACTTTTTTGATCACGCTTAAGTTCAGACATTTCAGATCTCCTCATTGTAGTAATTCGCCTGAGTTCGATAGAGCTCAGCGTATTTTCCATTTAAGCGCAACAAGTCATCATGACAACCGCGCTCGACGATCTTACCTCCATCGAGAAAGAGGATCTGATCACAAAAGGCGGTCGAACCCAGTCGGTGCGAAATAAAAATCGAGGTTTTCTTATCGAGCTCGTCCGCATACAGTTCGTATATCTTCTTCTCCGCCAAGGGATCGAGCGCCGCAGTAGGCTCGTCCAACAATAAGATCGGCGCATCCTGGAAGAGAACCGAGGCCATGATAAGTCGCTGGGCTTCTCCACCTGAGAGATTAACACCATCGCCAGTATAGGCAGGTAAGAGATAACTATCGATTCCGTCAGATTCTTCTTCGAAACGGCTCTTGAGGTCGAGCTTCTCGAGAAGCTGATCAATCCGTCGGCGATCCTCCGCATTCGGTTCCGCTTTTAGCGAAACGAATTGGGCACAGGTTACGGGCATCAAAGAGTTCGTCTGCAAAACGGTACCGAAAATATGGCAGCGCTCTTCGTCACTCAGTTGACTCGGCTCCAGACCTCCAACAGTAACCGTTCCGGAGCTTGGATGTAGAAGTCCCAGAACCAGCCCCACGATCGTTGTTTTACCGGCACCGTTATAGCCGACCAGGGCGATCTTACTATTTGCCTCTATCTCAAAACTCAGATCCTCTAAAACGTACGCAGAGTCTTCACCATAGCGATAAGAGACATGATCGAAGACGATCTTCAAAGATTCGGTCTGAAGTGCATGTTCAATCTCTTCGCTCCGCTTCATCTGCGCTTTGCGATCCGCCATAGTTCGCGCATCTGAATCCATGGCCTCAATCGAGTCGAATAGACTATTCATAATTTGGGTGGAATTGAGATTCTCGTGCATCTTAGAGACCTGTTCCGTGAGGCGATCTGCCAACTCAGAGGTCGCACGCACGAGGGTAATCAAGAATACAAAATCAGCGACCGTCATCGTGCCGCCAAGCACTTGTGCAAGCAGAAAAATATAGGCCAGATAGTCACGTACGAGGGTAAGCAAGACAGTCAGCCCCGCTGAGAGGAAACTTCTAAGCGAGAGCTTCCGATAAGCGCTTCCGATTGCATCAAAGGCGTCCTGCAAACGGGCCTTTACATAAGGATTGAGGGAGAAGATACGCAGATCCTTGCTCGCCACCTCACTAACCGCAAGTTTACAGTAATAACGAAATTTCAAATCACTCTGAGCGCGCTCGTCGTTGATACGCTTGCGGAAGCTCTGCAAGCTCTGGGCATAGACCAGCTGAACTGAGGCCGCCGCCACGATTACGAGAATCAAAACCGGGTGAATCTTAACGATAAAGGCTAAGTAGACGAGAAGACTAACAACTGCCGTGATAAAGCCGAAGAAAGCCCCGGGCGCACGCATGATGACGCAGTCCTCTTCCGAGATATGACTAATCGCTTCTGTATAAATCGCTTTTTCTCCATCGATGAAAAACTTTTGGTAGGGGCGATCAATGGCCATGCGATAGATATCGTCAAGCGTATCCATGCGTAGCGTTCGAGAAATAACGGATTGCTTAACGCTTAGAATTTCAGAGATCATGGTTAACATGACAACGCAGACAGCGAGCACTGCTAAAAATACTAAAGCGCTCCCGATCTCTTCTGGCGAAGGGATACTGAGAATCATCTTGGGGATATATGCCTGTAAAAGTGACAGTATCAGGCTAACTGGAATCGGTAATAACATATAGAAGAAATACCGCTTCGTTCGTTTTCGCAGATGCTGGACGAGTCTCCATACCTCTTTTAGCATGCTCATTTCTTATTCCACTCTTTCTATTCGTCTAACGACCTGCATCTTGTTCACACAGTGCTCGCCGATATTTCCTATAGGCACAGTCATGTGAACGCATGTCAAAAAACTGCTTGTTACCTTGTCGAAAATGATCAGCAATACTATTACGCCAATACCGATCACGTGAATTCACACCATTATTGAGATCACCGACGTGGTTCATATCCTCATCTAGTGCCAAGGTACAACGATTTAATTTTCCATCACTACGAACCACATATGCATTGGGATAGCAACAAGGACAAATACACTGTAAGGGGTTCGTACTCTTTTCAGACTCAAAATTCCTTAATCCTAACTCAGAAAATAAAGCATTAAGTGTTTTTGTGTATTCCTTCATCTCAGCTTCTGTCTTAAGGCACTCAAACACAGCTTCCTGTTGTCCTCCCCATTCACCAACGAAGAAAGGCGTGAGGACAAATCGAGGATCATCTTTTATCAATCGGGCAATTCTACGATAAAATTCTCTGTCGTCTTGTCCCTTGCTTATGTTATTCCGCAAAACAACTGTTATCTCCATTTCAGAATTAGCAATTTCCTGTATGTTTTTTAGAATTTTTTCCGAGGTTCCTTCTCCATTTAGTAAAATTCTATTTTCATCGTGGCGCGCACCGTCTAAAGTGATCTGAAATGTGTTAACGCCTAAACCATACATCTCTTTAGCGCAATCTAAATCTAAAAGATACCCATTGGTGGTCATCTGTGCTGAGTACAGCACTTGTTTTTCTTTACAAAACCCTTGGAAGTATACACTTAAGTTCCGAATAACCGACGGAGCCAGCAGTGGTTCTCCTCCAAACCAGTTAATTTGTAAAGATTGAGACTGAGATTGATCCATTAAATGAGCCACGAAGCTTTTAACCTTGTCCTGAACGTCAAGTGTCATCTGACCACATTTAAAATCTTCATAGCAATACCAGCAACGGAAATTACACTTTTCTGTTGGCAATATAGTAATTAGTAATTGTTGCTCAGCTAAAGCCTGGAGCTCTTTCTTACGAACTTCACAGGATAAATGCTCTTGATCCTTACTCTCAAATAAAGCACCTATATCTAACAAGGCCTGAATCAAATCAGCTTTTTCACAAGTTTCTCCTCGCACCAAAGCCTGAAAAGCTTGGATGTAATCGTCCTCTAACAAGGTTATAGTCGAAAACGACAATGTAGATGTAATCTCAATTTTATTTTCACATTCGTTGACAGTATGGTACCGGCCGAAATAATAATTATCATTCATAGTTTTATACCTACTCCATTAGCCACTCCGATATGGCAACCGGAATTACCATATCGAAGCGATCTAATGATTCTAATTACTTATCAACTTTGCTGCACCCAAAGTTGATAACAATAATGGCCTTGGCATCTTGCTTGGTTACTTTCATATTGATCCCTCCCTTCTAAATTAACTATCCAAAATAAATGCTTCTAACCGTGTTTTCGTAACAAGACGCAATCTACGCTATTACGAAAATCCCACAGTAAAAACATTTTCTTGCGGACGCTTTGAAAGTTTATACTGTTTACTTAGTCACTGTCAAAGCAGCTTTAGCTACACATATCATTTATATTTTTCCCTATAATTATTTCTTGTCAACTATAGCTATATCTTTTCAACATGGATTTTATAGGCGTTGTTGCTTTTTAATTTGTCTATGCCTTATCTAGCTGAAGTCCAACATCTATTGGATAAATATTTATCGATGGTGGAAAGCTATTTTTCAAGTTCTTTTTGGATGATTTTCCAACTTTATAAGAATTTTCCCTGGATTTCAAAGTCCTTTTACTAGGCCGGCATCAGTCGTTGAACAAAGCCCCTAAAGATAAGCGAGGGACTCGCGTCCCCCGCCTTAAGCCGTGCTCTAGAGATTATGCATACCTGCCGCCGGCTATGCTTTATCGAATTTATGGCAAATAAAGTATGAGGCCAGCGCCATGAGGACGATGCCAGCACCGGAAAAGAGGTACTGGATCGTTCCCTCACTCGTGAAGACAGCTGCGAAGAAGAAGCTGCCCACAGGCATCAGAAGGAGGGCGACCATCACGATAAACGAAAAAACTCGACCGATGTAACGCTCATCAATATCCGTCTGAACCTTACTCGTAAATACGATGTTAAAACAGGTCAAGAAGATCGAAAACAAGGCGATGGCGACCATCGGCGGATAGATACTGCGACTAAGCGCAAAGGCCGCATACAGTAAGAGGATCGAGAGCCCTGAGAGGAAGAGAAAGAGGACCAGGTGATTCGTAGATGTCTTTTTTAACTTCGCAGTGATAAATGCACCCATCAAACCACCGACGGCCTCCGCACTCACGAAGATCGTATAGGGATTGATCGCTGAGTCAACGAGTTTATATGTGTAGGGCATGAAGAGGTTAAAGCCGGCAATAAAAAAGTTGTAGAGCGAGGCCACGATGATAATGAAAAGCAGGGCCCGCTCGGTTTTCAAATAGATCCAGACATCGTGTAGGTCACGTAAGAAACTGGGTTTCTTCTGACTGCGATCCGAGTCCTCGGAGGGCTCGACAATCAAGCGATACTCACATAAGGCGGAAACAAAGAAGGTCACTGCGTTAAAGAAAATGGCTGCTGGGATACTAAACAGATAGAGGATAATGCCCGAGACGAAGGGCGAACTAATCTTTAAGACCTCACGGATCCCTTTAATATAGGAGTTATATGGAGCAATCCGCTCTTTGGGCAGGGCAAAGCGAACGATCGTCTTCGCTGCTGGCGAATTAAAGGTCTCCAGGATTGAGAGGATGATATTGGTCGCGATAATCGCATAGAGGGCAATCGCGCTTTGCATCAAAAAGGTCAGGATAAGACAGACGAGTCCGCAGAGAAAATCCGTGACCACTAAAATGCGTCGCTTGTCCTTGCTTCGATCGGCCCAAACACCGGCGAAGAGATTCACGAGTACGGCGATAAAACTCTCACTACTCTGGTAAATCGCGGTAAAAAAGGATGCCGCAGCTCCCATCTGGGCGATAAAGACATTACAGCTGATATCGAAAACCTTATTACCGAAAACCGTCGTCAGCGTACCGATTGCCAGCTTTTTCTCGTTGCTCATTCCCCATTTAAACGCCATAAATCTCCCCCTCAGTTCCAAAGCATCTTGATTTCAGGGCACTCATTCGACTCATTTTCCCGCATCCAGACATTCAACGAAGTCGCAGTGCAAACAGCGATCTCCTAGCTGCACATCTTGGAGCGAAATCGGACGACTGACGACGACCGTCAGGTGATCCTCAATTCGACATGCTGTCACGAAGAATCCTTCATGGTCCGCATTTAAGCGATTCTGTAAGTCAATCGTCTCGCGGACGAAGTCCGATTCATCTCGAGCCAAGCGATTACCTAGGAAATTAACAGCACTTAAGGAAAGCTCTTTATATTTCTCAGTCATACCTGGGTAGATCTTCTCTGCTTCATCGGGATAAACTTCGAGCACGTAGCCAGGACGCAGGGCATTGTCTTTTAACATCGAAATGATCTCAAGCGCCCGCTCACGGAAGCAGCTAAAATCATCGCCGACTCGGTAACTGACGTTGTATCCCGTATGAACATCCCCGATCGTCGAGGCATAGCGATAACCGGTCACATCCCGAATATTGAGTAGGGAGCGAACAATCAACGAATCGACCTCGAAATGGCGCGCCATATTCACAGCTATATAGTAGCTAAGCTCAATCGTCGCTTCGAGCGAGTCAAGCTCTGAAACAGGCGCCAAACGTAAGGCGATCGGCGCGTGTGGCAACGAGGTCAAGAGCTGCTCAATCGTAAACTGATTCTCTGAAATCGCCTCAAAATACTGCCCGTAGTCCGATAAGAGCTCTGGTGAATTCTGACGCACGACCGCTTCACAATAATCACGGTAAGGGAGTGCTTGATAATCCAATCCCTCACTCAAGTAGGTCAAAGCCTTGCGAAGCATCGTCAGCGAAGCACCATCACAGATTGAGTGATCGACGGCGACATAAAGCTGAGTCGAATCACCAGTCGCCTGAAGCAAAAATGCGGTCAAATAATCACCGAGATAACGTCTTTCAAAAATCAGCTCTGTCGCAATCGCCGCAAACTCGGACTCCGCCAAGGGCTGACTTGCGTCGTAGACTGGAATCTCGACTTGAAGTGGACATTCTTCAAGATATAGTTTCCCCGAATCGGATGACGTCGAGGGCTGCCCAGCCGCGCCCCCCTCCGCCACCGCTTGGTAAGCCGCTGCCGATTTCGCGTCAAAACGGGCGCGCAAAATAGCTTCTCGGCGCACGAGTTCAGAGAGCAAGTCCCTGGCCCGATCGATACCGCATGGAAGCTGGATCTGCAGTGTGAGGACACTCTTAAACTGCAGTCTCAAATAAGCCCTCTGAATATGGATCGCTTCATAGCGATGCTCTACCGGCACCTCATCCCGACGAATGAAGTCCAGGATGGCTCGGCGGATTTGCAATTTAGCCTCAGGGCTTAAGGAGTCTGTCTGAGCTACATGAACAGCAGCTTGTGGCTCCACTGGGCTGCCCTGTTTCGACTTCACAAGCAAGTAAATTGCTTCGTTACTCCGATGGCCATACAGCTCCTCCAGATCAATCGTAATCTGAAACTCTCTTTCAAGACGAATTGCCAGATTAACGAGATCGAGCGAATCGAAACCGAGCTGCAGTATATCCTCCTGCCCCGTCGGAATATCGATTTTTTGGCAGTCTTTTATAAGTTCTGCAATTCGCTGAAATTCAGGCTCAGAAGCATACTCTGAAATCAGATTCTCGGCGGATGGTCCAGCAAACGCCTCGGCCTGCCAATCCGCTAGCATCTTTTTAAAATCAACTTTATTACTGCGATTTAGCAAATATTCATCGACAAAGATCAAAGCATTCGGCTGCATGTACTTCGGCAAAACCCTTTGGACCGCAGCCTCAATCTCCGCCACTCGCCCGCGCTCTTCAGCAATGATAAACGCATAGATCTTGTCGCTATTGAAATAGATGCGCGCATCCTTCACCGCCTCAATCGATTGGAGGCGGTATTCGATCTCACCAAGTTCGAGACGAATCCCATTACGCTGGATCTGAGAATCACGTCGCCCATGATAGAGCAGCTCCCCCTTCGGACTCCAGGAGACAATATCGCCGCTGCGGTAAGCCCGTTGTCCTCTGTACTCAATAAAAGCCTTCGCCGTTAAATCTGGATCCGTATATCCCTTCGCAAGCCCCTCACCGAGGATGAGTAACTCACCCTCTTCTTCATCTCCATAGATGGCAAAGTCAACTCCATCCAAGGGATAGCCAATGGGAACATCTGGCAGATATTCCGACTTCGAGAGTTCAAAATAGCTCGCATAGACAGTCGCTTCAGTCGGTCCATACAAATTAAAGAGCCGAAAACTCAGACCGAGCTTCTGCCAGAGCTTCTGAATCCCCGGCAAAAAGCGCTCGCCGGCAATCATACAAAATTTCAGATACTGATTAATCTGTGGCACATCTTGTGGCGAGAGATTCTTCAACAAGAGATAAAAGGTCGAGGGACTCATGGCGATATGCGAAAGACGCTGAGCCGTAAGTAGGTCAGCAAAGTTCCGGTAGAGGTCCAGTTGACTTAGGCTATCAACATAGCAGGCCGCCGCATGTTCAATCCACCCATATATTTCAGAGACAGATACGTCAAAAGTATAGGGCGTCGCCAGTAGGTAGACATCCCCCTGCTGACAGGGACAGAGTCGATTCATATTTCGGAGAATATAAGTGAGGTTTTCATAGGTCACGACCACACCCTTTGGCACCCCCGTGCTCCCGGAAGTATGTAGGATATAGATCTCATCGTCTTTTATATAACAGGGTAGTTCTGGCTTCAGTTCATCCCCCGCATCCGCCGCCAGTGCGGCCTCAGCCACTGCAATAAGTTCCTGCATCGACAAGCGATTAAAACCCGAATAGACAGCCGTACTAATCAGACAATCGCTATCGGATAGTTTTGCAACCGTTTCAAGTTCCTGCTCCGAGCTCCCGAGTTTCATAGGGATATAGCAGAGTTTCGCCTCGAGACAGGCATAGAGGATCAGTGGCATCCAGGCATCATGCGCTAAACAGAGAATTACACGACCGCCCGTAGTAAAACGTTGTTTCAGCAGGTCGGCGATGGCGTGCGTCAATACAGCTACTTGCCGATGCGTGAAGCTCTGTTCCTTATCCCGAACAGCGATCTGTTTAGGATATAGTCTGGCGTTCCTGTAAATCGAATTTAAAATAATCATTGATCGATATCCTCGTTGACAATTGAGAGAAAAACGTTTTAACCTTAATTTTATAAGTTTGAATTATATCCTGTAACTAAGCGATTTCACAAGTAGAAATCCAAATCGTTTTGTAGATTTCTTCAGTTAAACTGCTGAGAGAGTAAGAGGTCTGGAGAATCAGCCCACGAGTTCTTTTATGGATGCTATTGCCGATTGTCATCTTTCTCAACTCCCTTCTGGTCTTGGTGAACTAGCGCGGAGATAATTTAGCAAATCCTCAGCTCACAAGTTTGTCTCTAATTTGCTTCAACAACCTTCCCTCACTACTACGAACTGGCATTAAGTTCTTTGGACGGAACGTCTTCTAAAGTGACTCGCCCCCTGTGTTCTTACTCCTATTAAAAACACCCGCCTCAGTGGGTGCCCCTCTTAATCAAACACGGAAGCAAGGCATGATGAACAGTAATTTAGAGCAGCAGGAGTTCGGCGAAAAATTGGGATGTCTTTTATATTTAGGCACTATTTTATTTTTCTTATGTTAAAATCTGCTTGGAACTATGGGATCTGACAGTTTGGAGGATTACATGCGTTTTAGTCATATATTATATAAGGTTAAGGATAAAGAAGAAGCCTGTCGAGACTTCGAGGCAATGGGTTTCACCATATCGCGTGGCGGAGTCAATCCTAAGATCTGGTTCGAAGATGGCTCGTTCATTGAACTTTTTGATATGAAAATTAGCAAGTTAATCCTTTCTCTCATGCGTCTACTGGGTATGAAGGATATTGCAAATAAATTTCAGCATTACCAAGATGCCGATTATGGGTTTATGGATTTCAGCCTCGAGGTAGATGGTTTTGATCTCGAGCATGAAAATTCCATGCTGCGCCAGATGGGTTACTCCTTCTGTTCAAAATTGATGAAGAAAAAAGATCCTATTACTGGTGCCAAATTACGCTGGCGCTCGACCTTCGTAGAAGATCTGAAGTTCCCCTTTTTAGTCGCGACAGGGAATTTTATGAATCATGCGAAGCCCGCTGTCATCGCCCATCGCAATGGGGCGACTCGACTAAATCGAGTAGTCTGGGGTGCCGATCAGAAGCATCGACAAGACATCCGGGCACTCTGCGATGACCCGCGTTTGGAGCTTGTCGAAGGGGACGGCTTCCAGTCGATCGACATCGAAGGTTTTCCAGGGACTGTTTTCCAGCGAATGTATTATAAGTAGTGTAACTTCAGGGTAGGTCTATGCCACAAAAACAGCCTTTAGTAGCATCGTTGCCCTACCCCCAATATTCTCTATAATATGAGTGAAATTATTGATTGCGAGGACCTGATATATGAAATTCAAAAGCTGGCTAGCTCTTACTGTATTTGTCATGATAATTCTGGGGACCGTATCCTTTCGTCCTGCTCCTGTAAACGCGGATGAAACAATTTCAGTATCTGTGATAGTGAAATGGGATGGTGCAGGTGGAAATCCGATCCATCGGCCAGATGAAATATGTGTAGATTTCAACTCAAACAGCCATTTCATCCCGGCTTTCATCAGTGCTGAGGATGGCTGGGCCAAGACGTTTAATCTCCCAAAGTACAATAACGGAGGGACAGAAGCGATATACAGCTACGAAGTGAGACGTGAAAATAATCCTTATACGTATACCTTTAGTGGAAGCATCGAAACTGGTCTTACGGTTCATCCGACTAAAATAGACACCTATGAAACTCCTGTGTCCGTTATTTGGGATGATAATGGCCAAAGTAAATTGCGTCCAGACATACTTGATCTAGAAACTACCCCCAACGTTTTCGAGAACAAGGTGCAACTAATAAGGAGCAACTCTTGGACAACCACCCTTTTTCTTCCCAAAAAAGATTCTAGCAACAATGATATTGCTTACACGGGTGTCATGCTTGTGGATGGGCTCGCCGAATGGAAGAGCTACGACTACTCTTACTCTGGTGATGTGTCAAGTGGCTACACAATTACTGCTCGCCTGAAAAAAGGCGTTCTAGAGGAGAAAGTCACGGCACCGATTACGGTGGAGTGGCATGGCGAAAATGGAAAGTGAGAGACCTGAACAGATCAGTTTTCATGCCACTCGGCCTGGCTTTGACTTCTCTGCAGTCTTGAATGCAAGCAATAACTGGGCTACTAGCATTGATCTCGATCGGTACGATAAGGGTGGAGACGAAGTCACATATACCCTTAGTGCTTATGCAAGCGAGAATGCTCCATACACGATCAGCGCCAGCGGAAATCTAGATGATGGCTTTACGATTGTGGCAACTAAGCTCGACACATACACTATACCCGTGTCCATCGTTTGGGAGGATGAGGGACAAGTGGACTTGCGGCCCGCTGAAGTTGCGGTGAGGCCAACACCAGTGCTTCCAAATTCTAGTTCTGTCACTCTATCCCCGGAAAATAATTGGAAGGCAAGCTTGCATTGCTTCAAAAAAGATAGTGCCAATAATGACATTTTGTACACAGGTGTTGAGACCTTTATAAAGATTCCAGGGTATGAACCAGAAGAGGATGCTAAATATAATCGTTATACCTTTACCGTCAACAAAGGTGGCAACTTGGAAAAGGGCTACACAATTACGGCACGCCTAAAACCAGCCCCCCCAAGCACCACCACATCCACCACATTCACGCCATCCGCGACGACGCCTACGAATACTACCGATGTGAAATCCGATCCCGCTAAAACCTCACGCACGACCGCTGGATATAACCCCAAAACGACTCACAGTCGACTACCTGTTACGGGTGAAATCGCAACTTCTATCAATCTCCTATTCCCCACCTTGCTCTTTGCCATCACGGGACTTAAATTCAAATTAAGCCGAAAAGATTGATATAAGACTGTAGTAGCTTGTCTCTACTTAGCACCCACCACAGTGGGTGCTTTTTTATGGCCCAATCAAGTCATGAATCTACTTCTCAAACTCTTTGGGGAAAGGCCATGTCTCCCAGCTTGGATCGAGGAATCGTCCTAATTCTAGAAAACTGGAATTTCCTAGACCATGAATGAGTACTAGCTACGACAGCTCCGTAAGAAGCTTCAAAGAGCACCATGGGATTGCGGATCCACGAACTAAGATGTGTGAGCGCCGACTTAAAATTGACCATGCGAGCCGAGCGATAATTGAGCAGTTTCGGCCGACATATAAGTGACCACTTCCAAACACAGCAGCTACGGTGGGGTTAGCAAACAAACACCGGAGGTAGAAAGCTAAAAGGAAGTGGCCTAACTATGATGGCACGTGAAATGCACAATGAAGAAACGCTTTAATTTCTAATAATTAAATCTTATTACTTGTTTTTCCACATTTACTTCTGCATCAACTCCAAAAGGGATGATGCATCTGGGTGTTGCGTGCCCGACATTCACGTTATAAACAATGTCTAGTTCCTTCCCCAAAAGTTCCTCTAACAGAATTGTTTTATACTCATCATAATATGTTTCATTTTGCGCTTTCCCTACTATGACCCCAGTAAGGACATCAAATATGCCGTAATCCTTCAACGCCTTAATCATTTTTCTAAACAATTCAGGCGCAGACTTCACTTCGCTAGTTTCTAAAAGTAGAATTTTATCTTTCCACTCTTCTAATTCGGGGAAAAGATTATATCGTGAACACAGGGAAACAGTATCTGCAAATCTTGAATTATCGAAGATATTATAATAGATTGACTCTAAGCAGCCACCTAAAATCTTTCCTTTAAATACTGGTCGCCCTTTTAATAGTTCAAATCCTTTGTTGGGATAGCTGTTCATCTCTGCCCCAACAGCAGTTTCACTGAAGTCTTCTCTTTCCCGATACCAGACCTTGCTTGGATGTATCTCCTTAATTTCCCCGGTCCTAATTAATTCTTCAAAATATTGCTTGGTATAGGGCAACATTTCTTTAGAAAGCTCACATACATCTGGTAAAAATGCTTGCCTATAAAAGGTCTTGATACCAACTTTATGCAGCATAAAATGATTCATCGTCGTGTCTGAGAAACCCAAAAATATTTTCTGTGCTAGCACCTTTTCTAATTCGTTATTTTCAAATAGATACGGTAACAATCTATAAGTATCCTCGCCACCGATAGCACACAGAATCATATCAATTGAATCATCCATAAAAGCTGACAATAAATCTTGAGCTCTGCATTCAGGATGACTTTTTATAAACTCCATACCTTTAAGGGCATGGGGTAAAAATTCAAGTTCAATACCATATTCCTTTATCCTGTCCAAACCGATATTCACTTCGTGTTGAACAAAATCTTCTCCCAGGATACCGCTGGATAGACTAACAACGCCAATTTTTTTGACCCTCACAAAGACTCCTTACGCCGATACGCTGTTTGAAATATTTATTTCCGATAAGCAGTCTAATCAGCAGCTCGTTTTTTATTTTGAAAATTCTTAAAAGCATTGTATCTAATTGGCGTTGCCTTAATCATGATAGGAGACCCTGAGCGTAGCGCCATACTGCTGATGTCTTGGATTTATCACCTAGCTATTCCTCTTTTTCGAATCACAAGAATATATATGCTATGAAAAATTAGCAGTATCAGTAGTGCACCGAGAATCGCTTGTGATAGTCCAATTCTATAATGGATAGAGACAAGCAAGATCGAAGCAAGTGGAATTATAGATTGCCACAAGCACGCTCGAACGTTCTCTAGAGAGCCTAGAATCGTCCAAGTTGATAGCAGGAAAATGAATATAGGCCACAAAGTGAATGGATTCCCCTCCGTCAGTGTTGACATATAGTAGGCTGCTGCTAAGGCAATCGTGGTGAATATACTGGACAAGAAAACATAGCTGACTTGGACTGCTCGGCTTGCCGGATAATCCTTACTAAAACCGTGCATATGCTCTGGATGTTTCAGCGCCTTTTCAAATAGGATCCCTGCTAAGATGACAATGACTATCGTCGTTACTAGGACGATCAGGATTTCATACTTGCTGCCATATCGAGTCGCTTCACCCGAGGCATCATAGTGGGCCACAATCCGACTTGGTGCTGTAATTAACATGATGAGCGAAAAAAGTATCTGAAGAGCAATCGAAGCCAAGCAAATTCTTTTCAAATTCCCACTAAAAAGCTTCATATGAACCTCCGTTTAACGCCTCAGCGACTGTCTTCAAGCGGTCAACTACTAGCGCCTGTTGGTCAAACGCTTTAGCATCTGCTTCAATTCTCAAAATAACTTGCCTAGTTGTTTCCGCAAGCATGGTCGCTTTCCTTTCTCGCTGCTATGTGATACCCTGAGGGCGGACTGGGGCGCAGCGCTCCCCAATCCTTTTATATTACTTGGCAGATCTTTAGTGATCTGCTTTTTCTATTAACTCTTTGAAGATTTCTTCAATCTGCTCCTTGCTGAGCGTATCGCCTTCTACGGCTCTGAGCTCAAACAGGGCTTCTTTATAGATTAACTTCTTCATATCCTTGTAGATCTGAGAATCCATTTCTTCCATTTGCTTTCCTTTCTAGGCCGCTACCATCCGTACGCGCCAAACTTTTTGATCAAGCTG
Organism: Eubacteriales bacterium; assembly: GCA_030537565.1. Classification (GTDB taxonomy): domain Bacteria; phylum Bacillota; class Clostridia; order Saccharofermentanales; family Fastidiosipilaceae; genus JAUNVS01. Next base: position 6,859 of record JAUNVS010000018.1, on the reverse strand, counting down.
GAGCGTAGCTTTCCGTTCTCGCTGCTATGTGATATTTTAGGGGCTGGGGTGCAACCCCCAGCCCTTTTTGTTTCTTGGCAGATCTTTAGTGATCTGCTTTTTCTTTGATTTCTTCGAAGACCTTTTTAATCTTCTCTAATGCCTTTTCATCAACTTCGCCCTCGAGCTTCTTAAGAGCTTCACTGAGAGTTTTATATGTGATCAGAGCTTTCCAATCTCTATACTGCTCATCCGTCATGTCTTCCATTTGCTTTCCTTTCTAGGCCGCTGCCATCCGTACGCGCCCCAGTATGTAGTATTCCACTGTGCGCTTGAGTTTGTTTATATGATGTCTTCGCCTAGTTTAACCCAACTAGTATCCTTTTCAAGCCGCCGTTCTTAGCGCTACTGAGTTCCCATGCTCTACAAAATTTATCTGTCATGGAACTCTGAAAGACCGAGGTTGAAGTCTTTATTGCAAAACTATGAGTTGAAATAAGCGTCTACCTCAAGAACGCTTTAATTGAGGAGTAATACTTTTGTGTATAGACTTCCACAAGCTCGTTTTGCGGACCGGATATTCATAGTCTTTGTAAGCAGATTGAGCAGTTGTTATCAGTTTCTTTTATGGCTTATTCCCAAGTGGATCATATAGAAGTACAATACTCTAACGAGTGAATATCTACAGAAGCATTCGCTCTCTGAGGGTGAGCACAATGAGTCGTCTTTTATGGAAAAATTTCAAAGAGGCTAGAAACAAACTGCGGTATCGTTGCGTGTTAATCCCCTCTACGGGAATTTATTCTGAGTTAAGAGTCCCAGTTTCACTCCAACGCGACATGGATATTAAAAAGAGCATAAGGAAATTTATCGCAAACCCCGCTCGATATAAGAACGGTGACAAATGAAGTGAATCAGCGTATTTAATGAGCCAACGCCAGCGCTGAGCTGCGCATAATTGGAGATCTGATTTTATGAAAAAAACATTTCAATCGGGCATAGTAGTTGCAATATCACTTATTCTCAGTATATTTACTTGGCTTCCAAATCTCGTCCGGGCTGCAGAATCTGAGGTCGGATACTATAAGGTGTATAACCAGACATGGGATGTGGAGGTTTTAGTAAAAGATGGCATTGATGTCCAGGGAGAATCGCTGACCTCGTTTTTGACTGGCTTTACAGCTTCAGAGAGGGAGAGCATCCGTATTGAGGAAATAGGTGGAAACGATCTCTATTGTGGCACTGAGATCGGATGCCATAAGGTCTACAACCCGACATGGGATGTAGATGTCATGGTAAAAAATGGAATTGATGTCCAAGGGGAGTCGCTGACCTCGTTTTTGGCTGGTTTTCCAGCTTCAGAGCGAGAGAGCATCCGTATTGAGGAAATAGGTGGAAACGACCCTGATGAGAGTCCTGTTAATGAGTCCAAAAGCAATAGCAGTGACAAACGACCCTCTGGGATAAGCACCCTTTTCTGCACTGAAGATATTATTAACAGTTCATCGACAAGCAAGCCAATCTTTCTAATTAGCTTAGCAAAAGGGATGACGGGAACCTTAGGTTCAGCCATGACCATCTCCGATAAAATAGATATTAGCGGCACAACGGAAGCGGAGTACTTAGACTTGGTTAAAGCTAAATTGCGTTCTTCTTATGGAGAGCTCTTCTCTCATACTATAAGTCCGCGATATCAGGTATCTGGTCCTCCTGAATACTCTCCCCAGAATTCACGCTCTTATTATGCTTCAATCTTGAAAGATGTTGGGTCTTACAACTGTTAGCATCCAAAATCTCGTCGATGGTGTAGTCGAGTTGCTACAGAGGGCTTCGCTACTCTCTAAAGATAAGTAGTTTCCACTGCGGATGCGCTTCATAATGTTTCTGGAGAATCTGGCTTTTCGTACTAGCTCGATGAGGCTTAGGTTTTCTTCTTCCATTTTTTTGAAAGAGTTTAGTATATTCGACCGCCATGGATTTTTCTCCCTTTTCTCATTGAGTCATGTTATCACGTTTCATAATTCACCAAGCATTTGCTGTTGCAAATACTAGATTATTACTTTTCCAGGGCTCGTGCTCAATTCTTCGTTTCTCCCCATTAGAGCGATGAAAAAAGTTTTCGGATTTTTCGCCCAAATCCACTCAGAGTTTTCAGGGGATAGAGGTGAAAAAGGTCTACGAAAGTGAGGATATGATTGCGCCGAAGTTTTGGATGCACGAAGACAACTTGGAACTTAGGGCGTCCATGAGCACGTCCCCTACAACGTGCGGGAAAACAAGGCTTGCTTAACACCACGAGAAGAAACGTCGACCACTACGGTACTATTGACATCAAGAACATGAGCACACGGTCCTTGGTTAAATAATAGACAACAACTACACTGCCCAAGATCCAGCCGAAACATCAAAGCCGACAAAGCGAAGTCCACCGAGAAAATCGATAGTGCCATCACCACCATCATGGCCTTAGATTGTGCCATCCGCTGTGGCAACGACACCTACGAGTCGGTCTACAACTCGAGATGACTGTGGGTGCTGTAATCTTTGTTTAGATCTATTGAGAGTTGTAATTTGGGTTTGGCTCTTGTTTTTTAGCGTGAGTAGTGTCGGATGACAACCACTGCTAAGGCTGTTCGTAAGATCCGGGTCCTACCACTGGCGGGAACATCTCCCGCCATTTTCTTTATCGGAGGAAAGCTAGTTGCTTGATCGAAGAATCAGCATTTTTTTTAGATGAGTCTGGGGACTTTGGCTTTAAAGGTGATGCCTCTGATTTCTACCTATTCACGTTAATCTTACATGATCAAGCTCATAATCTTTCGAGACAGTTAGAAGCGTTTGAGAATCGTTTGTCTACTTTAGGTTTCCCTAATCACTGTATTCATACTGCACCGATTATTCGTAACGAAAATGAATACTTTCACAATGCCTATGAAATGCGACGCAATTTGATATTTTCGATGCGGCAATTTGCTAGAAATCTACCTGTGAAGGCAAAGACTTTCTTTTTTGATAAAAAACAATGGGATAGCAAGGATAAGCTACAAGCTCGAATTGCTAGGGAACTTGGCGAGTTTTGTCGAGAGAATCTTGCTTATTTCCAATCCTATGATTCGAGAGTTTTATACTACGACAACGGGCAAAGCGAATTAGGGTCGATGTTGAACACCGTTTTTAATACCTTGCTTGACATGGAAACAAAAAGGGAAGTGAAACCCTGTGAATATCGTTTGTTCCAACTTGCCGATTATATCTATACTTTGGAACTGGTTTCTATCAAGGCTGAACGCCAAAATCTTTCAAAAAGCGAAAAGATATTTTTTTAAACAAAGGAACTGAAAAAGCAGTTCATGAAAGAAATCAGAAAACTTGACTTCTAAACTGACTAGCTGATTACTTAAAGTCTCGTAAGCACTTCACGTTTGCGAGGTACTTTTTTCATGCCCAACCACCGAGAGAGGAGGTTTATTTCTATGGGGTTTTGGTCTGCTCTTTTTCAGTCCCGTAACAAGCCGCAAAACGCCACTCAAGGCAGTGGGTATCGTTTTTTCCTTGGGCAGACCACGTCGGGCAAAGCGGTCTGGTTGGCTGAAGAGATCAATCGCTTGAAAGAAGAAAAGCAAACCACACAAACCAGCATAATCAAGTAGAAAGAAAGCTAAAAAGATTCCAATCGATCATCTGCTTTCTGCAAGACAACAGCCAGAGATCACCAGCGTTGACGCCGCCCGCCTCGACCACCAGATCGAGCGAATCGCCATCGAAGAAGAACGAATCAAGATCCAGTTCAAGTCAGGCGTGAAGAGACGGAGACAAAGCAAGCGTCGCTGTACAAAGCGAGAATTATAGTGCCATTTTCTTCCACTTTCTGATTTTCGTTCTAAAAGTGCCAAATGGTGCAACCGTATTCACATGGATGAACTTATATACTTCCCAAACTGCAGTTTTAGTTGCTTCATCAGCCCATTTCCTCATATGAGGGTTAAACAATTCTTCTTCCGTTAGATCATCGATCATTGCACAGATAGAAGCAACATTCTCTTTTAACTTAGATTCCAACACCTGCAAAGATAAATGTGCATAGGTCTGTGTAAACCATTGATACAGTTCACCTAGCTGATTCCATTTGAAACCGTCTAACGGTGTCTTGACCTGAAGTCCGTTTCTTTCGTCTTCTTCCCATTCAAGTAACAGTGTGGTCCATCCAAGCTGGTAGGCAAGATTCTCAGCGGGCGACCTATCAACCCCATCAACCTTTTTATCTTTCAAATCTTCAGGAATACTAGCGAATTCTGAAATGTATTTATCAAAAGTCTTGTTGATCTCAGCTTTTAACTCCTCTTTATTTGAATAACTTCGCATAATATCCCCCTGTTATTTCTCCTAGGATTTAATCGTTTTCTTTTTCTAGCCGCTATTAGCTCTGCAAGCATCGCCTGAACTAAGTCTGACAAGAAGATTCTATCATCGGCATGGTCTACGAGCACCATCTCTCCTGCCCTTTCACAGGACAACTCTTTTTTTTTTGCATTCGGCATCATTATCACAGCCGATTTGCTCAGCTTAACTAAAAAGCGATCGTCATAATTTCCACGAAAGCTTTTCCCATTGCAATAGAGAATGTATTCACCCATCGTTGTCTGTCTACTCCTCATTTTACTTTGCCAGCTAATTTCACTTCCATTAGACCACATCCCCCACAAGATCAATAAGGTATCCGCCTGCCCCAAAGATCATCTAAATCCTTTTTAAGGATTGCAGATAATGTCTGGTTTCATCGGAGATGCGTCTGCATTCTTTCGCCCTTTTCCAATTCACTCAAAGACACACCCTGTTCATCCTTCCACTCTACCCATCCGTTGACACTAGAGCCTGTGATAAAGGCTGCAGCTGTAGAGGGGCTGTTAAAAAGTGTATCTTCTAATAATTTATGCTCGGGGCTAATGCGATCTGCATACTGCACACGCTTTTTCTTGATTCCCTCTGGGCAGGACGGCACGAGTGTTTTGCGTAGTTGGCTGCCCTTAAAAACCACAAAACCATCGTTCGTCCACTGCCCTGTCGCTGCACTTCCAGCTCGCTGGCAATGCAAAAGTGGCAATTGATCATCATCTTGGCTTACTTCTTGTCTCAGCGGATTAAATACTGGAAAGCCTAGAGCTGCAATAACGAGTTCCGCAAACTCAATATATTCCTCGAGCTCAGCCTCTTTTTCCTCAGTGAGATTCCCAGGATTCGGCTCATTGCCATTCATGGCTCGGTAACGCTTAGCCTTGGCAGCCATATGATAGAAGCGTTTTTCCAGATAGCTAATCTCCGTGGGTCCGAACGAATTGTTCGATGTCGTAAAGGCTACAGCCACATTCCACCTGTCTTTTTCGCCATTTGCGATGTGCTCATCTAATCTGCAAAGAATTCCTTGACCATTCTTGCGAATCCCAGCTTGACCCACATAGACCTGCGGCTCTGCATCTTCTTTCGATTCTCCAAATAAGAAATACACACCCGTCTGCTGTAATAAGCTGACTTGCTTGGAAGCATTTACAGCTTTGCGCGGGAGCTTATACGCCACCCCCGTCCAATTAGCGAGCGTGCATTTGATACGACCTTGCGCCGTGCCGTCCATTAAAAAGAGATTCATATTCTTAGCTCTAGCCATGCCATTTACCTCGTCCATGTGTACACAATAGAGAAGAGTCCACTCTTTACCACCCTAGCCTCGTCATCTGATGACTAGACCTTTACGAGTCTTCTTTACCATAGTATCAGTTAGCTTCACTTAATGGAGCGTGAAATCTGGCTGATGCTCTGTTCTTTGCTCTTAGATTTCATCGCCTGCGATCTGCAATTTAAGGGGCTAAATAAAGCAAAGTGGCTTCTGTGAAAAGCTTGTAGAATTGAAAAATATACGGCTATAAATTCACAATAAAAGCTACTAGAGAATTCTCTAGTAGCTCTTGACCTACTTATCCTGTCTCTGGACTTAGACTATTGTTCGAGTTCCAGATAAATCAAGATTTGGTCGATCTTTTGCTTAGGGAGTTCCGTCATTTCACTCAGATCGGGAATGGCAATCATATCATCATCGGTTGCTTCACTAAACAAAAAAACCTTTTCATTAGTAAATTCTTTGTCCTCCTTAAGCCAGTCGATTCCGGTTCCGCTTTTTTGCTCCTGTTCGTATTGATACAAGTTATGTGTATGGGACTCGATTCCCTCTTGGGAATACGATAGCACTTGGTATGTGAGATGCGTTTTTCCTTCAAACTCTTTTCGTCCTGCTCCGACTAGGATGACCTCGCCATTTTGTAGTGTATGCTCGAAAGGATCATTCCATTTACTCTCCGAACAAGTTTGGACAACGAGTTTACACGTATGATCAGTATCAGCTTCAAAAAGATAGCTATGTGTTTCAGCATTTTCCAGCGCAATCCTATTGAATTGATCTACCTTAACTTGAGCGGCTGGATTCTTAGTATCTTTAATTGCATTGTGACAAGCAGGGAAAACCAGAAGTAAAGAAACACTGAGCAGCACTATGGATAACTTTTTCAACTAAAAAAACATTTGAGTTAATCCTTGTCATATATATTATTTGAAAATTCACCTATCGCTTTGTCTACAAATCCTTGACCCAAATACCGAACGTTTTTATGTGCGTCACGCTCGAACTGTAAACAAATACTAAAAACCTTTATATTTATTTCCCCTTGGTATGGCATTTCACTTGGTAGGATTTTGAGGATGACTATGAGACATCACCGTTCTTGTACCTCGATGGGTTCAATCTTTTCATATTAAACTGCTTTCAAAAAAAAACGAAGTGGGAATTGGATTTAATCTGAGTGTTGTCTGTTACAAGTGTTGTCCCTTACACACT
>JAUNVS010000017.1:29384-31173 GCA_030537565.1 Eubacteriales bacterium | reverse complement strand
GGCGAAGCGCCAGAGCTTCCAGCCGTCATCCAGGTTTACTTACTTGCTGACGGAGTCCGGACGGGTCAGTTCGTCGAATTAACGGTGGGAAATGGTTGGTCCGGTCTCTTCGCTGGTCTTCCTGAGAAGAAAGACGGACAAGTCATCCAGTATACGGTTGAGGAGGTCGCCGTTGACGGATTTAAGTCCGAGATTACAGGCAATAGTGCGGTGGGCTTCACGATCACGAACCGCTATGAAAAGAAGATCGATATCCCGGTGAAAAAGGTCTGGGAGATCCCGGCGGGCGAAGCGCCAGAGCTTCCAGCCGTCATCCAGGTTTACTTACTTGCTGACGGAGAGCGGACAGGTCAGTTCGTAGAGCTGACGGCAGAGAATGATTGGTCAGGTCTCTTCGCAGGCCTCTTGGAGAAGAAAGACGGACAAGTCATCCAGTATACGGTTGAGGAAGTCGTCGTTGACGGGTTTAAGTCCGAGATTACAGGCAACAGTGCGGCGGGCTTCACGATCGTCAACCGTTATCTCCCTCCCGAAACTACGACGAGCAGCGTGGCGACGACGAGTACGCAGGCAACAAGCACGCGTCCGACGGAACCTCCGACGACACCGACGCGTCCACGGGTGCCATCGACTGGTGATCAGTCATCACTGTATATCCTCGTGTTCCTACCTGCACTTGGCCTAATCTTATTGCGGCAGACTTGGAGTCTTCAGAAACGAGACTAGATTGAGAGTCGGCAATGTGTTTGAGTTCAGGCAAGTGAGAAGCAGCCACAGCGAATGATTCGCTGTGGCTGCTTTCATTCTGCCGTGGCCGTGTTATCTGAGTTCATTTAGTGGAGAAGTTCATTTTGCAGGGCTTGCTGCTTTAGAAAGGCTCGTAAGTTGGCGGAAACGAGCTGGTGTAATCGCTGATTGTATTCTCGGAAGCGTGCTCCAGCTATGTGGGGTGTAATGACTAGGTTTGGGCAATCCCATAGCTGGGAATCTTCTGGAAGCGGTTCTGTTTCGAAGACATCGATGGCAGCGGCTCGCAAGCGCCCCCCACGGAGGGCCTTTTCGAGGGCCTCAAAGTTGAGGACGGAGGCCCGGCTGGCGAGGATTAAGCAGGCATGTGGCTGCAGTAATTCGAATTCTTTGGTGCTGAAAAAGTTTTGGGTCGATGGATTGGCTGGTAGGCTCAGGATGACGTAGTCGAGTTCGGGGAGGTAGTCGCCAATATCCGATGAGGGGGCATAGTGGTCGAGGTCTTCAAAGTCACTTCTTGCTTGACGACCGAAGCCGTAGATCTTGAGCCCGAGGGCCCGTAAGCGTAGTGCTGTTTCCCGGCCGATGGCACCGAGGCCGACGATGCCAACCCGCTTTCCATAGGCCTCTTCCTGGATGAGCTCATAATTCCAGTGATGTGAGCGCGCGGATTCGGCATAGTCGTACAGTCGGTGGGCAAAATTGAGGACCATGGCGATTAGGTATTCGGCAACCATGATGGCGTTGACACCAGAGGAGTACGAAAGACGGATACCGTGCTTGAGGATTTCGCGCCTGGGAACCTCTTCAATGCCAGATTGTCCAATGTGAATCCAACGCAGATTAATAAAAGCAGCGAGCTGATCAGCGAGCCCGCTCCCGTAGGTCCAGAGAATTTCGCAGGCCTGACGTTCGAGGACTGGGATTTCGGAAAAGTTTCGATAGTGGCGGAGCTCGTGTTCAGGAAAGCTCTCTGCGAGGGCTTTTTGGTAATGGGGACTGAAGTGAAGGAGGCTAATGATTTTCATGCCGATACCTTTCT
>JAUNVS010000017.1:0-29374 GCA_030537565.1 Eubacteriales bacterium | reverse complement strand
TAGAAAAAGACAGGCCAAACGGCCTGTCTTCGAGGGCACAAGCGTTTCAGATTAACAACTTGTGATCCGATGTTTCGATTATCCCTCTAAGCGAAGATGGCTCGGCTGGGAAATTCCAGGCTGAGGGTCTTGTCCCCATCGAGTTCGCCGAGATGATCTGCACGGCAGCAGCTGATTTGCGGCAACTCATAGAGGCGGAGATAGTATGCGAAGTGTTCAGTATCGAGGACAGCAGAGTAGAGGGTTTCATCGTAGTGGCTGGCGTCGGTGCGAATCGCTCCGCGGGGCATTGAGACTGCTTCGAGGATGTGAAAGGCCTGGACGACTGCGAAGTCTCCGCCTGCCTCTAGATTCTTCAAGCTCATCTCACGATAAAAGACGGCGCGCTGGAAACGTCCCGCGGGGGTCAGATCCCCAGGAAGACCGAGAGTGCCGAAGCCCTGACCGAGGGGATAGTTGCGATAGCTGCGGTGGCTGAGTTGACTCTCAGGTATGTTTTTAAGCGATTTCGCAAACCAAGGTGTTTGGGGATTTTCGTCTTGGAGGAGGGCCAGCGTCTGGAGGCCGTTTAGCTGCTCTGGGAAGCTGGGATTATTGGTCAGTGTCTGCCATGGGTTTTCATAGATGTGGAGACCGTCGATATCCGCTTCGAGAACGATGCAGTTCTCTTCGTCACAGAGAATATAGTGGAGGGGGGCGAGTGGCAGACCTGGCGCAAAGGGTTCAGCGAGGATAGACAGGCGTTTGAGTTCTGGAAGCACTTCGGCGACACTGTTAAAGCGGCTGAGGACGAAGGGGATGACTTCGTAGGGGGCGAGATTTAGTGCTTCGCTTTGACGCTCCTGATATGTCGCTGCTTCGGGATAATTCAGTGAAGCCATCATCAGGCCGTGCTCATTCATCGCCTCGGCATAGAGTGGTGTTTCGTTAAAGACGGTCGCAATGCCAAAGACAGCATACTTAGTGCCCGCGCTCGCTCGCTTGTCACTGATTTTCTCCGCAGATGTATCCTTATACGGGAAGCGATAATCGCGCTGCATGAGGGCGAAGCTGGCTCCGAAGTCTCGGTCGATATCCATGTTGCGCGCGCCTAGAAGACGGTCGCAGGGGTAGCCAAAAAATGTACACATATTTCCTCCTCGTGCAGGTCCACGTCTTGGATCTGCATCAATTCTCTGATTATATCCAAAGCGAGTCTCTCGAGGGGCAAAACGGGTCGACTTGAGGCACTATAATGGAAGCAAATTATCTTGTAGGAGACTGCCATGCCTGAACTACCAGAAGTTGAGACGATCCGTCGCTCTCTAGAACCCTTAATTCTGCACGCTCGAATCGCTGCCTACTATGCCTATGATCCGCGGGCCTTTATTTCTGATTTGAATCCAGAGATTTGCCTAGGCGCCGAGATTGTCGCGCTTCGTCGACATGGGAAATATCTTCTTATCGACTTGTGCTCTGCGCGAGGGGCCTGGACCCTAATGGCCCATTTCCGGATGACTGGAGCGTTTATCGTTCGCTCGCCGTTGGAGCGACTTGAGAAGCGCGTTTCCTTTCGCTTTTTTCTCGAAAATGCTGGTCCCGAAGCCCTCGCCTTTTGCTCAGAGACGGACTTGGCTCCTCAGGGATTCTTTCTGGATTTGCTCGAGATGCCAGATGCCTATGACTCAGGGCAGGATCCTAGCCACCTGCCAGCTCGAGGTTTTTTTCTCGATTTCGAGGATACGCGGCGGTTTGGAAGTCTGAAGTTATTTCCAGCAGCGGGTGAGAGCGAAGACCCAGGGTTTGCGGCCCTCGGACTGGACGCCCTCGATCCCGCTCTCAGTTTTGAAGAGTTCTGGAAACGCTGGCCGAAGCATTCGACACGGGCGATTAAGTCGCTGCTACTCGACCAGCATTTCGTCGCGGGCTATGGGAACATCTATGCGGATGAGGCCCTGTTTCGTGCCAAGATTGCACCGATGCGGCGTGTGGCTTCGCTGACAAAGCGCGAGGCTGAGTGCCTCTATCGGATTGGCAGAGAGCTTCTCGAGGAGGCGATTGGGCACCAGGGTTGTAGCTTTCGCGACTATGTCGACGGCCTCGGTCGTCATGGCCATTTCCAAGCGGAGCTCGCCGTATACCAGCGCGAGGGCCTCAGTTGTCCGCGCTGTGGCCGCCAGATTGAGGTGACGGAGATTGCTGGGCGGCGAAGTCGCTACTGCCCAGGCTGTCAGCCGAAGCGGTGTCGCGGGCGAACGTGAGCAGGCCTTGGCGCAAAATTATCGACAAAAGGCTACAATAGAAAGCAAATCAAGAAAGGAACCGCGCCCATGCTATATCTGCGCTCGACCTCCCATAATGCTGCTTACAACATTGCTTTTGAGGAGTTTGTATTTCGTCACCTCGCTCCTAAGGAGGATTGTTTCATCCTCTGGCATAATAATCCCGTCATCGTTGTCGGTAAGAATCAGAATACGCTCGAAGAGATTAACGAGGAGTACTGCCGTGAGCAGGGGATTCGGATCTGTCGGCGACTCAGTGGTGGCGGGGCGGTCTATCAGGATATTAATTGCCTCGATTATACGATTACAAGCCGGGAGGGCCGTCGTGGTGCCTTTGACTTCGCGAAGCTTTCCGAGCCAGTAATCGACTGTTTGAAGAGTCTTGGGGTTGAGGCCTCGTTTACAGGCCGAAATGATCTGCAGATCGATGGGGCTAAGTTCTGTGGCAATGCCCAGCTTGTTGCCGGTGACCTGATCATGCATCACGGTTGCATGCTATTCGATACTGATCTCGATGTCCTCGCAAAGGCGTTAAAGGTAAAGGCCCTTAAACTTCAGTCGAAGGGACGTAAGTCCGTCCGCTCGCGGGTCACCAATATTAAAGCGCACATGGCGGACCAGAGTTTCACGGTTGAGGACTTTATCGATGCCCTCTATACATACATGAAGAAACACTTTGATGTAAAAGAGTACCAGCTCAGTCCAGAAGAAGAGGCCCAGGTCCGCGCCTATCAGGCGATGCGAAATGATAATCCAGATTGGGTCTATGGGAAGAACCCACCATTTACGCTCTCGAACCAGGCGTATTTACCAGGCGGTTTAGTCGAAGCTCGAGTTCTCGTTGAACACAATAAGATTGAGGCGATCCATTTCTATGGAGACTTCTTCGGGAGAAAAGATGTTTCTGAGCTCGAAGCGACCCTCCATGGCGTTGAATTTTCGGGCGAGGCGATTCTGGCGTGTCTCGAGTCCGTCGGTCTCTCAGACTATTTCCTAGGGATTACGGCTCAGGAACTCTGTGATTTAATTACTGGCGCAACGAGTTAATGCTGGGAGCATTCCAAACGTAGACTGGACGCTTGTGATGCTCTTTTTTATCGTTCGCTTTGCTCTATAGTTCGTGCTGCCCTCGTCTCTGAGTGAGACGGGGGACTCTTTTTGTCAGAGTGGCAGTAGTTGCTCTGATGCTGGGGGGATGCAGATGGCTGCTTTGACGTATCGAGAACGTAAGTTTTATTGGCATGGTGAGCCGCATCAGATTCTTTCTGGTGCGATTCATTACTTTCGGATTCCGAGGCGGGATTGGCGTCACCGACTTGAGTGTCTAAAGGCGCTTGGTTTTAACTGCGTCGAGACCTATGTGCCCTGGAATCTCCACGAGCGGGAGCGTGGACTGTTTGATTTCTCTGGGGAGCTGGATCTCTGTCATTTCCTCGCGCTTGCAGCTGAACTCGATCTGCATGTGATCTTTCGTCCAGGTCCCTACATTTGTGCGGAGTGGGATTTCGGTGGTCTGCCCGCCTACCTCCTCGCTGAACTCGAAGCAGAGGAGCTGCGTCACGCCTCCCCCCGTTTTCTCGCGGCTGTCGAAGTATATTTCTCAGAATTGATTCCTCGCATCCGCCCTTATCTCGAAACAGCTGGCGGTCCCATTATTGCGGTCCAAGTTGAAAATGAGTATGGATCGTTCAGTGAGGATCCAGCCTACCTATCGGCCCTCCGTGATCTACTCATTCGCCTCGGGATCGACGTCCTCCTCTTTACCTCAGACGGGGGGACCGAGACGATGTTGCGCCAGGGGACCTTGCCCGATGTCCTCGCGACCGTTAACTTCGGATCAGATCCCGATTCGAATTTCGCGGCCCTGGCGGCCCATCAGCCGGAGGCGCCTCCCATGGTCATGGAATTTTGGTGTGGTTGGTTTGATCATTACGGAGAGCGCCACCATGTCCGAGATCCGCAGGAGACGGTCGAGACGGTGATCTCGATGATCGAGTCGGGAGCTAGCCTCAATCTCTACATGTTCGCGGGTGCTAGTAATTTTGGCTTTCACAACGGGGCCAACCATGCGGACGTCTATCAGCCGACGATTACGAGTTACGATTACGATGCCTTCATCCACGAAGATGGGCGTTTTTCTGAGAAGTATCTTCGTCTTCGTGATTATATGTCAAAGCACTCTCCAGACCCTCTTCCAGAGCTTCCCCGAGAGCCTCGCTTCATTGCGCCCGCTCCATGTCGCCTAGCTGAGTCAGCTGATTTTTGGCAAGCGCTTGATACCCTCGCACCTGAGCCAATCGACGCAAAACCGAAGACAATGGAGGCTTATGGCCAGAGCCAAGGCTTGATTCTCTATCGATTTGAGCTTGAACTCGCAGCCGGAAGCTACTGCATCGATCTCGGTGACTTCGCTGACCTCGCTATGATTTATCTGGATCACAAGCTCTTGGCTAGTCTCGGGCGAAATGGCGCATCGCAGTTTGAATTTGAGCGACACGAAGGCGGCTCGCTGACCCTCGACATCTTGATCGAGAATTTCGGACATATAAATTACGGAGCGAAGCTCTATGATCCAAAGGGACTGCGCGCAGGACTTCGGCTCGATGGTCAAGGCCTGGAGACGGCTCTAGTTTATCTGCTGCCACTCGAGCAGCTACGGGGCGCAGATCTCGCCGAAGTATTTCATTTGAGTTCGGCACCCGTGCACGATGCCCAGCCTCATTTTGTGGACGTGCTTCCAGTACTTCAGGGGGCAGACCTACCTCAGACCCAGCGTCAGCCTCGCATCCATCGTGGATATTTCTCACTGGAGTCGACGGGCTCCACCTATCTCGACCTCAGTAGCTATGAAATTGCGCAAGTTTACGTGAACGGTTTTAATCTCGGGCGACTTGCTTCAAGCAGTGCTGCGAGAAGACTCTATCTTCCAGAAGCGTATTTGAAGACGGGGGATAATGAAGTCCTCGTTTTTGAGCGCTATGCGAGGCCGGAGGCCGAGGTGATCGCAGTTAATTTTTATCTTGAGCAAGCATATATCTGTGCGGATGAATTGCTCCAATAAAAAAAGAGGCGGCCAAGTGTCGCCTTTTTGTATCTCTATTAGCGGAGTTTCCAGCCAACACCCCAAACCGCTTTTAGGGCACGGTCGAAACCGAGCTCTTGGAGCTTGCTTCGAAGGCGCGATAGGTGAACGGAAATCGTATTATCGCCGAGGTAGGGTTCTCCCCAGATCGCTTCGTAGATTTGAGATTTTGTGAAGACTCGGGTGGGGTCGCTGATGAAGAGGCGAAGCAGATCGAATTCGGTCTGGGTGAGGTGGAGCAGCTGGCCCTTCACGTAGGCTTCTCGATTATGGGGATTGAGGCGGAGGGACTCATATTGGATCCACTCCTCGATGGTGGGATCTCGACGCGCCATCACTCGCTTCACGCGGGCGAGGACTTCCTGAGTCTTAAATGGCTTCGCTATATAGTCACTGGCCCCGAGCTCGAGAACCTCGACGAGGGTGTTGACATCACTCTTCGCCGTGATGACGATGACATCCGCACCCTTTTCACGGAAGATCGGGATCAGGTCTTCACCACTTTTGAGTGGCAACATTAAGTCGAGGATGACGATGTCAAAAAGGTCGCTATTGAAAATGTTTTCCGCCTCGACACCATAGAAGGCCTGGCTGATTTCGAGTGAATCGATTTCCGATAGGAGTTCGAAAAGCAGGGTGTTAATACTTAAATCATCTTCAACAATTAGAAGTTTCATCCGGACCTCCTGAGTTTATGAATCGTCTTGCTAATAGGATAGTACTTTTTAGAGTGGAATTTTAACGATTTCTTTAAAGATCAATTGGATGCGCAGAATCGCAACATGAGGCTGGTGCTCAGCTGCAAGGAGGCGATTGGCCGCTGAGCAGTCTTCACTGAGGTGAATTTCAATATTGAGGTGCTGGCAGAGCTCGCGAATGATGCTCATCCCGAGCCCCGCATGGGGGATGCGGCTGTTATGGCGGCTGGGATCGGTGCGAAAACTGCGGTCTAAGAGTCGCTCCAAGTCTACGAGACCTGGATTATACCAGCGATTGCAAACTTCGATAATCTGCGTACCCTCTGCCTCGTACAATTTTACGGAGAAGGGGGCTTCGCCGTGAGCGAGACTGTTTCGTATGAGGTTGGATATGATCCGCTGGAGGTCGAGGCGGCTTTGTTCAATCGGAACTAGCTCATCGATTTCGATATCAATCTCCTCTCCAAATTTCTCTTCGAGCTCAGTGGCTCGGGCAGCGATTTCTTCACTCAGTAAGTCCGCGAGGGAGAGACTTTCAAATTCAACTTTCCGGTGTTTGCTTTCGAGGATGGAGAGGAGATAGAAACTGCTGGCCTGCTCATAGAGAACCTGACTGCGCTCGTTAATAATCTGGAGATATTGGTGGATCTTGGCGTGGTCGATCTGCTCATCGGTTTTTTTATACTCCTGATTGAGGAGGTCGAGGTATCCCTGAATCGAGGTTAGCGGTGTGCGAAAGTCGTGGAGGATACCAGAGATGAGGGTTTCCTGTTCTTCACGGAGTTTGCTGACCTCCAGTGCGGACTGGTAGGAGCGCGCCGAGAGTTTAACGATTTCTTCGAGGATGTTTTTTACCTGAGGTGGCTTGGACTGGTCGAGGAGTTTGAGGTGACTATCCGGGTAGCGATCGAGGAATTGAAGTTCATCCTCTAAGTTTTCGAGCCATTTCTCATAGCGTTTGCAGCGGTAGAACAGGTATAGTGCAATCGCTAAGACGAGGGCAAATAACCAATAAATCATTGGAGGCCTCCTACTAGCGGGTACGACTGAGGTCTTGGCGACTCAAGACTTGATAGGCGAGGCAAAAGCAAATACAGAGGGTGATCAGAGGATAGAAGACATCACTACTTCGCACTGGAATCCCGAAGGCAGATCGGAAGACTAAATTGTGCTTAATCGGAAGTAGGGATAGGAAGAGGTAGAGGATTTTACTGATGATATTCTTCGGCAAAGCGGAAGTCGCTGAGAAAAAGATAAAGAGAAGCAGGGAGGGGCTTCCGACGAAGTAGGCGATGACGATTGAAAAGGCATGACCCTTTAGAAGGATGCAGATCAGAAAACAAAACGAGATGAATGAGGCTGCAGTGAAGAGGTCGCTTAGGATGGAGTAACCAATAAAATTGAGGAGAAATTTAGGCATCTTACCCAGATGAAAATAGACGGAGACACTGTACATGGCAACGCAGAACAAGTAGGGGAGGGAGTAAAGATAAAAGGTCCAGAGAAATTGTTTTATGAGGCTGTGAATTCGTGATATCCCGAGGAGGGCATCGTGGTGAAAACGGTGCTCACGATAAGCACCGACGATTCCAGGGTAAATAGCAAAACCAATTGCAACCAGCGGGTAGAGGAGATTAGAGATCATCGAGGTGGAAAACAGGATGACAAATTCCTCGCGCGATAGGGAGGGCTCGATTCGTAGAAGATTGCTCAGAGGGATATGGGCGCTGCGATTTCTGTCATCCTCGAAGAGGTGGGTACGGAAGATATCCGTAAATAGATAGTTGATGAAGATGCACCCGAGGATCATGATGACGATAAGGTAGACCCAGTGCCATTTTTGCTTCAGATAAGTTCGTAAATAGATTTGAAACTCTTGCCTAGTCATAGTATTTCTCGGTCTTCGCTCGGTAGCTCTTCTCCAGGTCGGCGAAGATGCGCGTTTTTTTACGAGGCTCTGTCTTAGTTGCTTCAGCCGTCACGCCCGCTGCACTGTTCGCGGGCTTAGTATCAGTTGGGGACTCCTCACCTTTCCTCAGATCTCTCAGGGGTTCGCTTCTTCTCGGTCTTTCCTCAGAGCTGTCAACCATTGGTCGCTTTGTGGGCGTTGCCAGATGTTCAGGTCTGAGACTGACATCAAATACCGGCAACGTCGTCTGGTGCATGGCATTTGTAAAACGATCGCGCATACTCAGCTCCTGGTAGATTTGCCCTCCCTTCGATGGATTGAAGAGATCCGTTTCAACATTGAGCAGGGACGCATAGTAGGCGTCGAAGGTAATCGCTTCAATGCGCAGGGATTTAATGCCAAGGTCGGCATCGAGGAGGATTCGCATCAGTTGACGAGAATCGAAGTTCTGTTGTGGGAAAATAATTTCCCCGCGGCTATTGAGTTGGAGATTGGGAATCTTGAGTAGCGTTTCGAGGAGGGCAAAGGCGCGGCGATTATTATCCGTATCGAGGCAGTAATAGTCCCGACATAGTTCATCGAGTTGGCTGCGCTCAATATCTTGGAGATTGCGTCCCTGGTGGATGATGCAGAAGGAATCACAGACTTGATAGAGCTCTGAAATGATGTGGGAGGAGATGAGAAAACTCGCATGGTCGTTTTGGCGACGGTAGAGCACCAGTTCACGAAAGCGACGGATGGCAATCGGGTCGAGGGCGTTGAGTGGCTCGTCGAAGACGAGGACCTCGGGATGGCCTAAGAATGCGAGGCAGAGGCGCAGTTTTTGTTGCATACCAAGTGAGTATTTACGATAGGGTTTGTTTCGCTCAAAGGGCAGACCGAAGAAGTCGAGCAGTTCGAAGATCTCAGTCTGACTTCCATTACCCGTCAGTTGCATCTTATGTTCGAGAATCTCAATCGCCGAGAGGGCTGGCATACAGATGTCAATCCCTGCATAACCGAGGTGGCTTCGCATTGAGGCGTGGTGCGGTTTCAATTGTTCGCCGAGGAGGCGGATGAGCCCCTGATCCACTGGTAAAAAACCCGCAATCTGGTTAAGCAGAGTACTCTTCCCAGACCCATTCACACCAATCAAACCGAGAATCTTCCCTTGCTCGAGTCGAAGATTGAGGTGATCGTTGGCAAGCACCTGGTCAAAACGTTTGGATATGTCGACGCATTCGATTACAGCTTCCATGCTAGCTCCTTCGCTTATCCACATATTCTACTCAGGCCCCCGGTGATTTTCTTGAGAAAGTATTAAATACGGCCAAGGCGAGAAATTTGGGGTAACGTGCCTCAAAGGCATCTAAGCAATGGCGCAGGCGTCGGTCGAGATAGGCTTCGCTTGTCTGTCGGAGGGTGATGGGGATCGGGAAATAGGCCCCCGCAATCGCAGCGGCCATCGATGCGAGGGTATCGCTGTCGCCTCCCAGAGATACCGCATTTCGGATCGCATCTTCGAAATCTTCCGCTTCCAAAAAAGATTGGATGGCTTCGGGCACAGAGGCCTGACAGGAGAGCTCGATGCCATAGCTGGGACGAATTTCGTCGAGGCAGCGGTCGAGGCGATAGTAGTCTCGTTCAATCTGTCGTCGGATGGCCTGTTTGGAAAATCCTCGTCGAGCTAGGAATATTGCCACCGTCAGCGCCTCGGCTCCGCGAATTGCTTCGGGGTGATTATGACTTAAAGCCGTCACCTCGTAACTCAGTGACTTCGCCTCTGCAAGATCCTGGCAGGCGAGACCGACTGCACTGATTCGCATTGCTGCTCCGTTACCATAACTTCCGTACGGGGACTTGGCTCCCGCTTCGAGAAAGGCACGAAAATGTGTCCCATAATCTAAGTCGGGATAGCTTCGATAGTAGTTTAGAAAGGCGAGACGCGCCTGCTTCGCCAGCCCGTGGACCTGGCGGTCTGAGTCGAGGTCTGAGCGCATCAGAGCCTCGGCGAGGGCAAGACTCATGACAGTGTCGTCGGTAAAATGGCTCGCTTCGGAGAAAAGTGGAAAGTCCTTTGTCTTAATCGGCTGGCGCTCAAATGCGGAGCCGACGATGTCGCCGATCACTGCTGCAATCATAAGAACCTCCAAGAAATTAATATATGTATTTTAGCGAATTGGACTCGTTTTGCGTGAGAATCCCGAGCTCCATGGTCCAAGCGCATCGCTATTGCGGGAAATATCTTTCAAAACTCATACAAAAACGTAGATCTTAAGAACTTTGTAAATTATGAAAACTCGACACGGTACAATGGAAATACATTGTTTTTCAATACGCAAAAGAAAGTAGGTTCCACATGACAGTGCAACACGAAACGATTCCAAGCGGAGCGCAAACACGGGCGCGATCGCTGATTCATCTCAATAATGTTAGCAAGATTTACGGGAGCGATGAGACCTGTGTGCGAGCGCTTGATCAGGTGAGTCTCGATGTCTATGCGGGGGAATTTACAGCGATTATCGGCCCTTCGGGATCTGGTAAGTCGACCCTGCTTCATTGTATGGTGGGACTTGATAGCATTAGCTCTGGGGAGATCCATTTTGATGGTCAGCCACTCCATTTTCTAAAAGATGGAGATTTGACTAAGTTGCGCCGTGATCAAGTCGGTTTTGTCTTCCAGTCGTTTAATTTAATTCCAGTGATGACCGCTGAGGAGAATATCCTCTTACCACTACGTCTCGCTGGTCGTAAGGTGGACCGTGAGCGACTTAAGCAAATTGCTTCAGCACTGCAGATCGAGACGCGCCTTCGCCACCGGCCATCAGAACTCTCTGGCGGTCAGCAGCAGCGTGTCGCTGTGGCTCGGGCGCTGATCACCCAGCCGACCATCCTCGTCGCCGACGAGCCCACTGGCAACCTCGATTCGCGCTCGAGCGAGGAGGTTCTAGGACTTCTGCGTGCTGCGGTCGATGAGCTCGGCCAGAGCCTCGTCATGGTTACACATGACCTGCACGCAGCATCTAAAGCCGATCGTGTTCTCGTGATCCGAGATGGTAAGCTGGCCAACGACCTGCGTCAGCCGACCGTCGAGACTTTAAGCCAGGTGATTTAAATGAACTTTATAGCGAAAGCGAATTTTAGGGCCCACTACCGTCAGTACACAGCTACGGCGATCGCGCTCATCATCTGTACTGCTTTTATGGCGGTCGCCAGCTGTTTTGCGAGCACCATCCCATTTTTGTTAAATGGGAATCGTAGTTATCAGCTCAATCAATCCGACATCATTATCACATCCTCATACAGCATTAATTTCGACGCAAAAGATGAGTTGCCCGCGAATCGAAAGGCTTATGCGGCGCGCATCGCTGACCTAGTCGGCAATGAGCCAGGCATTACGCCCGATATGCAAGCGTGCATTAAAGCGGATCTCGCTGGCGACTATGAAAAACGTTATGACTTGGATCGCAAGCTTACTGAGAAGCAAATCGATCAGGTCGATGAAATTATCCAGCGTTACTCACGCGCCGGTATGGCCCTGGAATCGGATGCCTCGACACTCCTAGAGGCCTGTCCGAGCTTGTCAGATATTCAACTTTCCTATCGGCGCGGCCTGGCCGTCAGTACTGGCAAACGCAATTTTGTCGTTACTGCATCCCGACTCTTAGCTGAGCCGCACATTAACCCAGACTGTGTCGAGGGACGTTTGCCTGAGGCTGAGAACGAGGCGATCATTTCGGCTGCACTGGCCAAATCCGAAAATATACAGATCAACGATGAGCTTCAGATTCGTGACCAATATAAGAAAGCCGATTATCGGATCAAAGTCGTCGGCTACAACCGCGAGGATCTCGGTCAGCGCCTCGGATTTTCATCCAATTTCTACCTCTCAAAGGATTCCAAGTTCTTCAGTGAGCAGAACATTGATCCAGATAGTTTGCTGATCAAACTAAAACCCGGTGCGTCTCTGGAGCGTGGTCTGTCGGAGATTCGTCAGGCCTTTGAGAATAAAATAGCCGTTAACACCACTCTCTATGCCCTTAGCCGGGAGGCGTATCTTAAGGCCGATCAGGGAAATCGAACTGCGGTGCTGCTAGTTTTAGATAGCTTGGTCTACCTCTTCCCACTGATCGCCAGTCTCGTCTGTCTCAGCATCGTGTCCTCGACCTTTACCGTCGTTCTCGCCCGTCGTCGGCGCGAACAGGCCCTCTTGCGTTGTATTGGTGCGAGTGCCAAACAGCTGCGTCGTTCAGCGCTGGCGGAGTGCTCCATGATCGGTTTTATCGCTTCTGTGATTGGTGCAATCATCGGCTATGCATTGGTGCTTGGGATTTCGGTCTTTACGGGTGTTCTCTCGAGTGTTAAAGCAGCCCTGCTTCTATTCTCATATTCCCCGATCCTGATCCCGGTCGTTGTTGGCTTCCTGATCACGGTTATCGCTGGCCGTACACCGAGCCGCCAGATGTCGAAGATTCCTCCTGTGGCTGCTCTGAACCCACGCACTTTTGATGAAATCAAACCGAAGCAGCGTCGCCTGGCACGCATTATCTTCGCTTCGATTTTTAGCCTGATTGCAGCAGTTGGCTTCTATATAGTGACTGTCTGGCATGCGTCAGATTTTGATATGGATAAAGCCAACGCATTTGTGCTCTATACTCTGTCGGTCCTCCTCACCCTCATCGTCATCGTCTTCGTCGGTCGCTTCCTGCTCCCGCGTTTCGCTGCCCTCTTGCTCAAACCCTTTGTTCCGGGTTCAGCAAGTGCTCGTCTCGCTGCGACCAACATCGCCCGTGATCGCCAACGTTACGGTGCGACGATGACGACCCTCCTCATTGGACTGGTCATGATTGGCACGATTACCATCGGAACCTACTCCCTAGACACGACACTGACTAATGCCTTCGGTCGTCGATATCCCATCGATATGACGATGGTCGAATATGACAATGGTGCTTTCGCGAAGGAAAAGCTTGACGAAGTGATGTCCCAAAAGCCTTACGTCGAGGAGAGCATCCTAATTGAGAGCTTTAAAGCGAATCCACTGATTAAATCAGGCTCGGAAGAAATTGAGCTAAATACCAATACTTACTCAGATCCTGAGAATCCAGAAAAAACGCCTTACTATGTCATCGGTTTCTCCGGGGCCCTATCACAAGTGAGCCGAGATAAGGATCTCGAAGAAGTTCCAGATGGAGAGATCTGGGTCGATCCTCTACATGGCGGTGTTGAGCTCGATCAATTCTTTGGAAAAGAGGTCAGCTTCAGCTTCCCCGGAACGGACTACCGTCTCACGGGCAAACTCATGGCCAAACCGCTTAAATTCCTGTCTTTCGGCTGGGGCCAGAATCGATTTATGGTCTCGCAAAACGAAGTTCAGAAGCTTCAAGCTGCTCAGGTTGAGACGCGACCCTGTGGCATTCTAGCTCGCATGAAGATGGCCAATAGTTTGCAAGAGAATGTCAAGTCCTTTATCGATATCCAGAGTTCTCCAGGGGAAGATATCTCGACCTCGGGTAACTTTGTGGTGTTGATGGTTTTCCGACTCGTCCTGCATGCGATCATGATGATTCTTCTCGTCCTCATCGGGATTTGTACGATGGTTGCCGTGATTGGTGTTGCCAACACACTCAGCCTCTCGGTCCTCGAGCGGCGACATGAACATGCGCTCTTGCGTGCAGTGGGATGCTCGCGCAAACAGCTACGCAATATCCTCCTAATTGAGGGTTTGATGATCGGTATCGTCGCTCTCGTACTCGGCTTGATCTTATCGATCGTCTTTGCAAACTATGGATTGCGGGTCCTGCCCTTGAATTCGATTGTCGAGACGGGGGACTACCAGGTTCGCATTCCCCTCTACTTTATCCTCTCGATCAGTTTCGGGACATTTATCCTCACGTATTTGGCGTCACTCATACCGAGTCGCTATGCCGCTGCGGCAAGTCCAGTTGAGGCGCTCGCTTCTTCGGAGGAGTAATTGCTGGGCATCTCGCCTGAGCGATAAGCACAATTAGATTGGAATCCCCTGGCTTGTACGATTATTTCGTGCAATTGAGGGGCTTTTTCTTTTCGAGAAATCGCAAAATGCGATATCATAGATTTTTGTATTCTGGGCAGGAGGTGAAGAGATGGAGAAGATGCGTCGGGGAGAGGCTAGGCGGATCGCTGCCATGTATGTTCTCCTCCATCTTGCCTTTTGGGCGACGTGGCTCTACGTCGGAGCCTATACAGCGAATTTCATCCTCGGCCTCGGTTTCGAGAAGTCAGAGACGGGCATCCTGATGGCGGTGGCGAGTCTCGCAGCTGCGACCATTCAGAATTTTCTTGCTTCACTTGCAGATCGTTATGAGAAGACACCGCTGGCGAGTTTCTTGATCACCTTTGCTCTGATTGCCCTGGTTTCGAGTTGCGCCCTCTACTTCTTCCCGCAGTGGCCACGTCTTATCTCTGGACTTCTATTCGCTGCAGTGCTCATCGTCGTCTTCATGATCCAACCATTCTTACCTGCGTTGGCCCTTCGTCTCCAGGCGGCAGGACTGCCAGTGCACTTCGGACTTGCCCGCGGACTGGGATCGGGCGTTTTTGCGGCCAACGCCTTCATTGCCGGGGTCTTTTTGCTGCATAATCCAATTCGGAGTTTTGCTCTTCTCTGGACCTTGCCACTCTTTATTTTCCTCCTGATTAGTCTCTATTTTCATCGAGTGGAATTGAGGCTTCAGCAAGTGCGATTGCAGATTGAGCTGGCCGATAATCGACCAGGCCTCGCCTCACTTTCGACCTTTGCGCATCGCTATCCCTACTACATGTATTTTCTAGTCGGGACAGTCCTCCTCTTTCTCGCTTTTAATCTTTTCTACAGTTTTGCAATTGTCCATATCCGCTCGGTCGGTGGCGACGAAGGGATGATGGGCTTGGTGCTTGCCCTAGCAGCGGGGACTGAGGCAATCTTCATGCCTCTCTACGCCTATCTCAGACGCCGCTACCATCTCAATAGTGTCCGTTGCTTGCAATTTGCGGCTTTTGGTTTTGTATTAAAGGCGGGGCTGCAAGCTTTCTTGAATACGCCTGCAGGGATGACTTACAGTCAGCTGACACAGGCCCTCGGCTATGCCATCTATACGCCAGCCTACGTCGACTATACGGGGGAGTGCATGGCGAGTGAGGATCAGGTAAAGGGTCAGTCTCTGGTAGCGACCGCCATCGTCATTAGCAATGTTCTCGCAGCCTTTATCGGTGGCCTTTGGCTAAGTTCTTATTCTGCTCAGAGCCTACGCCTCCTCGCATTTGGACTGGCACTTCTCGGCACGTCTATCGTTGCCTACACGGCGCCTAAGACCGCAGCCCACCCCAGTCTGGCCGCACTCCGATTCGATGTTTAGCGGGATTAGTAAAGAGGAGCTCCAGTGGAGCTCTTCCAGTTTAAGACTTTAGAATAGTATCAATGCTGCCGCATGTCGCTGAGTATAGGGTCCTGGATGCTGCCAGCAGCCATCTTACCGAAGCTCGTTGGACCGCTTTCGATAGCTTGGGTCTGAACTACGGAGCCGATGGGGCACTCAGCGCCCAATTGGAAGGCCTCGCCTCAATTCGTTTAAGTCAATCAAGAATGATCTCTTTGAAAGCTATGAGAGCAGTGCGAAAAAGACGACGACCGAACAGCTTTCAGGCCATGTATTTAGTGATCGGATCGAATTTAAGGATGTGAGCTTCGCCTACGGTGAGGAGAAGTCCATCATCGAGCACATGGATGCGATCTTCGAGAATAAAAAGAAGTACGCAATCGTTGGCGAGAGTGGCAGCGGTAAATCGACCCTACTCAAATTAGTTGCTGGCTCCCTGGGATGTAAAGGCGGGACAATCTGCTACGATGGCTACGAAGCCGATCGCTTAGCGGATGACTTCTACTATAAGAACATGTCTTTTGTGCATCAGGATATCTTCCTCTTCAACGATTCGATCCTTAACAACATTACCTTTTATAACGACTA
Source organism: Eubacteriales bacterium (assembly GCA_030537565.1). Taxonomy (GTDB): domain Bacteria; phylum Bacillota; class Clostridia; order Saccharofermentanales; family Fastidiosipilaceae; genus JAUNVS01. Next base: position 13,460 of record JAUNVS010000017.1, on the reverse strand, counting down.
TGCGGATGAGGAGATCCAAGCCGCACTGGATGCCGCTGAGTTGAATTCGCTTATCGCGGCCCATGCAAAAGGCCTATCTGGTTCGGTTGGTGAAAATGGTGAGAGCTTATCTGGGGGTGAAAAACAGCGGATCTCAATAGCCCGAGCCCTGATTCAGAACACAGCTATTCTCCTCCTCGACGAATTCACTTCGGCCATTGATAACCAGACGGCTTATCGGATTGAAAAGCGCCTCTTGGATTTCGACAAGATGATTATCTCTGTGACCCATAAGCTGAATCGAGAACTTCTGCAAAAGTATGATGAAATTATCGTCTTAAAAAATGCAGCTGTTTTGGATCGAGGTTCATTTGACGACTTGCTCGAGCGCTGTGAGTACTTTAAGGGACTCTATTACCTCGGAAATTCGCAGGCGTAGTGGCGTAAGCGACTTGAATCGCCCTCGATTAAAAGGCGGACCCAGTTGGGTCTGTCTTTTTTATTATTTAAGAAGAGAGGCAGCAAGAGCTCGAAGATATCCAGTAGAATGGGGGAAATCAGCGGCCCCGGTGAGGCGTACTAAGAATCAGGAGATGGATGTGGATAAATTGAAGAGCGGCAAACACTGTTTTATTCAGGGACCAAAGGGAATCGGGAAGTCGACTTTAATTCGTTTGTGCATTGCGCATTATGGCGATGGCGTCGGCGGCTTTTTTACCCGCCGGATGTTGCGGGGGGATGGCCAGGGGCATGAAGTCCGTTTGTTTCGTCTCAATCCTGTGACGGGCGCAGTAGATTCAGAGTCCGTGTTTTTGTTCAACTGTCCCGATTCGCCGGATGGGCGCGAAGATGCTGGACAGATTCGTGAGCGCTTTAATCGCCTCGCGCCCGAGATCTTGACGATGGCGGGAGACTGCGAACTGCTGATCATGGATGAACTGGGCCCTCATGAGGGGGAGGCCTTAGCGTTCCAGGCGGCGGTCTTCGAGCTCCTCGATGGGACGGTCCCCATCCTCGGTGTGCTCCAGGACAGTGCATCGGAGTTTTTAGCGGCGATTGCGGGCCGAGAAGATGTTCGAATGATTCGTTTTGAAGTGGAAAATCGAGATGCACTTCAGCGTGATTTTCCAGAGGATTTTTTTCTCAAACACCGGGACTCCTACGGCCTCATTTGCAGATCTCGTGATCAGATCCTCTTGAAGCGTACGGGGCGGCGTTGGAGTTTTCCAAAGGGACATCGCGAGGCCTATGAGACAGCGGAGTGCACGGCGATCCGCGAATGCCTCGAGGAAACGGGACAAAGGGCTCGGATTTTAGGACCCGTTATCGGTTCGGTTCCGTCGATACTGCCTGGTTCCTATCGTTCAGTCCATTTCTTTCCGGCGGATATTTGTGAGCGTCAGGCCTTTACTCCGAATTCGGAGGTCGATGAGATTGCTTGGCTGTCGCCAGAGGAGGCCCTGAGGCGTTTGCAGGCGGCGGAGATGCCTGAGGCGGAGACTTTGGCCGTCTTTGTGGATCAATATATGAAAATGGCCGACGCGTGATGATCTGACCCTATCCACTGTTTAGGGATTAGCGTAGAATAACCAAATATTAGTCGGCTGTGGCCGATGTTTTCATAGATGAGGTAGAGGATATGAATCAACGACTAGAGAGCCTCTTGCAGGCGATGAAGCGCCGGGCTCTGAGCGACCTACTTATTTGCGATCCTTTTGCAATTTATTATTTGATCGATGCGACGATTGAGGCGGGAGAGCGTTTTTCCTGTCTGCACCTGAATTCGAATGGCCAGATGTGGCTCTATCAGAATCGTCTTTTCCCCATCGAATTGCCTGATGAACTTCAAGTGGAGATTGTTTGGTATAGCGATCATGAGCAGCCTCTGACGGGCTTGGCTGCGAGTTTATCCACACGGGTGGGCGTGGATAAGAAATTTCTCGCTCGCTTCTTGCTTCCTTTGATCGAGGCAGCCCCAGAGAGTCATTTTGAGTTGGCTTCTGAGCTGGTGGATCTGATTCGCTCACGGAAGGATTCCGCGGAGTGCGAGGCGATGCGCTTGGCTTCACATTTAAACGATACGGCGATGGGCCGGATGTATGAGGTCCTCGGGACGGGGAAGACGGAGCTTGAGATGGTTGATGTCCTACGTAAGGCCTATCGTGATCTCGGCTGTGATCAATTTAGTTTTGAGCCGATCATCGCCTATGGCGCACATGCTTCGGATCCCCATCATCAGAATCGAGATAGCAAACCTGTGCGCGGCGATTCGATTGTGGTCGATATGGGTTGTATTAAAGATGGCTATTGTTCGGATATGACCCGCACCTTTTTCTACGGAGAGCCTAGTGAGCGAGGCCGTGAGGTCTACGAGACGGTCTTGGCAGCTAATTTAAATGCGATTGCGACCGTGCGTCCAGGGATTTCGCATGCCGAGGTCGATGCTGCTGCGCGCTCGGTCATCGAGGCAGCGGGCTATGGCCCTTATTTTACCCATCGCCTAGGGCATGGGATTGGTCTCGAGTGCCATGAGGGCGGCGATGTTTCACAGGGAAACACGGATCTGATTGAGGTCGGGGAGATTTTTTCCATCGAGCCTGGGATCTACCTCCCTGGGGAACTCGGCGTACGTATCGAGGATCTCGTCCTCGTCACAGAAGATGGTTGCGAGTTGCTTAATAAGTATCCAAAAGACCTGATGATTGTCGAGGCGACCGATTAACGGTCAGCCCCCCATAAAAAATCCTCCCGATTCAAGAGTCGGGAGGATTTTTTTATCCTCATCGATATGCTGCTCTAATGATGGCCTATCAGAGCCATCTGAATTCACTTAGCGATCGATGTAGAAGCTTTCGACTTCTTCTTTGATGCGGGCGATGAGGTCGGCTTCGCTCATCAATCCGAGGTCGCCCTGCTTGCGATGGCGAACTGCGAAGCCGCCACTTTCGACTTCTTTTTCACCGAGGACGAGCATGTAGGGGACCTTTTCCATCTGGGCGACACGGATCTTCTTACCGATCTTCTCATCACGGCGATCGACGCTGACGCGGATTCCTGCACGGCGGAGTCGATCTTCAGCGGCATCGGCGGCCTCGAGGAAGCGATCCGAAATCGGTAGGATTCTGACCTGCTCTGCAGAGATCCAGAGTGGCAGGGCACCGGCGTATTTTTCGATGAGAAGGGCGAGGGTGCGCTCATAACATCCAATGGAGGTTCGGTGAACAATGTAGGGGACGGCCTGCTTCCCGTCGGAGTCCGTGTAGTACATGCCGAATTTCTCGGCAAGCATCATGTCGATCTGAATGGTGATCAGGGTGTCTTCTTTACCGAAGACGTTTTTGATTTGGAGGTCGAGTTTGGGACCGTAGAAGGCAGCATCGCCGACTCCGATTTTATACTTAAGACCGAGTTCGTCGAGTAGATTCTTTGTATAGCTTTCGATTTCTTCCCAGGCCGATTCATCGCCAATGTATTTTTCTTTATTCGCAGGGTCGTGGGTTGAGAAGTTAAAGCTGACATCCTCTTCGAGCCCAGTGACGCGCAGCATGTAGCGGGCGAGGTCGAGGGCTCCGATGAACTCATCCTTTACCTGATCTTTTCGGCAGATGATGTGCGCTTCTGAGATCGTGAATTGGCGGAGGCGGATCAAGCCGTGCATTTCCCCCGAGTTTTCATTTCTAAACAGGGTCGAAGTCTCGTCATAGCGAATCGGCAGATCGCGATAGGAGCGAGTCTTCTGGAGGTAAAGTTGGTACTGGAATGGGCAGGTCATCGGGCGCAGGGCCATGACTTCATCACCATCTTCGGATTCGCCGTTTTCATCGACGCGACCGAGGACAAACATGCCATCTCGGTAATGATCCCAGTGCCCCGAAACCTTATAGAGATCCGATTTTGCCATCAGAGGGGTCTTCGTCAACTGGTATCCACGGCGCTCTTCTTCGTCCTCGACGAAGCGCTGGAGGAGCTGTAGCGTTTTACAGCCTTTTGGTGGGAAGAGGGGTAGACCCTGTCCGACGATATCGACAGTGGTGAAGTAGCCGAGTTCACGGCCAATCTTATTGTGGTCGCGTTTCTCTGCCTCGGCTCGACGTTCGAGTTCAGCTGTGAGCATTTCTTTATTGGGGTAAGCGATCCCGTAGATGCGCTGGAGCATCTTTCTTGAGGAGTCCCCACGCCAATATGCGCCTGAACTATGGGTCAGTTTAAAAGCTTTGATCGCAGCGGTATTGAGAACATGTGGGCCTGCACATAGGTCCTCAAAGTCGCCCTGACGATAAAAAGAGATCGTTGCATCCTCAGGGAGATCTTCGATTAATTCGCGCTTATACGGCTCCTCTTTTGCATCCGCCCAAGCGAGGGCTTCTTCGCGGCTTCGCTCGAGGTATTCGATGGGTTGTCGCTCTTTTACGATCTTCTTCATCATTTTTTCCAGCTCTTTTAGCTCCTCAGGGCTGAAGCTGTGGTCGATGTCGATGTCGTAATAGAAACCACCATCGATGGCGGGCCCAATGGCGAGCTTCGCCTCGGGCATCAGGCGCTTAACCGCCTGGGCGAGGACGTGGGAGGCAGAGTGGAAGAAGGCGTGGGCACCATCTGGATCTGAGAAATCGAGGACTTCGACGACGTCATCTGGGCCGAAGCTAGTACGCAGGTCACGCTTCTCGCCATTAATGCGCAGGAGGCAGGCTCCACGATAGAGATCGGCATCGAGATGCTCCCTCAAATCAAAAAAGTTTTGGGCCGCTTCGATCGTCTCGATCCGCTCGTTAGACTTCAGTTTCATACTCCAATTCCTCCAATAAAAAAATCACCCACAGGCAGCTCAACTGCCCACGGGTGCTAGGCACGGTTCCACCGTGGATTTCACTTCATTTGACCGATATCGCCGATCCACGCCCCGCTCATCACGGGGAGCTCAGGAGTGGTTCGCCCTGGGGACTGTCACCTGCTTCCAGCCAATGGCAGGCTCTCTATGCACAGTTGTCCCAAGATCTTGTTCCGTCATCGCAATGTAGGCATTATACGCCAAAGAAGTCGGCTGCGAAAAGCCTTTTTACGGCTAAGCAATTATATTTAGGCTCGCTGAAAAAGTATTTATCTGAAAATCTTTTCTTTTGAATTCCAAGCTCTTGAAAAATTGCCTTTGCTTTTGTAATGTTAGGAAGGCGTAACTCAAGAGATCGAGATGTGAGGCTGTGAGCATGGCGACTACCTGCAGTTTAAGACGAATCGTCGTGGAGAAAGCGGCTCCCACTCTGATGCAGATGAAATCGGCATCGTTGTTTTCCGTACGAAAGTCGAAGTGCCCGAACTTTTCCACGGAGCTCCTCGAACTGAGGGAGAGCCTGCGTTCAATTTGTCAGATCCGCTGCTTAGAGGAGGATTCTGAGCACGCCATCCTCTTCGTATACCGCCGCGAGCTTCTCGCCTCACTTCTCAGTTCGAGGGACCTGAGAAATTTTCTCGCACGATATGGTTATCCACCGGAGTTGCTCTGTGCATCCGCTGCGGAGCACTGCTCGAGCGGAGCCTGCGAATCCTGTCGCCACCTCTTAAATGCGAGTAGTCTCGAGGCGATCGTCAGCATCCTCGCGGCGCGATATCAGGCGGGGGGATTCCCTCATGAGATCGGGATATTTTTCGACTACCCCCTCGACGATGTCGAGGGTTTCATCCGCTATCAGGGGCGGGCGGGGAAGGGGCTTGCGCTTTGGAAAGTCTATGGCGATTTCGACTATGCAGCACGAAAACTGAAACAATTTAGTGAAATTTCTCAATTTCTGCTAAATCGTTACAATGAGGCACTAGAATTTAAACAATTTTTGTGCGAAGGTATACAATGCTATCGTCAGCAGATGGGTGACATCGTTTGCCTCTGAAGCTGTGAGTAGAAGAAAACTAAGTAGAACACTTAGATGATCAAGGAGGATTATCATGGCAAAAGTTGCAGTTGTTTACTGGAGCGGTACGGGAAATACGGAAGCAATGGCCGAGCTCATCGTCGAGGCGGCTCAGGGCGCCGGTGCAGAAGTCGAGAGCTTTAGCGTTTCCGACGAGCCTGACATCTCTGGCTATGACGTCGTTGCCTTCGGATGTCCCGCCATGGGCGACGAAGAACTCGAAGAGGGTGAATTCGAGCCTTATTATGCAGGCATCGAAGATGAACTCGAAGGTCGCAAGATCGCACTCTTTGGTTCCTACAGCTGGGCAGAGGGTGAGTGGATGGAGAAGTGGACCGAGCGCGCTAAGGAAAAGGGTGCTGTTCTCGTCGCAGAGAGCCTAGCCGTCTTCGAAGCGCCTGAGGATGAGGGCGAAGAGAAGTGCAAAGCCTTCGGTGAGGCCCTCGCCAACGCTTAAGTTCATTCGCATCGATCACGATCGTATGCTTGGCCGACCCTACGGGGTCGGCTTTTTTCTGTTTAAGCGGGGAGGGATCACGGCTTTTGCTTTTCAGTCGGCGGGTGGATTGATAAAATTAGAACTTATGAAGTACGGCTCCAAGATCGTGAGCTAGAGAAGGGATTTCGAGATGAAAGAGAAACTCAAATCGATGCAGGTGGCGCTTCAAGAGCGCCTCGAGACGATCGCGAACACGGAGGACTTGGCAGCCCTCTACCGTGAGGTTCTCGGGAAAAAGGGTGAGTTGACGAAGATCCTTAAGGGGCTGGCTGGACTTAGCCCTGAGGAAAAGCGGGAGATGGGGCAGCTGGCGAATCAGCTGCGAGATCAGCTCTCTGAGGCCTTTAAGAAAAAGGAATCGGAGCTCCTCGATGCTCAGTCCCTGCTTTCGAAGCCGATCGACCTCAGTCTCCCAGGCATCGAGCTCACGTCAGGAGCCTTGCATCCGACGACTCAGATGCTCTATGACTTAAATGATGCCTTTCGCTCATTGAATTTTGACGTCTATGAAGGGCCGATGATCAGTTCTGAGGCGGCGGAGTTTGATCGCCTCAATTTCCCGCCAGGTCACCCTGCTCGTGAGTCGATGGATACCTACTGGCTCGATCAGGAAGCACATGGACCAGAGCAGCATCTCTGTCTGCGCCCCCATCTTACGGGTGCCTCGGTTCGCTATCTTCGTGAGCACGGTGCGCCTGCGCGTTTTGTCTATCCTGGGCGCGTTTTCCGCAATGAGAGCACTGACGCAGGTCATGATCGCGTCTTCACTCAGTATGAGGCCCTGATTGTCGATCGTGAGATTAGTTTTTCTTCGGGGCTCCTCCTCGTAAAGACGATTCTCGAAGAGGTCTTCGGTGAAGCGGTGGAAGTTCGAATGCGATCGGGTTTCTTCCCCTTCGTTGAACCCGGATTCGAAATTGATATGCGTTGCCGGGTCTGTCACGGCGATGGCTGTCGAGTCTGTAAGAATGTCGGATGGATCGAGGTTATGCCAGGCGGTACCCCCCATCCAAACGTTTTGCGAGCGGCTGGCCTCGATCCAATGGAGTGGAGCGGTTTCTATATCGACATCGGTCTAGACCGTCTCGTTATGATGCGCTACGGCATCGAGGACGTCCGCCACTTCCATGCGGCCGACCTACGTTTCTTAGAGCAGTTTCAACGCTAAGCGAGGGAGGATCACATGAAAATTTCACTGAATTGGATAAAAGAATACGTCGAGCTCCCGAGCGATTTGTCGATGAAGCAGCTCGCCCATGACTTGACGATGCGAACGGTCGAAGTCGAGGGATATGAAAATCCTGGGGAAGCTCTGGAAAATGTCTGTGTCGCACGGATTGAAGCGGTCCTGCCGCACCCGAACGCTGACAAGTTGCGGATCTGTCGACTGGCGACCTCCGAGGGCGCAGCCGAATCTGAGTGGACGCAAGTAGTCTGTGGTGGTTCGAATCTCTATGTTGGCGAGTTGGTCGTCCTCGCGAAGCCAGGGGCTGTGGTCCACTGGCACGGTGAGCCTGAACCCGTTGTCATTAAGTCGGGAAAACTCCGCGGTGAGCGCTCTGAGGGGATGATCTGTGCCGCTGAGGAGCTAGGTCTCGAGACCTTGTTCCCCAGTCAGGGTGAGCATGAGATCCTCGATTTAACGCCATTATCCGGGGGAGATTTGCCCGAGCTCTATCCTGGTCAGGCCTTGGCAGAGGCTTTGAATTTCGATGACTTTATTCTCGAGATTGATAACAAATCGATGACCCATCGCCCAGATCTATGGGGGCATTATGGCCTCGCCCGGGAGCTGGCCGCGATCTACCGTTGTCCGTTAAAAGCCTTGCCAGACTTCAGTCTGCCGGAGGGACTTGATCCGATCGCGGTTGAGATTCTCGCAACGGATCGTTGTAAGCGCTATCTCGCAGCTCGCTTCGAGGGCTTGACGGCGGATGCATCTCCCTATGAGATGCAAAAGCGACTCCTCCATCTTGGGATGCGGCCGATTAATCGGATTGTCGATTTAAGTAATTACGTGATGTTGGCGACGGGGCAGCCCTGCCACTGCTTCGATGCCGATCGCATCGAGGGAACGATTGAGATTCGCTATGCGAGGGCGGGGGAGAGCATTGAGATGCTCGATGAATCCACGCTTGATCTAGGGACGGATGAGCTCTTGATCGCTGACCAGACCTGCCCGATTGCCCTCGCTGGAATTATGGGCGGAAATGCGAAGTCGGTTTTTGAAGATACGAAAAATGTCATCCTTGAAATTGCCTGTTTTACACCGCGTGAGATTCGCCGCAGTCAGCAGCGGCATCAGTTGCGCACAGAGTCTTCTGCCCGCTTTGAAAAGGGGATAGATAGTCAGCGGATCGATTCCTGTCTGGCTGTCTTTGCAGCGATGAGCGCAGAGCTCTTTCCGAAACAGCGCTTGACCGCATTCCGGGATGTCTGTGTTGAGGCAACGGTAGCCGTTGTCGTCGAAGTTGAGCGCGATTTTCTCGAGCGCCGTAGTGGGAAGAAAATTGCAGATGAGGCGCTTGAGACGCTACTGGCTCCTCTGGGATTCCTGGTTGAGGCCTCCTCAGAGGCCGATCGGGTGCTCTATCGAATTACGGCGCCGACATATCGTTCTACAGGGGATATTGAGGGGCCTTACGATATCCTTGAAGAGTATGCGCGGATTTTAGGCTATGAGAATTTCCACTTTGAAGCACCGACGATTTCGCTGGAGTCCGCAGTGCCAAAATCGTGGCGCGATTCTGAGAGATGCCTGAATGAATTCCTCGCTTATCGAGCAGGGTTCCAGGAGATCTACACCTATCCCTGGCCGAAGGAAGAGAGCCAGTTGGCCCTCGGTTTTGACTTGCAGCGTGGATTGCGACTCGAATATCCGCCCGCTCCGAATCAGGCCTATCTTCGTCAGAGCCTTTTACCTGGATTGGTCGAGGCTGCGGCAGAAAATCTTAAGCATCATAGCCAATTGAGAATTTTTGAGACGAGCTCTGTCTTCGAGCGTTCAGACCGTAGTCCTGAAGAAGGGCTTGAGATTCTTCCCCGGGAACGGCGGATGAATGCAGGTCTGATTACATGTCAGGCTTCAGAAGCCGAAACTGTTTTCCGACAGCTTAAGGGTGTATTCATGGGGCTTGCTAAACAGCTGGGGCTCTCAGGTCTCTATTTTGAGGCTAAGGAACGTCCGAGTTACGCAGATGCCCAGGTGTGGCTGAATGTCCTGGCTGATGGTCCAAATGGACGGGTGGAATTGGCTCGCCTGGCACTTCTGTCGGCGCGGGCGACGCGATTACTCGCCTCTAAGAAACATCTGGCCTTTGTCTATGAGATAGAGCTTGAGAAGCTCTTTGCCAGTGAGACGCAAAGCGACTATTACCACCCCGTTCCGAGCCTCGATAATCTCGAAGAACACTTCTCGATTATCGTTGATGAGGAGACTTGCTGGTCGGAAATTGAGGCCGTCCTCGCCCCGAAGGTCGAAAACCTCACTTATGTCGAGAGCTATCGTGGTGAGCCGATCCCTGCAGGGAAAAAAGCGGTCTACTGCCGTTTTGAGTTGGTGCAGGGCGAGAAGACTTTGACGATGGAAGAAGTTGATGCGAAGCTTCAAAGTTTGATGCGTCGACTTGAAAAACAGCTCTCAGCAGAGTTCCGTAGGTAGGAGAGGCCGATGAAAGCTATGAAAATTAATCCACACCTCGAGGCGATGAAGATGCTCGATGAGGCGATTGCCCTCAGCACTCGACCCGCTTCCGATTTTGAATTTTTACGTCAGGCTGAGCGTGAGATTTGCGTTCGTCTGAATTTTCAGCGAGATGATGGTCGATGGACTCAGGCCCTAGGCTACCGCGTCCAGCATAGCTCTGATCTCGGACCATACAAAGGCGGTCTCCGCTACCATCCCGAGGTGGAGATCGAGGAGCTTCGAGCCCTCGCGTTTTGGATGAGTCTGAAGACTGCAATTCTCGGTTTACCACTTGGCGGTGGAAAGGGCGGCATTGCGGTCGATCCATCGCTTTATAGTGCCTCTGAACTCGCTCGTCTGACGCGGGCCTTTGTCGAGGCGATTCACCTCGATATCGGGCCGGATCGAGATATCCCAGCGCCAGATGTCAATACAAATGCCCAGACGATGGCAGTTTTTGCCGACGCCTATGGGAAACTGAATGCGGCGTACGAGCCAGCTGTTGTGACCGGAAAACCATTGGCTATCGGTGGTAGCCTCGGGCGACATGAAGCGACTGGGCTCGGTGTTATTTCAGCGTTAAAGTCGGCTCTGGCAACGGCTGGTCGCTCGATTGAAGGCTGTCGAATCATCGTCCAAGGGACTGGCAATGTCGGTGCGATTGCGGCTCTCGAAGCACTGAGGCTCGGGGCTATGATCGTCGGAGTCTCGAATACGACGGGTTCTTTTTATGCGCCAGAGGGGATTTCGCCGGAGCTGCTCAAGCTACTTCTGGAATCGGCGGCCGCAGGGGCTTCGGTTCAGTTAGCCGTCCTCGAAGGCGCGGGGGCCAAGCGGCTCTCGACACCCGAGTTCCTCAGTCAAGCGGCAGATGTTTTAATCCCAGCTGCTCTCGAAAATCAGATTGATCTCGATGTCGCGGATGTGCTGCAGGCTGACTTTGTGATCGAGGGGGCCAATGGCCCATGTACCCAAGAGGCCGATCGGCGCTTATTTGAGCGTGGGGTCGTCGTCGTTCCCGATGTTCTCGCCAATGCTGGCGGCGTTCTCGTTTCATACTATGAGTGGGTTCAGAATCGTCAACGCGATGTCTGGTCGAGGGACTTAGTCCTCGAGCGCATGGCTGCGAAATTAGAGTCTGCATATCAGGACTTGCTTGAGATCCAAGCGTCGTACGAAAAGAAGGGCCAGAAGATTCGTCTCCGTGAGGCCGCCTACCTCAGTGCCATCCATCGCATTGTTGAAGCGCATGAGCTGCGACTTGGATAGCTTAGCTACGGACAAAATTAAGAGGGGGAGGCGTTGGATCAACGTCTCCCCCTCTTTTATTTAATGCGGCTTCTTTTGTGCCGGCCTAGCTTAGCTCTCTGCATTTTCGTCTTCTTCAATCAGGCGTTTGATATTTAGCACCTCGTCGATTTGCTCGGCGCTGAGGTCGGAATACTGGAGTGCGACTTCGCGGATGGAGTGGCGTGTTCGCAGCGCCTCGTGGGCGATGGTTGAACTCAGGTCATAGCCAATGTAGGGGGCGAGGGCTGTCGCTCCATAGAGGCTGTGCTCGAGGTTGGCCTGGATCCGCTCGCGTTGGGCTTCAATGCCGTTGACACAGCGAATGCGGAAGGTATCGCAAGCTTCCTGGAGGCAGGTGAGGGAGTCAAAAAGACGCGAGAAGAGAACGGGTTCAAAGGCGTTGAGCTCGAGTTGTCCAGCTTCGGCAGCCATGCTAATGCACAGGTCATTGCCACAGACTGCGAAGCAGACCTGAGATACCACTTCGGGGATGACGGGATTGATCTTACCAGGCATGATCGAAGATCCGTTTTGGCGTGGGGGGAGGCGGAGTTCACCGAGACCGGCCCGAGGGCCTGAGGAAAGCAAGCGAAGATCGTTGCTGATCTTTGAGAGAGTCACGGCGACGGCTTTAATCGCACCAGATAGATAGACGAAGTCACTTAGGTTTTGGGTGGCCGAGAGGAGGTCGTCGGCCTGCTCGAGTGGAGAGCCGAAGACTTCGCTGAGGATGGGGACAACGCGGTGACGGTAGACTTTTGGGGCGTTGGCGCCGGTTCCAATGGCCGTTCCTCCGAGATTAATCTGACGCATACAAACCAGGGCTTCCCGGAGATGTCGAATATCATGATCGATGCCCCTGGCATAAGCTTTGAATGAGTGGCAGAGTGATACCGGTACAGCATCTTGGAGTTGGGTGCGGCCAATTTTGTAGATCCCAGCAAAGGACTTGGCCTTCGCTCTAAAGGCCTCTTTTAGAGACTCCAGGGAATTAATGAGGGCATCACTGAGTTCAATCGCACTCAGGCGTCCAGCTGAGGGAAAGACATCATTGGTGGATTGAGAGGCATTGACATGGTCGTTCGGGTGGAGAACTTCATGGTCCGCAATTCGACCTGATAAGAGTTCACTTCCACGGTTGGCGATGACCTCGTTCATGTTCATGTTGGCACTTGTTCCCGCACCTCCCTGAATCTCGTCGACAATAAAGGCATCCGCATGTTCGCCCGCAAGAATTTCAGCACAGACTTCGATGATTGCATCGCGTCGTTCGGCACTGAGGACGGCGGCTTCAAAGTTGGCTTTTGCAGCTGCAATTTTAATGCGAGCAAGATTCGCGATTAAGCAGGGATGGAGTCCACGGTGGCTGATCGGAAAGTTTTCTGCTGCGCGCAGGGATTGGATCCCGTAGTATACCGTTGCTGGCAATTCGAGTTCGCCAACGGAATCACTTTCTTGGCGCATCTGCAGCTGCTGTAGGTTAGCATCTTCGCTGTCGCTTGGAGCAAACATTTAATTCACCTCTTACTTACTTTGATTAATTTGAAAAGAAAAAGACCGTGCAGCGAGCACGATCTCTTTCTTTTATTTCTACGACCTTAATTCTTCTTATCTTTCTTAGCATCTGTCTTGCTGGCTTTGGCGTCGTCTTTTTTATCCTTTTTGTCGGATTGCTCAGACTTCTTCTTATCCTTAGCCGAAGTCTTTTCCTCTTTTTGAGCCTCAGTTTCTTCGCTCTTAAATTCATCCTTTAAGACTTTTTCGAGATCTTCGAGGCTGTAGGGGGCGACGACATCGAAGTGCTTCGCTTCCTTGTCCTTTACGACGAAGATAGCTGGGATCGTCTCGACTTTATGCTTTTCAAGGAAGTCTACAAAGTCATCGTTAGTGTCATATTCTTCCGCGTCAACGTGGATGACATGGACTTTGTGATTCTTCGCATAGTCGACAAGGATGGGCGCAAAATGTCTGCAGTAGGGGCAGTCGACTTCGCCAACGTAAAGGATGAAGGCATCGCCGTCTTCTTCCATTTTTTTCACGAATTCATCATATTTGAGTACCTCAAAGTCTTCCAAGGCCTTTTTATACGCCTCGACCTCAGCCT
>JAUNVS010000016.1 GCA_030537565.1 Eubacteriales bacterium | reverse complement strand
GAGATCGTCAATGCCAAAATCAAGCGGAACGTCGCAGTCAATGGTTGCCAGCTCCCGCGAAAGATAGGCAAGTTCACGCCCAGAGTCCAACTTTTTGCGCATCGCGCCCTTTATTTCATCGAGAGAATCATAAACCGCATCGAGATTGTCGTATTCGTTGAGCAAAGCCTGGGCCGACTTCTCCCCGAGGCCCTTTATCCCTGGAATATTGTCGGAACTATCCCCCATAATGGCTTTGAAATCCACCACTTGATCGGCCCGTAAACCATAAAAGTGTTCACCGAGATTCTCAACGCTAATCGTAATGTCGCCCCGACGACTCGGATAAATTTGTTCAACGCCTGCTTTTAGTAGCTGAAAGTCATCGCGGTCGCCCGAATAGATATCCACCGCCAAGCCGGCTTCATGGGCCTGTCGCGCCAAGGTACCAATTAGGTCATCGGCCTCATAGCCAGCGAGGCTGACCACCGACACACCAGAGGCCTCGAGAAGGTCTTTGAGGATCCCAATCTGTGCAATCAGCTCGGGATCCGCTGCCTTTCGCTGCGCCTTATACCCATCGTAGCGCTTGTGTCGGAACGTTTTTTCCTTACGATCGAAACAACAGGCTAAGGCATCATAATCCTGGCGCTCCAACTGCTTGAGAAGCATCACCATGAAGGTGTAGACCGCCCCCACCGCTTCCCCCTTTGAATTCGTCAGGGCGGAGCTATGCGCCATGCCATAGTATGCACGGTTAATAATTGAGTTAGCATCTACTAATAGAATTCGTTTCATGTAAAAGCCTTTCTGAACTTAAAACGCTCGGATCACATGCGTCAAAGACAGCTGGAGCTGAGCTCAGGCTGACAAATTCACAGGGTTCACGACGTACAGGATGCTGGAAGCGAAGGGCTACAGCGTGCAGGGCTAGTTGGTCTGAACGCTGAGGTGACGAGCTTCCATAGCGCCGATCTCCGATCAGTGCCGCCCCACGCGCTGCAAATTGGACTCGTATCTGATGGGAACGGCCTGTCTCGAGTTCAAGCAAGTAGAGATCGCCGACGCGGCTTCGCGCGAGGCGATGATAACAAAGACTCGCATATTTAGCCCCAGCCGTATCTCGCTTGGCAATGCAGACTTGATTGCTGCGCCGGTCTTTTAAGAGGTAGTCCTCTAAACGTCCCCGAGATGCCAATGCGGAGGAGCTCTCCGTGAGGCAAAGATAGTACTTTTTAAAGCGCCGGCTACGAATTTCCTCGGAGAGTCGCGAAGCTGCCTTTGACGTCTTCGCAAGCAACATCAGACCACTCGTCTCATAGTCGAGGCGATGGAGCAGTCCCAGGAAAACCTGACCCGGCTTCTGGCCCCGCACTTTGATGTACGTCTTAACAACACTTAATACATCAGGGCGTCGACTGTCGTCCGCCTGGGATAAGATCCCACTCGGCTTAGCAATTAAGAGGAGATGGTTATCCTCATAAAGAATCTCGATTCCAGCAAGTAAATCAGTCACGCGCACCCTTTCGTGACGAAGGCTTCGCCCGCTCACGAGCCTCGGCCCGTTCAATCAATTCCAAGACTTGCTGCAGCTCTTTATAACCGAGCGGACGGTATTCACCGAGGCCCAATTTCCCGAGGCTGATATTCATAATCCGAATCCGGCGCAAGAAGACGACTTCGTGGCCGAGCGCCTCACACATTCTGCGAATCTGACGATTGAGGCCCTGGGTGAGGACGATTTTAAAGCGTCGACTTGAGATGCGTTCCACACGACAGGGCTCGGTCTTCGTCCCTAAAATCCGGACACCAGAAGCCATCCGGCTCAAAAAGTCATCATCGAAATCTTCGCGGGTTTCGACGAGGTATTCTTTTTCATGTTTATAACGCGCACGAAGGATGCGATTGACAATATCCCCATCATCCGTGAGTAGAATCAATCCCTCGGAATCCTTATCCAGACGGCCAATCGGGAAAACTCGATGATCTACGCCTAGATAATCGACGATATTATTCTTTTCTTTAGGATCACAGGTGCAGACGATGCCTCTCGGCTTATTGAGTGCGTAATAGCTGTGTTTACGAGCTTTCATCTTAACGTCACGGCCATCGACACGGACCCGATCAGCGGCAGTAATCTTCGTCCCTAAACTTGCGATCTGACCATTGACGCTGACTCGCCCCGCCTCAATCCATGTATCCGCCTCTCGTCTTGAACAGAGGCCCTGCTCAGAAAGAAATTTGTTTAATCTTTTTTCATTCATTCTAACTTCATTTCCATACGCTTCACCCAGGCGTCAAAAAACTCATCACTTTGTGGCTTGACGCTTGGATTTCGGCTGTTATAATAATTTCTGCTGCCACAGTGGCTCAGGGGTAGAGCAATTCACTCGTAATGAATAGGTCGTGAGTTCGATTCTCACCTGTGGCTTAGAGAGAGCGATTTTCTAATCGCTCTCTTTTTTATTCCTCTACGGGCTCAAACTTAAAGAAGAGTGCAGAAAGTGGCGGTAACTTGAGACGCAGGCTAGCCTTTGGACGAAGTAGGGCCTGTCGGCGCAAGATCATCATCGCACGGAACTGCTCATCGTCAAGCCCGAGTTCATGGACGGGAAGCGATCCAGGATTCTCAGTGAGACTCGACATCTGCTTGAGGTCTTCAATAAGTCTTTTCCTTACATTCTGATAGCTCTCGAGATCTGCTTCAAATTCAGCTTCAAGCTTCGCAAAACGCGTTTTGCGTTCGGCCTCAATTTCACGGATCTGAGTTTCAGACTGAGGATCCGTCTGTACAATCGCGCCGACCTCCATATCTGAGAGGTAAGCGGCACCGCCATAACGCAATTCATCCGAATTGAAAATCAGGCGGTAGTTGCCCGCATCTTCCACTTGAATCAGATAGTCATCGTGTACTGCTGGTGTCATATTAAAGACGACCAAAATCCGCTCCTGAGACTCGAGTGAAAGGCGTTCAAAAATATAGATCGAGTTATCGGCATCATCTGCATTAATCCAGTGGAAGCCTGACCAACTGTGGTCATCCTCCCAAAGGGCTTTTTCACTCAGATAGAATCGATTTAAGTCTCTCACATAGTCATGGATCTGACGGTGATGCTCAAATTCGAGCATGAACCACTCAAGTTCTTCTTTAAACCGCCACTCGACGAATTGACCAAACTCTCCCCCCATAAAATTGAGAACCGCACCGGGATGGGCAATCTGCCACGCGAACAGCGTACGTAGCGAAGCGCACTGCCTCCAGATATCCCCTGGCATGCGCCCGATAAGTGATTTTTTCCCATGGACGACTTCGTCATGAGAAAGCGCCAGGACGAAGCTTTCTTGGAATGCATAAGTCATCGAGAAAGTCATGCGATGGTGGTGATATCGTCGAGCATAGTAATCAAGTTCCATGTAATCGAGACAGTCGTGCATCCAGCCCATGTTCCACTTGTGGCTAAAGCCGAGCCCTCCCGCCTCGATGGGGTGACTGATACCTTCGAAGGTCGTCGATTCCTCAGCAATCGAAAGCACACCAGGCTTTTTCTCACGAATCATATGATTGAGGCGTTTTAGGAATTCGACCGCCTCAAGATTGATGTTACCGCCCAGGCGATTTTTCGGTGCATTCTTGCGTGCGAAATCAAGATAGATAAAGGAGGAGACAGCATCAACGCGAAGCCCGTCAACGTGAAACTCATCCAGCCAGTAGTAAGCCGAGGATAAGAGAAAACTCTGAACCTCAGCGCGAGAGTAATCAAAGACCAGTGTCCCCCACTCGGGATTCTCACCTAGCAGTGGGTTGGCATATTCATAAACTGCTTCGCCATCATATTTAGCGAGTGCAAAGTCATCCTTTGGGAAGTGCCCCGGCACCCAGTCGAGAATCACTCGGATCCCATGACTGTGCATATAGTCGACAAAGTACTTAAAATCCTCTGGGCTCCCATAGCGTGACGTCGGTGCGAAATAACCGGTCACCTGATACCCCCAAGAATCGTCAAGTGGATACTCAGTAATTGGCATGATCTCGATGGCGTTATAGGAAAATTCATTGAGATAATCAGCCAACTGATGCGCGAGCTCTCGATAATTATAGTAGTGTCCATCCGCATATTTCCGCCAAGATCCCAGGTGGCATTCATAAATATTTAAGGGACGTAATTCGCGGGCATCAATGCGACTACGAGCCTCGAGGAATTCAGCATCGCTAAATTGATAGGGTTCCTCGGGGGCATAACAAATCGAAGCAGTAGACGGTCTCAACTCCTGGTGGCGGGCAAAGGGATCTTGTTTGTAGATGATGCGTCCATCGGACGTCTCAATCGCGTACTTATATCGGTCCCAATGTCGGGCCTTTTCTTCAATGCCCTCGAAGATTCCAGTATCGCCGATGACTTTTAGATAGAGTGCTTCGGGGTTCCAATCATTGAAATCACCGACTACACGGACTGACTTAGCGTGCGGAGCGTAGACACGAAAGCTAAACCCCGCCTCTCGATCTCCGAGCGCTAGGCTGCCCAGGAAATTATAGGCCTGGTAGTTTTCACCTCGATT
This sequence comes from Eubacteriales bacterium, assembly GCA_030537565.1. Classification (GTDB taxonomy): domain Bacteria; phylum Bacillota; class Clostridia; order Saccharofermentanales; family Fastidiosipilaceae; genus JAUNVS01. Next base: position 28,665 of record JAUNVS010000016.1, on the reverse strand, counting down.
AAACAGAAATGTGTCGTTCATGATCTCGCTCCCTACTGATTCATCGGAAAGCCCTTTCCGATGATATTCGATGTATTGCTAATCAACACGAAGGCTTCGGGCTCGATCTTACAAATGGCCTCGCGCAGCTTAACAGCTTGGTAACGGTTAACGACGCAGTAAATTACCTTCAAATCATGGCCAGTATAGATCCCCTGTCCAGATACCCGGGTACCACTGCGATGGAGCTTATCGATGATATACGCCTCGATTTCATCCGGCTTCGTCGTAATAATCGTAAAGTACTTATTCCGATTGATATTCTCAATCGCGGCATCGACGAGAAATGATTTCACAATCAAGCCGAGCAAGCTCATCAGCGCTGTGGTTAAGTCGAAGACGAAGAAGCAGGCAACGAGGACGAGGATATCGCTGGCGAGGAGAGCATTACTGATATCAATATGCGTGTACTTGCGTAGCACGAGAGCGATGATATCCGTTCCACCACCTGAAGCGAAAGTATTAAACAGGAGTGCCGCCCCTACCCCAGGGAGTATTATCGCGAAACAAAGTTCGAGTATCGGCGTCTGCGTCAATGGACGACTCAATGGACATATGTATTCGAAAAACTTCATCAAGAGCGAAACGAGGATCGAACAATAGAGTGTCGCAATCGAAAAGTCACGTCCGATACAGATGTAGCCAACAACGAGGAGGACCATGTTGAGGATGAGTGCTGCCGTCGCCGCTGACATACTCGGGACAAAATGCGCGAGGAGAACTGAAATACCACTCACGCCCCCCATGGTAAAGTGATTTGGGAATTTGAAAAAGTAAACACCGACAGCAATCAAGATGGTGCCGAGGTTCCAAATCATGAATCGATTCCAGGTAAATTTCGACGTATTCATATAGGCTAAGCGCATGCCGACTGCGCAATTAAGCGGCAAGCGTCGCAGACTCTGCGACGCTCATAAATCCCTTCGCAAGTTTATGAGAGACCCAAAATCTCCCCATTGCGGTAGTCCATATCAATTGCCATCGGGTGTCGGGGTAGACCTGGCATAGTCATCACATCCCCTGTTAGGCAAACGATAAAGCCTGCCCCTGCAGAAAGTCTCAACTCTCGGACATGGATCGTAAAGCCCGTCGGTGCACCCAGCAGCTTAGGATCATCACTCAGTGAGCTCGGAGTCTTCGCCATACAAAGTGGCAAGTTTCCGTAACCCATCGCCTCCAGCTCTTCAAGCTGCTTGGCGGCCGCCTCACTGAGGACGGCTGCATCTGCTCCGTAACAGTGTTTAACGATCTTATCGAGCTTCGTCCTAAAGTCGTCTTCGAGCGCATACACTGGACGGTAGTTGGCCTCACCCTGAGCCTCAAGCGCCTCAAGAACTGCCTTAGCAAGCGCCTCGCCACCAGCGCCACCCTGGCTAAACACCTCTGAGAGAGCAAAGTGAAGGCCGTGATCACGGCAGTGATCTGCTAAAAGTTTCAGTTCAGCTTCGCTGTCATCGGCAAAACGGTTAATTGCAACAACCGTTTCTAAGCCAAAATTCTTCAAACTTTCCGCATGGCGGTCCAGATTCGCAAGTCCCTGTTTAAGAGCCTCGAGGTTCTCCTCGGCCAAATTGTCAAAGGCCACACCCCCATGGAGTTTAAGGGCTCGTACGGTGGCGACGAGGACAGCGGCCTTTGGCTTCAGGCCACCCATGACACACTTAATGTCGAGGAATTTCTCAGCACCTAGATCCGCGGCAAAGCCTGCTTCCGTAACAACGTAGTCCGCCAGTTTAAGGGCCGTCTTCGTCGCACGCAAGGAGTTACAACCGTGGGCAATGTTGGCAAAGGGACCACCGTGAACGAGTGCCGCCGTATTTTCGAGTGTCTGAACCAGATTCGGCTGAAGCGCGTCTTTTAAAATCAAAAGCAAGGCGCCACTAATTCCAAGATCACGGACATAGAGGGCTTCACCACTGAGAGTGTATGCGACGAGAATGCGATCGAGGCGCTCACGCAAATCCTCAGCATCACTGGCAAGACAGAGCACCGCCATGATCTCGGAAGCAACCGTAATATTAAATCCATCCTCGCGCAGATCGCGATCCTTACGCGAACCACGGTTAACTGTAAGACTGCGTAAGGCGCGGTCATTCATATCCATACAGCGTTTGAAGACGATCCGTTCTTTATCAATCTGCAGTTCATTTCCCCAGTAAAGTTGATTGTCGATGCAGGCCGCAATCAGGTTGTTTGCGGCAGTAATCGCGTGCATATCTCCAGTAAAGTGAAGGTTAATGTCCTCCATCGGAATGACCTGGGCATAGCCACCGCCAGCCGCACCGCCCTTTAGGCCGAAAACAGGTCCCATCGAAGGTTCACGAAGACAGAGCATCGTCTTCTTCCCTAAACGCTGGAGGGCATCGGCAAGACCAATACTCGTCGTACTCTTCCCTTCACCAGCCTTCGTCGGAGTAATCGCGGTGACGAGGATCAACTGACCGTCTTCTTCATGCTCGAGACGTTTAATGAGGGCTTCGGATAGCTTCGCCTTATCAAATCCGTAAAGGATCAACTCCTCTTCACGAATTCCCATCTGGGCGGCAATCTCTCGAATGTCTTTTTTCGATGCGGAACGGGCGATTTCAATATCTGTCTTCAAAATTATTCTCCCTTTAGAACAACGTGTCACTATCGAGATAGATAGTGAACGGGCCTGAGTTAATTAAGGCGACCTCCATAGAAGCGCCGAAAGATCCCGTGCCAACGCGCTCACCTAAGTCGCGGCGAGCACAGTCAACGAAATAGCGGTAAAGCTGATTCGCATGATCCGGTGATCCAGCAGCGGTAAACGAAGGACGATTCCCCTTTTTACAGTCAGCGTATAGCGTGAATTGTGAAACGATGAGAACCTCACCCTCAGTATCATTAAGGGAGAGATTCGTCTTCCCGTCCTCATCTTCGAAGATCCTCAGTTTAAGAATCTTCGTCCAGAGTTTCTCGCAGATTTGCTCGTTATCCGCTGGGCAACATCCGAGGAGTATCAAAAAACCCCGGGAGATCGATGAGACGACTTCATCCTCGACCGTTACCGATGCCTGGGACACTCTTTGAACAATTGCACGCATTATCCCGCCTCCTTATTGCGTAATTCTATAACATTTGTCGGACAAAGTCTCCAAGACCTGGGCTAGCTTCGGGCCACCGAAGATCGATACGCTATGGAGAGCGCGACTTGCACCGAGGTAAAGCCGTCGACGCAGGATTTCGTCATCGATTGACGCTTGGTCAAGTTCAAAGAGGAGAACTTCATCAAATTCCATACCGCGCGCTTCTTCAAGCGTGAAAATTGTGCATTGCTGTGCCTCGGTAAAAGCCTGGGTACCAATCGAAAGCGACCGTGCTTGGAGCGCCTCGAGAAGCTCAGATTTCATGGCCTGATCCGCACAGAGAAGAGCTCGAAGCATCGGTGCATCAGAACTCTTGAATTCCCGTTCGAGCATCATCAGCCGTTTTGCCAGTGCTTCGACAGCTGCATCGTGATGATCTGTAAGACATACTTCAATCAGTTCGCCATGCCGTTCGAGGGCTTGCAAGTCCTGTTCAGGAAAGAGTGCAGCACAAAACTGAGCAATCTCGTAGCTGCATCGGTAGGCCCTTGTAAACTCTTTGATGAGAATCGTCTCACCCCGACTGCGATTCGCTTCGTAGATCGCGGTGATGGCGTAAAAGTCATCGAGTGTCTGGCTACGCTTAAGGTTCTGATAGACATCACCAATAATCGTCTTCGTACATGAAAAGAGCTTCGAGATACAGGCATGTTGGAGATAGCCTAACTCTTCGAACTCATCGACGATCAGATGTTGGATCGGCTCCAATCCATAAACTGGGTAGAGTTCACAGTAAAGTGCGAAGCGAAGCAAGAGATCGACTCGGTCCAATCCACTTGAACCCTCATTTCGATAGAGCCCAGATGATAGGTCCTCATATGGAGGCTGTGCACTCTCTTTATTGGGCTGATAGACTGCCGTCGGAACGAGCCGACGCTCACTCGCTTCGAGATAGCGCACACCCTCCTGCTCTGGACGCTGCTGCTTACGACGCTCAGCGCCGAAGGTCTCAGGATAGAAAATCTCGGCAATCTTGGGGGCCGATTCACCGTCGGCAACCAGCTTGAAATCCGCATGTTTTTTGTCTTCTTCAAAGGCTTGAAAGACGGCTCCGATCCGATGAACCTGGTACATCGACCAGAGAGACCTCAGGAGCTGCTGTTGGATCTTGACGAATTGTGAGGGTTTAAAGCGGGTTCGATAGCGTTGGATCAAATTTTCAAAGCGTTTGAAGTGCGGTTCAGATTTCAATGCATAAAAATCTCGTTCAATCTCTGATTTAGTGATTTTTACGTCTGCAAATTGAAGATCAAAGGCAACAAAATTTTTCTCTTCAAAGCGTTTTATAAACTCTTGGAATTGTTGGTAAAAGGCGGCGCTTGCAAATTCTTGCTGACGCTCTAAACTCGCCTCCCGAAACTTCAGTCTACGATAGCGCCCCTCCCTCTGGCTGAGGACTTCGATGGCTAGATCATCAAAGGTTAGCGATCGCAGTGGGGCCTCGTTAAGTCGCGGCAGGAGTTCTGAAACATACTGACTAAAATAGTGGTTAGGCGACAAAAGCAGGATGCGGTCCGAACTGAGATTTGCATTGCGGTAGAGTAAGTAGGCTGCGCGATGGAGGGCCACGCTCGTCTTACCGCTGCCTGCAAGGCCCTGGATGAATACCGAGGCCGCTTGATCGGCTCGGATAATCTCATTTTGCTCACTCTGCAGGGTTGCAACGATTTCCCGCATCGTTGCCGAAGCGCGCTCCGAGAGAACCGCCCGCAAGAGTTCATCGTGAAGATCTTTTTCGCTAGGAACGATCGACTTCAGCACACCGCGTTGAATAAGGATCTGCAATTTCTCCAAAAGCCGTCCCTCGACACACCCATAGGCAGTCTCATAGGCGCAGTCACCAAGATTGGCCTCATAATACAGAGTTGCTAAGGGAGATCGCCAGTCAACGACATATTGCCGGTACTCAGCCGTGTCGAGGAGGTCTCTCAACCCAATGTAAAATGATCCGACCTCGTGGTCGTCGGAAAACTCAAAACGGAGCTTCGCAAAATAGGGAGAAGCCTCGATTCGCTCTAATGCACTAATCTCTTCACTGACTTGTTCGCGCTGATGGTGGTTCTCAAGTAGCGCACTCTGTAAGACCGCATTATCTGGTCCGAGCTTATACTCAAGATGCTCTTCATAGCCCTCGCGTTTCTGCCGCACACTCTCTTCAAATAGGGCTTGCTTTCTGGCTCGCAATTCCGTAAGGCTGGCACGAATAAAGGCCTGGACCTCTTCGAGATAGACTTGTTCTTGGGGGTAAATCTCCGCTGGATTTTGTGCTTGCAAATTCGACATGCAGTCACTCTTTCATCCTGAATTTCTCACATCTGTGAAATAGAGAGTATAAAACACTTTGACGAGCTCTGGCCAATCTAACTATCCGCTTCGCTGCTTTTTCGGAGAACTGCATCAAGCGATTTGCTGAACAGTTCACATGCGGGCTTTGTCCTAAAATAAAATTTCGAGGAAATTTCAGACGGAACTGGAAGTGCTTCGATTGTGGCCGAGCGGCCGATTTTCGTCTCGAGGTAACGGAGCCGACGATAATCCATCATCGCTTCTAGTAAGGCCATCGAGCGAAGAGAGGTCTGGGGGCGAAGCCCTGGACCAGGATAAAGTAGAAAGGCATCGCCCGATGGGAAGGCGGCATCTGCATCGGTCACTTGGTAGGGGTTAAGCTGCCGCCTCGAAAATTGGCTATTGTAAAAGTTTAAGCCCCAGTGGAGGAAGCCATCGACGTCGAAGGCATAGAGCAGGTAGCCCAAGCTACGCTGACGCCACAGTGGCATCGCCATGAAACGGTTAACGCAGTCGGGAGCCTGTACACAACAAAAGTAGAGCCACAGATTCCGCTTAGCCTCAACGCTTGATGCGAGACTCTCGTAGCGGTCGAGGGCGATGACGAAGTCACAGAGGGACTCAATTCCAAGATAGGCGGACTCGGTCTGTGCGTCCATGCATGCAAATCCCCTTAGCTCCGGAGCTAAGGCATCGACCAAACTCCGGTAATGAGCTAGGTGGTCTAAACTCGGCTCATCTGAAATGTGTAAAATGACTCGATCGAAATAATCCCGTTCTACTAAAAAACTTCGGAAGGCGCGTAGAAATTGCTTCAAAAAATCAATATACCGCGGGTCACTGGCCTCCTGTTCATTACCAAATATACGAGTCTTGCCCCGATGGACTGGCCCTGCGTTACTAAAGTCAGAGCGCAGTGCCGTTTCTGCGTTTTCAGAGACCTCTGCATAGATATCAATCGCATAGGCAGCGCCCCACTGGCTAAATAAATGAGATATTTCAAATCGACGAAAGCCGAGACGATCCATGAGTTTCATGTAGCGTTCCACGAGAGAAAAGTCGAAGTCATAGAGATAGCGATTCTCAACTTGCTCTAGTCGGATCTTAAGAAGTTGGGCGAAGCTGCGATGACGCCCAAGTTCTACGTCTAGGGCCGGCGTAAAAACGGGAGTATAAATGCAGTTGCACATGAGTTTACGGGCCTCAGTCGCAAAGGCCTCGATCGCTCCAAAATGGGCTTCGCTAAAAGCCTCCACAGCGTAATAATCCGATAAGCAATCAACGTGCATCCACTCACTATGCCAAAGATCGATTTCTGGAAGTGCTTCAGAGTAGAGCTCTAGTTCAAATTCATATGATCCAGCTCTGGGCGCAAAATCGAGGCCGATCGTCGAGGATCCACTCAGCCTTCCAAGATAATTTAATTCTAATAAGTAGGCCGTCTTCGGATGAATCTCATCAAAATTGACCTCTTCGAGAAGATCAGGGTAAAGACCAGCGGACTTGCGCAGATAGTCGTCGTCTGACTCAGCGGCGGGCGGAGCGGGATAGCTACTGGGCACGCAAACAACACGGTAGAGTTTGGCTTGAAACGGAACCTCCAAGTGCAAGGTTAAGCGAGTGGCTAAGTCGCCATCGTATACGAACTGAAGATAGGCATATTCTCCTCGGAAAAGACAAGTACGGCTGACGATCGGCTGATCAGAAGCATTCTGACTCCATTCGTTTGAGTCGAAGAACAGGGTGTCTAAATTAGAAAAAAATCTTAGTGTCACAAGCAGACCTCACTTCTTAGAATTCAATTTGAAAAGCAAGCGTATATGATTCAGCAATTCTGGCACCGCCGAGTATAATAATCAATCAGATAAACCCCTCTCATTCGGGGGATGACTTCGTCTAATTAACGGGGATAGACTATGCGCACAAAGATGATTCGATTACCATTGCGACGGGTTCGACAGAGCGAGAGCCCTCTTCTCGCCATCGCGCGACTCTCTGGTCTCAGCACTGAAGATTTGGGAGAATTTCTCGACGGTCGTCCCGTCCTGTATGTGCAGATTCAAGGTGAATCAACACTGAAGAACACGGCCCAAACGTTCCACCTAAAACAGAGAGATATCTTGCTTCTGAGTGATAGCAAAGAGCTGCATCTTAGCTATCGACCAAGCCCCAACGAAGTCAATGGCACGCAAGTCGCCCTCTTGATTTTCTCTAGACTACCGGCCCTATTCATTAATTGTGACTTTATCAGTATCTCTGCTGAAGATGTGAGCAAAGAGCTTTACGATGACCTCCACCGCCTCTATCGCGAGGCCATCGAGCAGCAGAAGTCCTACGAGCCCCTGTGCCAAGCCCTCAGCCTATGCGTCCTCGCTCAGCTCAAGCGGGCAGATCGGAGCCCGGAAGTCGAGTGCGTTGAGGATGAACATCTTAGCCCGGAGATCGCTGAGGTCAAACATTTCATCGACCAGCACTACCATGAAAATTTCCAACTTCAAAACCTCGCAGAACTCTCGAAATACAATAAGCACTACCTCGTCCATCGCTTTAAGCAAGAGCTCGGCATCTCCCCGATGCGCTATTGTCAAGAAAAGCGCTTCGCAAAGGCTAAAGAACTGATTGTCGAAGGCAAGATGAGTATGAAGGCCATCAGTGTCTATCTGAACTTCTCCTCCCCCACACTTTTCAGCCAGAGTTTCAAATCCCACACGGGCCTCAGCCCTACCGCGTACAGGCATCTATATGTACGCGAAAAAAAGCGAAGCGAGGGCGAGTGAGCCGACTGTTACCCCTGCAAAAACGCAGGGATTCAACTATAAAAGCCCTGAAGTATTCGCTATAATATCTAATGGTTTCACGAGGCAAATCGAGGCGTCTACGCGCCCCATTTAACGGAGGTAATCATGAAAATCTTAGTGTGCGGTGGTGCGGGCTATATCGGAAGTCATACCATTCTTGAACTCTTATCGGCGGACTACGAAGTTGTCATCGCTGATAACTTTTCCAACTCCTGTCCTGAGGTAATTAAGCGACTCGAGAAGATTTCAGGCACATCGATTCCATACGCCGAGGGCGATCTCGATGATCAGAGTTTTGTGGACCAGCTCTTTGAGCAGTATGGCCCCTTCGAAGCGGTGATCCACTTCGCAGCACTAAAGGCCGTCGGCGAATCCTGTCTCAAGCCGATCGAATACTATAAAAACAACCTGATTTCGACGCTTAACATCTTAGATAGCATGCGTAAGTTCGGCTGTCACAAAATCATTTACTCCTCTTCAGCGACAGTCTATGGAGAACCCGAGCATCTGCCAATTGCTGAGTCCGTCGGAACGAGCTCTGCCACTAATCCCTATGGCCAATCAAAGATTATCAACGAACGCTTTTTAGAGGATTATGCAAAAGCAGATCCTGAGTTCATTGCGACGGCTCTTCGCTATGCCAACCCCCTCGGTGCCCATGAATCTGGCGAGATTGGCGAAGAACCCAATGGAATTCCTGGGAACCTCGTTCCTTATATTGCAAAAGTGGCCGTCGGCAAACTCGATCACCTCAATATTTTTGGAGATGACTACCCCACCCCAGACGGAACTGGACGCCGTGACTACATCCACGTTGTCGACCTCGCAAAGGGCCATGTCGCTGCACTCGCAGAGATGAACACACGTAAGGGCTTCGATGCCATTAATCTCGGTACTGGACGCAGTTACTCTGTATTCGAAATCCTTAACTGCTACTCCGAAGTCTGTGGACGAAAACTCCCCTACGAAATTAAAGCACGTCGACCTGGCGACATTGCGGAGAATTACCTCGATCCAACGAAGGCAAAGGAAAAGCTCAACTGGACAGCCCAATATGACCTCCGACGCATGCTCGAGGATAGCTGGCATTGGCAGTCGAAAAATCCAGACGGTTATACGAGTCCTGCGGACTCCAAATAATAGAAGGGACTGAGCTATGCAGACGACACTCGTTCTCCTCGCCGCCGGTATGGGAAGCCGCTATGGCGGTCTCAAGCAAATCGACGGTCTAGGCCCATCGGGCCAAACCCTGATGGATTATTCGATTTACGATGCTATTCAGGCGGGATTTACTCGCATCGTCTTTATTATTAAAGAGGATATACGCGATGATTTCGAAGCACAGGTTGCAGCAAAATGGCGCAATAAGATTGATATCGCCTATGCCTATCAGAGTCTTGATCGAGTGCCAGTCTCTGTCGACTACGACCCAGCCCGCACTAAGCCCCTGGGAACTGCTCATGCCCTCTATTGTGCAAAGGCAGAAATCCCAGGGCCTTTCTGCGTATTAAATGCCGATGACTACTATGGACCAACAGCGTTTAAGATAGCCCACAAGCAACTCACGAATCCGGCCATCGACCTCGACCATAACTATGCCCTTGTCGCTTATGAACTTTCGAAAACTGTCTCTGAATTTGGATCCGTCTCGAGAGGAATTTGCCAGCTTAATGCAGAGGGAGAGGTCAGTTCAGTCTATGAGTGTAAGTCCATCGCCCGTCATGAGGATGGGAAACTTTATGATGACAGCCTCGAACCCAGCCAAGTTCTCGATCCCAAGTCGATTGTCAGCATGAATTTCTGGGCCCTCCCCGCCTCCTTCCTCGATCGAATTGAGACAGCTCTAATCCGCTTTTTGGAAACTGAGCTCGTTGCCAATCCACTTAAGTCCGAGTTCTTTTTGCCCGTCCTCATCAGCCAACTCGTCCAATCTGGGGAGATTCATCTCCACGCACTGCCCTGCTCCGAAACCTGGTTTGGTGTCACATACCAAGATGATAAGGAAAAAGTCATGCAGAACTTAGCGCGCCGTCACCAAGAGGGACTCTACCCAGCGCAGTTCTAAGTGGTCTAAGGAAGTTTAATGAACTATGAGATTGCAAATCGAATAGCTACTCGCCATCGAAGAGTCATATCTTGGCTCTTCCTTTTTCTCCTGGCCTTCAACTCAAGTGCTTGTCGCCATGTGGACGTCAACTATCTAAAAGAAAATCCACTGGAACAACGGGTACTCAAACCCGAGATGATCAAAAATCGTATGCAAAACCGAAGCCAGGTCGATGAGAACATCTCCCTCCACTACATAATCACCCCGAACCAGGTGGACGACACAATTATCGAGGGCGTCGACGATAAAATGGACTGCTGGTCCAATAAGTCAGGTATTACCTACCAGATCGAAAGCTCGCGTCAGTTTTTTATCGATCGCAGCAAATCAGAACTCCCACTGATCGGGGCCCACATTTTTATTGATGCCGGGATTGATCCGACACGAAATAATCTCAGTCTCCACCATGGCGATCAGGTAATTTTCGAAGATCAGCTCTATATGGAGATTGCACGCATGACGGCCTATGCATTAGAGGCAATGGGAGCAAACGTCCATATCATCGCTGAGGACTCGATACCACTTCAAAATTACGCTCGCATATTCTCTGTCGCAGAAATCATTCTTCATGAAGAAAAGAAAGCCTTAGAAAGTAAGGGAAAGGATACGTCTGAGATTCAGACCTTAATCGATGCCTGCCGCCGAATTGTCGATCAAAACAGTGATGAGGTGAATCCAGATCCCAAACTCAGCCCGCGCGGTATCGCACAGGGCTTAGGGATTAGTCCCGAAGCCCGTAAGGTCCTCGACTATATGCGAGATCTAGAAAACTTCATCTACATCGATCTCAGTGTCGACCGCGACCGCGGCCCCGATCAACTTCACGGTTATCGTCTGACCTACTTGCCAGCAAGCTTAGCCAAAGCCAATGATGAAAAAATCTTGCGCTATTACTTTCAACGCGACCTAAATCGCTACCTACCCAGCCAGCCAGCGTATACAGCCTATCGGGATCAACTCGATCTCCGCTTTGCACGCTGTCTGGAGTCCAGCCTTTACCAATATCTACCACAGATGGCTAGCGAGGCCCCCAGCTACGCGCTCGAGGCCCAGACACGTAATTCAAAGGCGATTCAAAGTGAGGATTTTCCAGCGGCTCGCTACCTTAACATCCCAACTGTGCGCCTATCAATGGGGAACCTCGCCATTTCGGAAGACATAAAATTCCTCCTCGACGAAGAAAAACGTTACTTGATTTCAAAGGCCTTAAGCACTGCCATCTATGATTATTTTTGTACCCAATTAAACGCATGAAATCCCTAGTTGCCGACATCTGGAAGAGTTCTGGTCTACAATCGCTCCTCGCCCCTCTGTTCAAGTTGGTCGAGACGCTGCTCGAGCTCTGCGTCCCGCTCTTGATCGCAAAAATGATCGATGCTGGAATTCGAGCACATGAACTAAATGTAATCTGCAACGCAGGGCGCAATCTCTTTCTAATCTGCTTCGTCTCAATCATTCTAGCTGCCAGTGCGCAGTACTGGGCCGCCAAATCCGCTAGCCGGCTTAGTGCCCAACTGAGAAGCCAACTCTACTCTGCTTACCTCAATAAGTCAGCGGCAGAAATTGAACTAAGCTCCAAACAGGAGATTCTCACCAGACTGAATTCAGACAGTTATCTCGTCCAAAACGGAGTCAACATGATCCTACGACTGCTCTTACGCTCCCCCTTCGTCGTCTTTGGAGCAGCGTACATGGCTTATCGAATCGATGCTCGAATCTCCCTCCTCTTTGCGTTGACGATCGTCCTTCTCCTCGGCCTGATCAGCTATTTTTCTCGACGCAGCATCCTCGACTTTTTTAAAATCCAATTAAAACTGGAGAAGCTAACGCGCATCCTGGTCGAGAACTTCGAAGGCCGCCGAATTTTTCGCGCCCTAAATCGGCAAGAACTTGAGGAAAAGCGTTTTGACTCGGTCAATCAAAGCTCCCGCCAAGTTGCCGAAGTCTGTGGGAAGCGAAATGCCCTGCTCGCTCCGACTTCCTTTCTCCTCATCAACCTAGCCCTCCTTGCTGTCCTCTTCTTCGGTCGACAAGCAGTCCTGAGTAAGCGCCTCGAAGCCGGTGAAGTTCTCGCCCTTAGCAACTACATGTCCGCGATCCTCGTTGAGGCCTTAAAACTGGTTCAACTAATGCTTCTTATTTCAAAGGCAGTTGCAGCCCATCTAAGGATAAAGGAAAGGATCAGCGACCCAGAACGACCTGAACAAAGAAGCAAGGCAGATAGATGGGAACAGCAGACTCCCATGGATCTCGACGTGCGAGACCTCGCCTTTCGCTACCCTGATGCCCCCGAATATGCTCTTCAAGGAATCAATTTCCATCTACGGCCAGGAACGAGTCTAGGAATCATCGGCGGAACAGGATCTGGGAAATCCACCCTCGTCCAGGTTATCGCTGGACTTCTCCCCCCGAGTTCTGGCGAAATTCTCATCGATGGCCACAATCTTAAAGAACTGAGTTGGGATGGCTACCGAGAGTCGATCGCCTATGCCGCCCAGCGCGTGGAATTATTCCAAGATAGTCTGCGACAAAATCTCTTACTTTTCGATGAAAGCGCAGGTGACGAGGAGCTCTTAGCTGCGCTAAAAGCCAGTGACAGCCTCGCATTTATCGAAGCAAAGGAGGGCTTGGACACAGAGGTCGAATCGGGTGGCAGCAATTTTTCAGGAGGTCAGCGTCAGCGACTCAATCTCGCACGAGCCCTGCTAAAGAAGAGCCGACTCTTAATCCTCGATGACATTAGCTCCGCCCTCGACTATGAGACCGAAATGAACATCGGAAAGGGAATTAAATCTCTCCGACCAAATGTCAGTCGAATTCGAGTCGCTCAACGCGCCTCCAGTCTCCTAGACTGCGATCAAATTCTCGTGCTAGAAAACGGTCGTCAAGTCGCTCTCGGCAGCCATCAGGAACTACTGGCCAAGTCCGCTCTCTACCGAGAGATATTCGAAACGCAGTTTCCGAAGACATTAAGTACCGAACTTCTGCACTTGGGTAAGGAGGTTGAACGATGAGAAAGTTCGCAATTTCCAAGCAAATAAAACAAATCCGCTCACTCCTCGCCCTCCTCCCACAAACAAAGAGCACTCAGATCACTTGGCTTGTCCTCTGCGCCCTCTTAACTGTCGCATTCCAATCCTTCATCCCAATTCAGATTGGACGAAGTATCGACAGCCTCACTGTCCTTCGCCAAAATCCAGCCTCCCCATACCTGGTCCAACTCCTTACAATTGCTGGCTTGGCCCTCTTGTCGGCAGGCTTCCGCTATCTTCTCGAAAGCAAGGCGGCAAGACTTTCCTATGCCTTAGCCTATAGCTTGCGTCGCCAACTCTTCAGAAAACTCCAGAAACTCCCCCTCTCCGCCTTAGATCAATCGAAACGTGGAGACTTTTTACACTACCTCACGGGCGACATCGAAAACATCTGTGATGGTATCTCCCTATTTCTCTCAAAATTTCTTACTGGGATATTCAGCATTTTGATCACCATGCTGCTCATCCTCCAGCTCCAATTACAACTGGCCCTCCTCATCATCCTACTAACCCCGATCTCAGTCCTCGCAGCACGCTTTATTGCAAGCCAAAGCCATCGTCACTTCAAAGCCCAGGCCGAGAAACGGTCAGCCCTATCTGCTTATGCCGAAGACCAAATCCACGGGATACGCAGTCTCAAAATCGCAGCGGCTGAAGACAAGAGTAAATACAGATTTGAAGTCCTAAACAGTCAGCTTGAAGAATCCAGCCGTCGGGCAAATTTTATCGCTTCGCTCAGCAATCCCTTAAACCGATTCGTCAGCGCCATTGTCTACGCCTCAATCGCTGTCCTGGGAGCGCATTTCGCATACCAGGGTAAAATAAGCATCGGCATCCTAGTCTCCTTCCTCGCGTATGCTCAGCAGTACGCGAGCCCTTTTAATGAGATCAGCCAAGTCCTCTCTGAACTGCAAAACGCCCGAGTGAGTCAAAGCCGCCTCAATGAGCTTATTGAACGTGACGAATGGCATGATTGCGAAAATCCAATTGGCCTTCCCTCTTCGGTTGACGGCAGTTTTACTTTTGAGCATGTGGACTTCTCCTACGAGCCCGAAAAGCCCCTAATACAAAATCTCAACTTGAGAATACCCGCCAAATCTAAAGTCGCTATCGTTGGAAAGACTGGCAGCGGTAAAAGCACCCTAATCAATTTGTTACTGCGTTTCTACGATGCCAATTCAGGCGACATCCGTATTGACTCAAAAAGCATCTACAAAGTGGATCGCAAGGATCTACGCGCCCACTACGCCCTCGTCCTGCAAGAAAGTTTCTTAATTACAGCCAGCATTGCAGATAATATCGCCCTGGGGCGGCCTGAAGCGAGCCGCGAAGAGATTATCGCAGCAGCCAAACAAGCTCGAGCCGATGGATTTATATCCCGTTTGCCGAATGCCTACGACACGATGATCGACGCAGATCAAAATAGCCTCTCCGAAGGGGAACGCCAGCTCATCGCCCTCGCCCGCCTCTTCCTACAAACACATGACGTCCTCGTCCTCGATGAAGCAAGTAGTTCCATCGACACGCGTAGCGAATTAAGCATTCAAGCGACGTTGAACGAATTGATGGACAATAAGTCCGCCTTTATCGTGGCCCATCGTCTGCAGAGCATCCAGGACGCTGACCTCATCCTTATGGTCGACTCAGGCAAAATCGTTGAAATCGGACGCCACGAAGAATTAATGGCCAAGAGAACTTCCGCCTATCGGCGCCTCTACCTCGCCCAATTTGCTCCTTTAAAAAACAAGACTGAAGATAAAAAAAGGCCTCAGCGCTAGCTGAGGCCTCTAATTCATAGCATCCTTGACTTAAATGTTCTTAAAGAATCTCAGTTCTTCAATCTCATCTAAGCTCGGCATGGCGAAAAACTTCTCATCTTCGGCATCGACAAACATGAAGCCATTTTTAATACGCTTGTACGATTCCTTCGTGAAAGAAGCATCGAGCGTGATTCCCTTCATAAATTTGTTCGGCCGACGACGCAGGTCAAGAATCGCATCACGGAGCTTCGAGGGATGGATTCCCTGAAGAGGTGGATTAATAAAGGGGTTCATTTCAAACTCTCGAAGGAAATTATCAACATCGAGACGAACCTGGCTAAAAAGAAGCCGTGGAACCGCGAGAATATTCTTCGGATCTGTAAAATAACGACCAAACTCACGCATATTCCACTTCGACAAGGTCAGAACATTCAGGGGAGTAAGCTCAGCGTAGACACGCAGGTCATTCTTCGTCTGTGGACCCTGGTACTCCGATTCCTTCAACTCGAGGCAGGAACCATCCGCGTTTGCGAGGAACAATTTCTGAATCGCAGAGATCTCAATGTGCTCAAGAATCCGATAGCTCGAAACATACTTCGTCGCCTTCGGCTCCCCATCTTCATGGGGCTTGAGGCTGAGGAGCGCCTCGTCAATCCGGAAATATGGGTGGCGATAGTTTTGGTCGATCTCGGCGAAAACCAGCTTACCTGAATAGTAGCTCGCCGAGCCATAGTTGTACTTAAAGGCAAAATCCTCAGGATTTAGTTGCGAAAGGACGAGTGCATGGTTCGGATAACAGACCATGTACATGTGAGTTTCATAGCTTTTCGACATGATGGACCTCTCTAACGCAGCATTGGTGCGATGACCAATGCAATCATTGACATAATTTTAATCAAAATATTCAGGGCTGGGCCAGCCGTATCCTTAAATGGGTCACCGACTGTATCACCGACAACCGCCGCCTTGTACGCTTCGGACTGCTTGCCCATCTTATCATCGGCTTCGGCCATCTTCTTCGCATTATCCCAAGCCCCACCGGAGTTGGACATAAAGACAGCTAGGCCAACACCCGTGATCGTAACTCCAAGAAGTAGACCGATAAGCATCGCGCTACCACCGAGGAAACCAACGAGCACTGGACTGACAATCGCAATCAGGCCAGGTAATAGCATTTGCTTCAGAGCAGCCTGGGTCGAGATATCGACACACTTCGCATACTCAGGGACCTTTGTTCCCTGAAGGATCTCAGGATATTCGCGGAACTGACGGCGGACCTCTGCAATCATCTCTGAAGCGGCCTTACCGACGGCAGACATCGCTAGGGCTGAGAAAAGGAAGGGAATGACGGAACCGATTAAGATACCGACGAGAACGCGGGTGTCGGTCACATTAACCACCGAGAGTCCAGCGCTGTCTTTAAACGAACTAAAGAGAATGATAGCGGTGAGCGCTGCTGATCCAACGGCAAAGCCCTTACCAATTGCTGCAGTGGTATTACCAACCGCATCGAGACTATCGGTTACTTCACGAACTTCATGAGGGAAGCCCGCCATTTCAGAGAGACCGCCCGCATTATCTGCGATCGGACCATAGGCATCAACGGAGAGCTGAATACCCAAGGTAACCAGCATGCCAATTGCTGCAATACCGACCCCATAGAGTCCGGCGAAGGCATAGGCAACAAAGATGGCCACAGCGATGATGAGAACGGTTGGGAAAGTCGACATCATACCGACACCGACACCAGAAATAATGGTCGTAGCTGGACCAGTCTCACACGATTTCAAAATAATATTGGTTGGACGCTTATGGGTACCAGTGAAGTACTCTGTAATCTGCCCAATAATAATCCCCGACACCAAGCCGATGACCATGGCACCGACAACATGAAATTTCTTAAAGCCCGCATAGTCGTCGCCACCGAGGACAACAAAAATCGCAATTAAGTTAAAGACAATGGCAATGAAGGAGGCAATGAAGGTTCCGCGATTGAGTGCCTTTTGGGGGTCACTTCCCTGTTCACTACGAACGAAGAGAGTCCCGATAATTGAAGCGGGAACACCGAGAGCTGCAATAATCAAAGGCAGAAAGACGAGCTTGATCTGGCTCTCAAAGCCCACTTGGACCGAGAGACCGAGAATCATCGCACCAACAATCGAGCCAACGAAGGATTCAAAGAGGTCAGCGCCCATGCCTGCGACGTCGCCGACATTATCGCCAACGTTATCCGCGATCGTAGCGGGGTTACGCGGATCATCTTCGGGAATACCAGCTTCAACCTTGCCGACGAGGTCAGCTGCAACGTCAGCCGCTTTGGTATAAATACCACCGCCGACACGAGAGAAGAGGGCGATCGAGGAGGCACCAAATGAAAAAGCCGTACCGAGTGGTAAGACGATTTCCTTAAGTGCTTCGGCACTCGAGCCGTTAAAGTGAATCGCTAGGAAAATAACAACAAAGAGGCCGACGAGCGCGAGGCCAACTACGCTCATACCCATAACAGAACCGCCAGCAAAAGCGACTTTAAGTGCGGAGTTCAAGCCGTCATCATGAGCGGCCTGAGCGGTACGAGAGTTTGATGCGGTAGCGACCCGCATACCAATATAACCAGCGCCAATCGAAGTTAGGGCACCTAAAATAAAGGCAGCTCCCTGATATCTGAGAACGCCTTTATTTGCGACCGCCAACAAGAGCGCCACAATAACCACGAAGGGCATCAGGACCTGGTATTCACGCTTGAGAAAGGCCATAGCGCCTTCTTGGATATATCCACCTGTGCGTTTCAATATCTCATCTGACAAATTGCGCTTATAAATCCAACGCGTTTTATAAAGCGCAAAGGCCAGGGCTAATATACCTCCGGCCAGAATAATATAAAGCTCGAAATTCATGCTAACCTCCATTAAGCAGCTTTTATTGTAAAAGGCTTTGCCCATAGTCTATATGCTAATCCCTCATATCGACAAGCCGAAAAAGGAAAATTAGCTAGTTCCATGTGGCTAATCCTAGGGACTGGTGAAACCAGTACGACAAAAACTCATTCGATGCCCCAGATCGCCTCACTGATCATCGACTTAGTCTCATCACTGTAAGCGATGGCTTCAAGCTTCTGATCCGGAATCTGCTCTGAACTAAAGTCCGTGATTTTCTTCCCACTAAGTCGCAAGACTTCAAGCCGCTGATCGCGGTTTGCTTGATAACAGTCGAAGAGAAAGCGCGTGAGAGATTCGAAACTGAGGTTGCTCTCTGCCCCCCGACTAAGGATCGAGAGGCAGGTCTTGAGACGCATCAGTGATTTGTAATCATAGAGTTTGGCAATGCATCCCTCCAACAAAGCTTGCTGACGCTGCCCGAGAGCAAGATCGAAAACCTCAGTCGAGCTAGGTGTATCTGAGTTTGGCTGTGATGCTGAGTCTAAACCAATATATGCGAGGCTGCGATCGTGATCTAAGTGCAGGTTTCCGACTGGAAACTGAAAATCATGATTTTCGTAAGCGACCGGATTATTGACTTCAACCCCGCCAAGGGCGTCAACCAGTTCGATGAGACTGGACTCATCAAGAATAAGGTAGTCGTCGAGCTCTAAATGACTAATCTTCGATAGAGCCGCCATCTGCGACTTGCGACCCGCTAAGGGGAGAAAGCGCCAGAGATCCTCGCCCTCGATCCCCTCCTGCCCGTCTTCAACACAAAAGTTGCTCGGAACCGAAAGAAGAATCGAGTGTCGGGCCTCGGGGCGATGCAGCAACATTAGTTGGGCTGCCGCCTCGGCCTGAAGCGCAGCACGACTAGGATCAGAGCGCAATCCGATAAATAGATTTAGACCAGTCTTCAGCTTCAGTGCACTCGCCGAGGTCGCCGCATCTGGGCGATCTGCTTCTAACTTACCCGCTGAGCTCATCTCCACAATCGTCGTCTCACTCGTCTCGCTATGGCCGAGTCCCTGCTGATCATCTGTGCTCGGCTCAGGGAATTCGATATCCAAACGCCTGCACTCACTCAAGAACTGAGGCTTAGCCTCAAGCAGAACGCCTAAATGCGATCGGTTGATGATGGCCACGTCACAGGTTTTATCGATCAGCGCTTCAATCACCCGAGCATTGCTGGGGAAGCTGACGGTTTCATAGGCCTGGTTGATCTTAGCGAGGCTTGCCAAAACGTTATCTTGATCAAGCGGTAGAGCAGCGGCTACCCGCTTGCCCCCTAAGTCCTCCAGTCGATTAATTGGCGAATCCTTAAGTACATAGAGGTCCATATTCACCTCAACTGCCTGATCGACTTCGCTTTTGAGATCGAGGCCACGTTTCGCCTGCGCGAAGCCATGGGACTCCCAGCTAAGCCAAGTAAGAAGGGGCGCGGTCAGCAAAAAGTAGATTACGACAAAGGTACGAAGTCCCCGACTTCGACGTAGGATCAGGAACAAGATCAAGAATAAAAGTGGAATAGTAATCAGAAGATTAAAGGGATGGCAGTGGAAGATCATCTTGAAATAAATTTCAAGTATGGCCAGTCGCTTAATGGATAAAAAGGCTAAGAGGTCCAAAACGAGCAGAATGAGAAAATAGAGGTAGAAATGATTCCTCTTCTGAATCAAAGTCGTCTGTTTGCGTTTCTCAACTTGCTGTTTCTTGCGCATGGCCATCTCCCCTAGTCGATTTTACCGACGCAAGTCTAGCCCTCGTCGGAATCACAGGATAGTATTATAACCACTCCTAGGGGCTTGTAAGCCCCTCTAGAGTTTCAACTTGATGACAATGAGAATGGAGACCCATGGCTAAGTTATATTTTCGCTACGGTGCAATGAATTCAGGTAAGAGCACCAATCTACTCCAAGTAGCCCACAACTACGAAGAGCGTGGCATGCGCGTTTATTTAATAAAAGTCCGAGCCGATAGTAAGGGCGGTGAACAGATCTGCTCCCGCCTCGGGATCTCTCGTAAGGTGGATTTTCTCTTGGATCCCGATAGTGATTTGCGCCGTCGCATTCTTGAAGAACATGCGGCAGCAGCAATCTCCTGCATCCTCGTTGATGAGGCACAATTTCTCTCTCGAAAACACTGTGATCAACTCTTTGATCTTGTGATTGATGCGGAGATCCCGGTGATCTGCTACGGCCTACGAAGTGATTTTCGTCGTGAAGCCTTCGAAGGCAGCGATCGGCTTATGCTTTTGGCCCATAGCATCGAAGAGTTAAAGACCGTCTGCGCCTGCGGACGAAAGGCAATTTTTAATGCCCGTAAGATCAACGGCCGTTATGTCTTCGAAGGTGCCCAACTAGCCATCGATGGGGAAGACTCCGTCGAATATGAGTCGCTCTGTGGCGTTTGCTATCAAGCGGCTCGAGCGAGTGCAGCGACGAGCTCCGAGATCTAGTTTACTGAGGATAAATATCCTTTCACGATTCGTGATGCTGTTTGGCATAGACCTCGTGAATATGGAGTCGGGCTTTGGCGCGACGAATCGCATGCTCTGCTCGCGAGAGGCTCGCTGCATTATGACTCAGCTGGGCCTCTTGGTAATGCCGCTGGCCACGTTCTAGAGAATGGCGTGCCCGTTCGACATCGATTTCATCGGGCCATTCCGAAGCAGATGCGAGGACGACCACTTCTTCGGGTTCAATCATGGCATAACCATGGGACGCGAATCGAATGATCTCCTCATCCTCTGTATTCACTTTTAGAATGCCCGGCGTAATTGGAACAACGAGAGGCATGTGTCCTCGCTCAACTGCGAGAAGCCCATCATAGGCATTAATTTGCACCCGCCAGGTCTTATCACTCTCAATAATCGCGCCCTCAGGAGTCACGAATTCAAAGCGAAAATAAGCGTGTTTCATGCATCCTCCCCCGTCTAAGTTTTTAATTCACTGAGCGTCCGCCGAGAGCTGAAATCGTCTTTGCCTCGGGAAGGGCTTGGTAGGCTTTGTAGACATCATCGATATCCCCCTTCATATAGAAACAGGACTCTGGAATCTCGTCGCATTCACCACCAAGAATTGCCTCAAAACTGCGGATGCTATCTGCAAGCTTAACGTAGCGACCGTCCATCCCCGTCGACTGAGTCATGACAAAGAAGGGCTGTGAAAGGAACTGCTGAAGTCGTCTCGCCCGTGAAACCATATGGTGGTCTTCTTCACTGAGCTCGTCCATACCGAGGATGGCAATAATATCCTTTAGCTCACGATAGCGCTGGAGAGCCTCCTGGACCGCAATTGCGGCATTGTAGTGACGTGGCGCAATCTTCTTCGGATCGAGCATGACCGACGATGATTCAAGCGGATCAATCGCTGGGTAAATTCCCTGCTGCACAACCGCACGGCTGAGAACCGAGATCGCATCGAGGTGTCCGAAGGTTGTCGCCGGTGCTGGATCGGTCAAGTCATCAGCGGGCACATAAACCGCTTGGATCGAAGTAATCGAGGCCTTTTTCGTCGAGACAATGCGTTCCTGGAGAGCACCGACCTCATTTGCGAGCGTCGACTGATAACCCACCGCAGAGGGAATCCGGCCTAGAAGAGCCGAAACCTCAGAGCCCGCTTGCACAAATCGATAGATGTTGTCAATGAATAGAAGCGAGTCGCGCCCTTCGACATCGCGGAAGTATTCGGCCTGCGTCAACCCCGTAAGTGGCACTCGCATACGAGCACCTGGGGTCTCATTCATCTGGCCAAAACAGAGAATCGTCTTATCGATAACACCAGAATCTCGCATCTCCGTCCAGAGTTCATTTCCCTCACGAGAACGCTCACCGACCCCAGTGAAAACTGAATAAGCATTTTGCATCTCAGCAACATTGCGAATGAGCTCCAGGATAAGGACTGTCTTACCGACACCCGCCCCCCCGAAGAGACCAATCTTACCACCACGGGCATAGGGTAAGAGCAGATCCAGGACCTTAATCCCAGTCTCGAGAACCTCGCCCTCATCGCGGACATCACTGAACTTCGGCGCTGGCTGATTGATGCGAGATCTTTTCTCAGTCTTAATCTCTCCGAGACCATCGATCGGCCGTCCACAGACGTCAATCATCCGGCCGAGCATCTCGGGTCCTACTGGAACCTCGAGTTCATGACCATATCCGTAAACTGCTAATGATCGAGAGAGTCCCTCCGTCGCCTCCATCGCAAGACAGCGCAGTCGCCCATGACCGAGATCCTGCATGACTTCGATCGTTAGCGGTCCAGATTCCGTATCAATGTACAGGGCATCACGGATCTGCGGACAAGCCCGCTCATCAAAGTTGCAGTCGATGACTGAACCGATGACTTGACTGACGTAGCCTTCGTATTTCTTCTCCATCTATATTTACCTCAATGCTGGTCTAAGGAAGAAGCACCAGCGATTATTTCATTAAGTTCTTCCGTAATCTCTGCCTGTCGAGTCTGGTTCATCAAAGCCTGCAAATCCTCGAGAAGCTCATCTGCATTCGTCGTCGCAGAATCCATCGATTGCATACGGAATGTCTGTTCGGCCGCATACGCTTCATTGAGAATTCCATAAAGCATCGCCGTCGCATAAGCGGACTCGAGATACTTAATCACTTCCAATTCATTCGGTTCAAAATCTAAGCGCCGGTGCTTGAGCTTCGAGATGTAAGCATTCTCATATTCAAGCTCCTCTGCACTCAACATCTTCTTTGTTAAAAGTCGGAGTCCAAGCGCATCCGCTGGAAACATGCGAATATAAAACGGATCTGAACTCACCTTCGTATTCATATGCATGTAAACGAAATAGACTTCGTCAAAGACTTCATGGTGGTAGTCTCCGAGAATCTGACTCGCTAAATCATGACTGAAATAATAGTCTGGCTCTTTTTTTTCACAGGGAATATCCTCGAGGCTTAGATACCCATCTTCCGCTAGACGATGGGCCATCGAACGTCCCAGACTCTGAAAACGGACCTCGGCATCGTAGCCCTGAGCCCGCACATGTTCGAGGAGCTCATCAGCAAGCTTTTCCGCATGTCGGAGGACTTTTAAGCTATAGGCTGCAGCCATCCCCTCTTCAGCAGGTACGAGGATGATGCGAATCTTCCACGTGCTACCCGCTGCTTTCTTCCGCCGTTGGAAAAGTGGGTCGAAGAGATTCGGTGACTGGATCATAATCTCGTTCATCGTCCGCATCGTGTAGACGTAGAAAGGCTTCGACTTATCGAGGAGGCGCATCGCCTTTCCCCGCTTAATCTGTGAAATCAGCTGCATGGCGCGAGTCATCTGACGCAGATCGCGGATTGATTTCATCCGCCGTTTCATGTCATTCTTCGAGGCCATTTATGCCTCCTCGTGTCCGCTAGAATTCAGATATGCGTGGAAGCTCTCGAGCATGGCCGATTCAATCTCAAGACTAAGCTGCCCAGTTTCTCCCATCTTCTCATAGGCTTCACTGGCATGACTCTGGAAAACGAGGGGTAGTTCTTTAAATGCCGTTTCAGCGGCCTCGAGGTCCATCTCATCGAGATAGCCATTATTGCAAAGGTAAATCAAGAAAACAGAATCCTGCATCTTGCGTCGCTCGCCGAGTCCCTGATTAAGTAAGAGTTTGATCAGTCGCCCACGACGAACCTGTGCCTGCGTGCTCGAATCGCTCTCACTATTGAGTCGGCTAAAGGCTTCAAGTTCCTGTGCCTGTGAGAGGGTCAAACGTAGAGAACCAGCAACTTTTTTCATCGCTTTCGATTGGGCCGCACCGCCAACACGCGATACTGACAAGCCCTCACTAACAGCTGGCCGCTGTCCTGAAAAAAACTTCTCCGTATCCAGGAAAATCTGACCGTCAGTAATCGATATCACATTGGTTGGGACAAAGGCCGAGATGTTACCGTTTTGAGTCTCGATAATCGGCAGAGCCGTAATCGAGCCCGAACCGAGCTCCGGCGATAGCCGGAGAGCGCGCTCGAGGAGGCGCGAGTGAATATAGAAGATGTCGCCAGGGTACGCTTCACGCCCTGGGGGGCGACGTAGCAAAAGGGATATGGCTCGGTAGGCTACCGCATGCTTCGAGAGGTCATCGTAGACAATTAATACGTCCCGTTTTTCGTTATACATCAGGCCCTCTGCCATAGCAGTCGCTGCATAAGGTGCGATGTACTGCATGGCAGCGGAGTCTGACGCCGATGCGATGACAACGCTCGTGTATTCCATGGCTCCCTCTCGCCGAAAGCGACGAACGAGTTCACTGACCGCAGACATACGCTGTCCTATCGCGACATAAATACAGGCGACATTTTGCCCCTTTTGGTTGAGGATGGTTTCCGCCGCTATCGAAGTTTTCCCCGAACGACGGTCGCCGATAATCAATTCACGCTGACCGCGCCCGATGGGAATCATGGCATCGATTGCTGTGATGCCGGTGTAAAGGGCTTGGTTAACCGCCTGTCGATCGATGATCGAGGCCGAAGGCGCTTCGATCGGCCGAAGATTGATTGCCTCAATGTCCCCACGTTCATCGAGGGGCTCACCAAGCGGGTTAACAATTCGTCCGAGCAGATGAGATCCAGTGGGTACAGAGAGAGTCCTCCCCGTAGACATACAGATGTCACCGCAGCGCACCTGGGCGTTTTGGTCTAATAAAACGACACCGACACGCTCATCCTCAAGGTTCATGACGAGTCCGTACTGATCCTCTCCGAATAGTAAGAGCTCTTGGTTTTTACAAGAGGGCAGTCCATCGACATAACACACTCCGTCGGCGACAAATTGGACTTCACCCACCTCGCGAACATCATATGCTTTCACGGAAGAGAGTTGCTGTTTGACCCACTCACTGTCCAAAAGCTCCTGAGAGCGTTTACTGTTACGCTCTAACGGGTCGGATGACGCCTCCGCCAAATCTTCGATATCGGCTTGTTTAAAATTTTTACGCAGAGTAGCTCCCATGCGTTTGATATGCCCCTGGACGGAGAAGTCATACTGAGTTGAATCCTTACGAGCGACGAAGCCCCCCAATATTTCTGGAGCTACGTGTTCTTCGACTTCATAGTCCTCGCCAGCTATCGAAGCGATGATGCGATTCTTCCGTGCATCATCCAGTTTTTCAGCCGAAATAATTTCGATTTTCGGCCGTTGCTGTTTATTCTTCATCGCGTACTGCCTCTTTCATGGACATCTGTTTACGGACCTCCGCCTCAGCTGCTTGAATTTTCTCATCCAACAAACTGTCATCGGACTGAGATTTAAATATCTGCCTCAACATTTCAGTGGAAATATCGACGACCGCTTGTTTGCGTGCGAGTTCCTGACGTGCTTCATCAACCGATAACTCTTCATGGACACGCTTGCGCCAGAGATCGAGTTCCTCCTCAACCTCCTGGCGACGCTGGCTGGCCTGCAAATCAGCGAGCTTCTGAGCATCTCGAATAATCGAGGAGGCCTCATCATGAGCGGCCTGTAGTTTACTGTGATACTGAGCTTCGAGCGCCTCTGCCTCCTGCTTATGCAACTCAGCAGCAGCTAGGTCCGACTCGATTTTCTCGCGTCGGGCTTCTAGTAGTTTCTGAATTGGCTTAAAGAGGATTCGCTTGATAATCCAGTAAGTGAGCCCTAGGTTGACCAGTGCCAAAATCGCAGTCGCGAGATAGGAGGCCAGATTCTCCCGAGAAAACAGGTCGAGCGACTGCTCTAATGCAATGATATGCATTGAGACGAGCGTATGAATCATGGAGAACTTCCTTAATCCTGACCAATAAGCGTCAATCGAGTACGCTTATTTAAAGACGAAGAGGAGCAAGAGGCTGACGACGAGCGCGTAAATAGCCATCGATTCCATAAACACGATGCCAGCTAACAAAAGCGTCTGGATCTTCTTCCCCTGCTCGGGTTGGCGGGCAATCGCTTCAAAGGCGCGTCCTGAAGACAAACCGATGCCTAGACCGCAGAGCCCTGCGGCGATTCCAATCGCCAAACCGGCCGCAACAGCAATCAAACCTCTATCCATAAAAAACCTCCTAAGCGCATTGCTGCGCCTTAAAATCTATAAAAATCACAATCAGCCTGCGCCATCCTATGACGATGCTTGATCTGACTTTATCGCAAAATTCTTCTCAGCTTTAGCCATACGCTTCTCAGCAGCCAACTCTTCCATCTCTGAGCTCTTCTCAACAATCTCGCCAACATAGTTCAAGCTCAGGATCGCAAAAATCAAACCCTGGAGGATACCGTCAGCTAAATCGAACCAAAGGCCGAAGACAGTCGGAACTATTAATGGCAAGACCAATCCCAAAAATTCAATGAGGATGAAGGCACCAAAAATATTGCCAAAGAGACGAAAGGCCAATGAAATCGGCTTAATCAAGTAGTCAAGAACCTGAAATGGCATCAGTGCTGGCATCGGATGCATCAGAGAACGCATAAATCCAGATATACCGACGAAGCGGATCCCCATGAAAATACATAGACAGACCGTAAACAACGCGAGACTGATGGGAAAGGCTGGGTTCTGAGCAGCTGGCTTAAGCTTGGCCAACGAGAGTAAGTTCGACACCGTGATCAATGAGAAAATCGAAGCAATAATCGGTGCCATCGTGGCAGCCTGCCGCTGATCAAGTCCAAATGACTTCCCTAGATTGACTAGCCCCTGGTATGCGGCCTCAAGGATCGTCTGGCGGCGATTAATGCCACTAAGCTTTAAAGCCGTCCGCAAGACAAGCGCAATGATTAAGATGATCAAGGTTGTAAAGCAGAGCGCAATGCTCGCATCTGAAATTGGAATACTGATATTTCCAATATGGATGTGAACGCGCCCGCCGTAATCGAGCGTCTCGGTGATTCCATCAGAGATACTGCGGCCACCAATGCGCGCTTGCTCCCACAAATTACGACCGAGCGCACGCAAAAATTCAATTATTTCTTGCATACTCGCCTCATTTCGCATCTGTTCACATTCACATTTAGGAAACGTTTGCAGATATAAACTCCAACTAACTGAGCCAATTTGCATTGTAGTCCGACTAAAATAGTGCGTCAAATCGACTCGCTACGCTTTGTTGAAAATCCAAAGATCATCTTTATCATCACCAATGTTTTCAGGCGATTAATCCGATTCTAATCTATATAGATCTATTTTATTGTTTGAAGTTGCTAAGACACTTGGCGAGAGCACTCTTATTTTTCGACGCTCGTTAAGCAATCATCTGAATTATCCCGACGTTTTCGCCGCACGATATTCTTGGGTAAGTCTTTGAAACAACGACCGACCACGCGAACAATCGCAGAACCATTCTCACGTACCAGGCGTATGAATAAACCACTTGCCTCGATTGAGGCTTCGCGACGAAGTTCTCGTTTCGGAAGTTCGAGGTGACTCGAGAGTAGCCGACGACACATCACTCCGACCCGAAGACAGAGCAGGGCATTAACGCTTCCTTCTGCGAGAGACGTGATGACAATCTGACTGATCTGTTTTGCACCTGGAATCATCGCGAGCATGGAACTGCTGACTAAAGCAGAAATCATCGGCTCCAACTGAGCCTCGATTAAGTCGAGATCCTCGATGCTGCGCGCCAAGAAAATAGCAGCGAGAATGTAGTTGTAAATTTTGATGATCTTTAGGATTTGTGGACGATTCTCATAGAGGCGAGTCAAGCGGTAAATCAAACGGAATAACGAAACCACTACGAAGGCCGCATCGAGGACTCCATTTTGAGATATCGCTGTGCTCAAAAAGACCGAACTCGCTTCGGCACGAATCAAGCGATTGGCCTCGATACTAAGCCGTTTTTGGGCGAGCTGAACCTGTATTTCGAGATCAAGTTCCGGATCAAACAAATGTCCTGATTGACGTAAAAAGCGGTTTCGCTTGAGTCCTCTCAGCTGTTTATCGAGTGCAACGCTGTAGTGGCGACTATTGCGATCCTCAGGGAGAGCTTCGCGTTGTGGGTATCGGTAAAAAAGCCATATTGGAAATCCGAGCAGCGAGAAGATCACGATGAGGAAAAGAATACTCAGGACAAGCTGAACCCTGGGCTCCCCAAAACTCAAAAACGAGGCCAAACTGAGGCACTGGTTAATCATGAAGATGATCAGTACAATCAAGAGACTTGTTGCCAACAAGATCCCCAAGTGTGTCTTTTTAATGCGATTCAAGAAAATACCTCAACTTTTAACTCTTATCCTATTCACTTGGTAGCAGCGTGTTGACAAGAGATCTGAACTCACTAACTGTATCATTCCATATTTTAGACTCACGCAGTGAATGCCAAAAACGTTGGAGAAATTCCCCCTGTTCCTGCAACCAGGCGTTGAGATCATCCCCCACCGTAGTGCTCGCATCCATATTTAGATAGCCGACAAACAAATCAACTAAATTCTTCTGTAATACCGGGTCCTGAGCCAAAAGTCGCTCGAGTTGATCTTTGAGATCCTCATTTGAAATCTCGATGTTTGGATCCAAGCGCATGGCTTCATAAAGCATCGACGCCAAGCGATTCGGGTTTAACTCCTTTTCAAAGCTCGAATCGAAGCTGACATTTCCATCAGTGAGTCCTATCAATTCTCCCTTCATCAAATAAAGGGCATCCATCATGCGCTCACTGGAA
>JAUNVS010000015.1 GCA_030537565.1 Eubacteriales bacterium | reverse complement strand
GTTTTCGATAGACTACGCATATTTCCCTCTAGATTATTATCCAGACCTACAAAAGCAACTGAAAGCATACTCATCTACATTTAAGATGCTGCGGGAGCATTACAACATACAGTTTTGTTCGGCACATAAGGAAATTAGCTATGGTAGCTATGCAAGCGCAAAAGCAGATTTTGTAGAAATCAAATTACTGAAGGCACAAATTTATAACGGCTTGGCCATTGTAAAACGATCGATTACTGATCAAACAAATCGTGTCGTTCATTTTTCGAAATTTTGTCTGCCCGCTGACCAAGTTTCATTCAGTCTCGAAATTCGCTCATCCAACTAAAGACACAGGGCATAGTTATCCTGAAATCTAGCCGCTGCGGCCTCTGCGAGTTTCGGCAAGTCCCCGTCTAAGCTGAACGGCTGGGGCTCGCTGATCGCGGCAAACCAGAGTTTTCCCTCTTCCGCCCACCGTTCTAAAAAAGAGATTAAGGCTTCCTACCTCAGAGCCGTGAGGAGATCACTACAGTGGGGAAGGATGAAACTCCTGAATTCGCTCGAGACATAGTTCTGATAGCACTTCTCTGTCTGGAAGAGTAGGCCTTCTTCGGAGCGAATGGGCGTGTGCTCGGATCCGAAGCTTACGAACGGGATTCCCGTTACGGTCAATCGGGTTGCGAGTTCAGCGATTTCGAAGTAGCTGAACCTAGGGTAGAGGCGGAGTGCGACGGCTTTATAAAGGCGCTTCGACATAGTATTCTCCGTTTTTGGATTTCTTCGATTTTTCCTGTTGGATATGGCGTTGGCGCTGACGTAGTTCGGCGAGGTATTCAGTCGGCACCTGGCCTTGGTAGCGCTGGAAGAGGGCTGAGAAGCGGCTGTGGGATTTATAGCCGACCGCCTTTGCTATATTGGCGATTGAGAGGTCGGTGGTCATCAGGAGGTGTTCGGCGACGTAGATGCGGCGGCGCTGGGTGTATTCGCTGATCGTCATCCCGTAATGGGCTTTGAAGCAGTCTTTTAACTTCGATTTGCTCATGAGGGCGATACCCGCGAGGAAGTCGAGGGAGAGGGTCATCATGTAGTGTTCATTGATCATGTTCGCGACGTTTTCGATGGCGACAATATCCTTTGATTTTAGGGCGTTGCGTTTATCGTAGTAATCCTTAAGGATCAGCGAGACGATCTCTTTTGATTTCGTTTCGTAGAAGAAGTCGCACATGGGAGAGTCCTCGCGATAGAGGAGGATCTCGTCCGCGATGCGCAGGAGCTGAGGGAATAGTTGGCCGTGGTTGAGGTTGGCGAGGGCAGCTTCGATGTCAGCGAGTTTGATGTCGTATTGTTTGGAGAGCTTTTGATCGAAAAAGCCATCTTTATATTCTAGGCCGACGGAGCTGAATTTCGAACCCGCGTGGAGGATTCCATGGAAGCTGGTGTTGCGTCGGTGGTAGGCCATAACCATGCCACTCTCGAGATTGCGTTGGAGGCTCGGGACGTCGCCACAGGCCTCTTTTATAATCGAGATCGTTGTGTGACTCCCCGCTGAGGCATCGCAGTCGAAGTGAAATGAGAGGTCTTCGAAGATGTCAAAGTCATGGATGTTGATAAAGAAGTCCTGCCCTTCGTAGAGCCAGTAGCGCAGATGGGCCTGTTCGCTGCTGAGTGTGAAGACCCGCCCGCGTGGTGGAAAGTTTCCAGAGCTCTCCGTTTCGACTAAGCCGAGTTGCCTCAGACCTTCGTAGGTGTGCTGATATTCTATCGCCATCTGATGATTCCCCGCTTCCACCGATCGTTGTCCATTGGCGAATTTAGCGCCTACGTGCGCACCCTCGCCATGGCTTACTATTCAATAGAGATAGATTAACACGATCAGCCAGAATAATCATATTAGCCGAATCTTACTCTCTGAAATTGTTGCCTCTAAGTCGCTGTGCTAGGCTTGGAAAAAAGACAAGTAAAGGAGGCCGTATGAACGAGCAAAAAGTAAGCCTAAAATGGGCGATTCAACAGTTCGGCGAGGATAAGAAAATATACGCTACGATATCGTTGCTTTTATCAGCGATTTCAGGTGTTTTAAGCATCCTGCCACTCTTTTATCTCTATCTCTTGGTGCGTGAATTCGTCGAGGCAGAGTTTCATATCCCGATGGAGGCGGTACGCCACTATGCGATCCTGATTGCGATTACGCAGGTGGTGGCCATTCTCTGCACATTATTGTCCGGTGTCGCCAGCCATGTTTTGGCTTTTCGTGTTGAAAAGTCGATCCGCTATCAGGGGATTGCCAAACTCATGCGTCTGCCGATCTCTTACTTCGAGGCCGAGGATAGTGGGGCGATTCGTCGGCGGATCGATGATCAGGCGGGGCAGACCCACGCTTACATCGCTCACAATATGCCAGATATGACTCGCGGGATGATGATTCCGCTCTCGCTGATCCTCTTGATGTTCTACATCGATTATCGGCTCGCTCTGGTTATCCTCGCCTTTGCCATTGTCGGCGTTGTCGTGATGATGACGATGGTGGCGAAGACGATGAAGAGTGAGATGGCTCAGTTTACCCAGTTCGGTGAGCGCCTCAGTGTCTCAGGCAGTGAGTACATCCGTGGTATCCCGGTGGTAAAGGTCTTCCAGCAGACCGTTGAGCGCTTTCAGAATTTCTACGAGGATATCCTCGCCTTTGATGGGATTGCAAAACGGATTGTTTTTGGCTTCCGCGGTGGGATGATTAGTTCGACGGTGATTATCTCAGCGGCGACGCTGGTGCTGATTCCTGTGGCTCTCTGGCTGATGTCCATTTCTGGCCATCCGAGTCGCGTCTTCGCCGATGCGATCTTCATGATTCTCCTTTCATTTTTGATCTACAGCACCCTAATGGCGATCCTCAGTATTAATGAGTCAAAAGAGCAGTGTAATCAGGCGCTTATGGGGATCGCGAAGATCCTCGATACACCGGATGCTTCGGTGACGGTTCTGCCTGAGCGTGAGGAGACGGGGATTACGTTTGAGGATGTTTCGTTTACCTATGCCGGTCGCAAGCGTCCAGCCATCGAGCATTTCTCCTTTCATTTTGAGGCGAATAAATCCTATGCGCTCGTCGGTGCCAGTGGCAGTGGCAAGAGTACGCTCTTAAAGCTGCTCCTCCATCTCTATGATCTGGAGTCCGATTCGAGTTCCGGGTCGATTCGGGTCAATGGGCGCGAAGTCCGTTCCCTCCATACTTCGGAGCTTTGTAACCAGATTGCAGTCGTCTTCCAGACTTCCTCGCTCCTCCATAAGAGTTTGCGCGAAAACATCACGATGGGGCTCGATTGCTCCGACGAGGAGATTTTCAACGCGATGCGCGAGGCACAGTGTATGGATATCTACGAGCGCATTGGATCCTTAGATGCCAAGCTTGGCCCAGGTGGGACTTATGTCTCGGGTGGTGAGGCTCAGCGCCTCGCGATTGCACGGGCATTCTTACGGCATCGACCGATTTTGCTGCTCGACGAGGCGAGTGCCTTTGCCGATAGTGAAAATGAGGTCTTAATTACGGCTGCAATTGAACGGCTGAAGCAGGATACGATGACGATTGCGAGTGCGCATCGACTGTCGAGCATTCGCAACGCTGATGAGATTCTTCTCCTCAGTGAGGGGCATCTCGTCGCCCATGGACCACATGAGCAACTGATGGCCGAGTCGAACGAGTACCGCGCGATTGTCGAAGAGTACGAGCGTGCAGCCGAATGGACGATTCAGGAGGGACAGGCATGAAAAAGCTCTTGCAACGTTATTTCCACCTTTCGGACGAAGGCAGTGTCAATATGTCGCGCGCCATCTATTGGTCAGCGGCACGAAACATGATTTTCATCCTGCCGATGCTTCTGATTGCTCTCTTCCTGCAGGATGGACTCGCCTATCTACGTGGGGATTCCTTTTCGATTGCGAAGTATCTCTATCTGATTCCAATCATCCTCATCCTCCGCTATGTGACGGAGCGGATTCTCTACGACCGTGTTTACACGACGACATATACTGAGACTGCGAAGAAGCGTATTGCCCTCTCGAAGCGCCTCGCGGAATTGCCACTCTCCTTCTTCAGTGGTCGCGATCTTGCCGACCTCTCTCGGACGATTCTCGTCGATATGGAGCGCCTCGAACACTGTTTCTCCCACGCCGTTCCTCAGTTCGTCGGGGCAATCATCAGCAGCGTCATCATTTTCATCATGGTCGTCGCATTCAATTACAAGATGGCGATCGCCATCTTCTGGCCGGTGCCACTCGCCCTCCTCCTCATCGCTTTGTTTAAATCAAAGAAGTCGCGCCTCGATACCAAGCATCACCAGGATACGATCCGCGTCAGCAATGGCATGCAGGAACTTCTCGATAATGTCCTACCCATTCGTGCCTACCAGCGCACGAAAAAGAGCCTCTCAGAATTCAAGTCCGTCCTCGATGCCGCTGAGTGCAGCCAACTGCGCTCAGAGATCTTAAACCCCATCATCCTCGCACCGATTCTCTCCCTCTTCCGACTGGGAATCGTCAGTATTCTTCTCGTCGGTTTCAGTGAGTTTGCATCAGGCAGTCTCAACCTCGTCCAGCTTTTAAACTTCATTATTGTCTCGGTGGTCGTCTATGAGCCGTTGATCGGCTGTACGGTCTTCCTTCTCGAATTCCTCTACATTGGCGAGCCGCTACGCCGTAACGCTGAACTGATGTCGATTGAGACGATGACTGGCGAGAAGAAGCAGCCACGGAATTATGACTATGAAGTCCGCGACGCTCGATTCGCGTATTCTTCGGAGCAGGAGACGATCCGTGGCGTCAGCTTCACGGCGAAGCAGGGTGAGGTCACCGCCCTCGTCGGTCCCTCGGGCTGTGGTAAGAGCACGCTCGCCAAGTTAATGCTGCGCTTCTACGATCTTGATTCTGGTGAAATTCGCCTCGGTGGTGAGCGCATCAGTGATTGGGATCCCGAGGATCTCTTAAAGTACAGTTCAGTTGTTTTCCAGGATGTCATCCTCTTTAACAACAGCGTTCGGGAGAACATTCGCATTGGTAAAAAAGACGCCAGCGATGAAGAGGTCGAACGGGCAGCCAAACTGGCCCAGGCGGATGAGTTTATCCGCAAACTGCCTCAGGGCTACAATACGATGATCGGTGAGGCTGGTTCTCTCCTATCCGGCGGTGAGCGTCAACGCCTTTCGATTGCACGTGCTCTCCTAAAAGACGCTCCGATCATCTTCCTCGATGAGTCGACGGCGTCGATTGATGCAGACAGTGAAACGAAGATCCAGGAAGCGATTGCGGGTTTGATCGCCGATAAGACGCTGATTCTGATTGCGCATCGCCTGCGCACCGTCATGAACTGTGACCACATCGTCGTCCTCGACGAGGGCCGGGTGGTCGAGGAGGGGCGTCCGGAGGAGCTCCTCGCTAAGAATGGGGCCTTTAAGAAATTGGTCGACATGCAGTCGATGAAGCGAGACTCGCGCTTGTAAGCGAGCAGGGTGTAGGGGCCGAGCTCTTGAGCTCGGCTCCTTTTTTATGCGCATTTTTCCAGTGGAAATAAAGAAGGGCCAGTCCGCTATTTTGCGGACTGGCCCTCTGCATAGCTGTTTTCGCTCAAATCCCTAGTCGATTGTCTCGCCTAGTTTCTGCTTGGTGTGAACGGGGCGGATTTTTGAGTAGGCGGCGATGAGGAGCATGCCGACGATGGCGCAGATGACGATCGTGCCACCTGGGCGGACCGTGAAATAGTAGGAGAGGGTGATACCAATCACCATGTAGATAATGCCGAGGATTACCGACACGAGGAAGGTCTGGCGGTAGCTCCGGGCGATGATCAGTGCGGTGGCGACGGGGAGGACGAGGAGCGAAGAGACGAGGAGGGCACCGACGATCTTGCAGGCGAGGGCAACGGTGACGGCTGTCAGGAGGGTGAAGATGCTGTTAACGACACCGATCTTTACGCCGGCGAGGCGGGCGAGTTGTTTGTCGATCGCGAGGTCGAGGAGGGAGGCATAGAATGCGAGGCTTGCGAGGACAACGAGGACGAAGACAATGCCGACGTGGAGGACGTCTTGCTTAGTGACGGCTGAGATACTACCGAAGAGGTAGGACTCAAAGGTGTTTCCGCCGGGAGCGAAGTCGGAGAGAATTGCGGCGATGCCGAGCCCCATGCTCATGATGACGGCGGTAGCCATGTCACCGTATTGGGGGAATTTCTTACGGAAGAATTCAATGGCAAAGGCCGAGACGATGCAGATGATGACTGCGCCGATAACGGGGTTAAAGCTGAGTATTAGACCGAGGGCGACACCCGTTAGTGAGGTGTGGGAGAGGGCATCACCGACCATCGAGGTGCGGCGATTCACCATGACGACTCCAATCATTGGAATCATAATCGCCAGCATGATGCCGACGGCCATTGCATTACGCATAAATTCAAAGGCAAACATTCTCGAGCCCTCCATTTTTCATTTTCAAGATGCGGCATTTCTTGAGGTGGTCATGCAGCAGATCGAGTTCGTGTGTGACGAGGACGATAGAGACTTGGTAGTCCTCCTGGAGCTTAGCGATTAGTTCGAGGAAGATCCCTTTGCTCTTTTCGTCGATGCCTGCAGTGGGTTCATCCATGATGATGACTTGGGGCTCGTTGACGAGGGCGCGGCAGATCATGACGCGCTGCTGAAGACCTCCCGATAGTTCCTTAAATGGGGTGTTGAGGTATTCACCGAGCCCCATGTCATGAAGGAGCTCACTTGCCTTTTTCTTCGCTTTTTTGCTCGGAATCTTAAAGGGGCCGAAGTCGCGATGGAGGTTGAGAACGACCATTTCGAGGCAGGTGATCGGAAAGGCAATGCTCTGGACGGAGATGTTCTGAGGAATGTAGGAGACTTGTCGGAGTGCAGCGGTGCGGGCGACTTCCTGGCCGAGGACCTTGGCAGATCCAGAGTAATTCTTTAATTGTCCGATGAGTACTTTTAGGAGGGTGCTCTTACCTGAGCCATTTTCACCTACAATTGCGACCATCTCGCCCTGCTCCATCGTAAAATCGAGGGTCGTGAGGACAGGGTCTTTGGTGTAGGAGAAGGATAGATTTTTGACTTCAATACAATTAGCCATACGTGTTCCTTTTTCCAATTTTTAATGGAGGCGAATTATTTCATCGCCTCATACAGATTCTCAAGATTCATCTTCATTAGATCGACGTAGTTGTCACCATGCTGGCGCTGCTCTGGAGTGAGGTA
The DNA here is from genome assembly GCA_030537565.1 of Eubacteriales bacterium. Lineage (GTDB taxonomy): Bacteria > Bacillota > Clostridia > Saccharofermentanales > Fastidiosipilaceae > JAUNVS01. The sequence continues at coordinate 26,093 of JAUNVS010000015.1, read as the reverse complement.
TTCCATGGAGGCGAGGGGTTTGACTTGGCCACCCAGCTCATTGGCGAGGGTGTCCGCACCTTTTTGGGCACGGCCATATTCATAAAAGATGGTGCTGATCTTGTAATAGTTGCAGAAGTCAATTGCCTTCCTGATTGTCTTCAGACTTGGTGATTCGGTGGAGATCAGGCCCTGGAGGGGGAATTGGCAGAGTCCAAAGTCGCGGGCGAGATAGGAGTAGGCATTGTGGGTGACGACGAATTCTTTGCAACGAACATCTTTAAATTTCTCGCGATACTCGTATTCCAAACTTGTCATCTCGTCGACAAGCTTGACCTTATTGCGGCGGTAGCTTCGTTTGAAATCTGGATAGCGACGTACGAGCTCGTCATGAATTGCATTGGCATACTTTTTCGTATTGACGATTGAGAGCCAGGAATGGGGATCGTAGGTGATCTTATCGAGTGATGAGGTGTTTCCCTCGAGAACAATCTCGAGATCTTCGAGAATTTCGTTTTTATCGTTGACGAGGTTATAGGCGAGAATGGGTTCGGAGATGCGGTCAGAGTAAAAAACCCACTTGCCATCCTCAGGGAACTTGAGTTTGACGTCACCCGACTCATGGCCCATTTCAATTGCGTAGACTTGGTCTGACTCAACATTGATCGTCGCATGCTGGAGGATGACGGGTGCTTTTTTCTCCATTGCTTTTTTACCACGGGCGATCAGTTCATCTTTAGATAGGTCGCTATCGTTTCGAACGAAGGCGATACGCATCAGGTCCTCATGGGTATGGCCAAATTCAATCCCGTAGTTTTCGCTTGCCTTAAAGTCTTTTTGGGCAGCATATTGGAAGTCTCCGAGCGCAGCCGCTCCTTTGTACGTGATGAGTTCAACCGAGTCTGAGAGGGTCATGACTTCGAGATTGGGGAGGGCACTACGGACCGAATCCAGCCAGCGTTCCATGTTGGCACCGTTGACGATGAGGAGGTCTGCGTCATGCAATTTCTGCATATCGCGGGGGGTTGGCTCCCAAAGGTGAGGATCCTTATCGATCCCAACAAAGACGCGCACATCAAGGGTGTCGCCTGCGAGCTCTTTTACGAGGCTGTAGATCGGAAAGAAGCTCGTGTAAACAACGGGCTTCGGTTTACCGTTCTTATCCAGCTGAGGGGCATCATCCCGTTTGCAGCCCGTTAGCAAGGTCGGTAGGATGAGTGCGAGACCGAGCAGGAGGGTTGTAAAACGAGCAATGCGCTGTTTAAATAGATTCATAATTTAAATACCTCTAGTCTCAATAAAAAGGGCCCAGCCACATGGCTCGGCCCTCTTCTAAGCGTGCCCGGAGGCACGAAGGGTGTACTATTCCGTGATCTCAGCGGCGAGCTGGTCGAAGGTGGATTCTGGCTTGACGAAGGTGGGGAACCAGCCATCTTTCTTAAGGAGCTCGACTGCATCATCACCGTAACGCATGTGGAAGTGGGTGAGGACTTCTTCACCGTGGACGCCCATGAGGACGACGACAGGATAAAGAGCACCCTCATCTTCAGTTGTGAAGACGTGCCACTCGAGATCGAAGTTACCGTGCTTAACCTTATATGATTCCTTATAGCTGTAATGAGCTTTACTCAGTGGATCAACGTTGGCATCATCCTTAAAACCGTCGTAGAAAGCAATCGTGCCCTCTTCGCCGTTGAATTCGATGCCATCAAAGGCGGCTGCTCTCTTCAGTTTGTAGGCAATACGGGCTTCCTCAACAGATTTACCCTCGTTCTGAGCAAGAGTCTCAAAAGCGGACTTCAGCTCGTCAGATTTCAGGTAGGCACCCATGTTGTTCCAGAAGCCGTCCCATTCCTTAAGGTTGACATCTTCGAGAACTTCGGGGGCGGGTAGTTCGTGTTCTTCTTTTCCTTCCGACTTTTCAGCTTCTTCCGCATCTTCGTCATGGTTGGCATGAGATTCGATCATTTCAACGACCTGTTCAGTCGTCGTATCACTCTTCATGAACGTTGGCCACCAGTTTTCATTCTCGAAGAGAGAGTCGATGTCGCTGCCATAGCGCATATGGAAGTGCATCAGAACTTCTTCACCATGAAGGGGCATGAGGAGGAGAACAGGATACTGAGCATCGTCGTTCTTCGCTCTAAATGCGAACCACTCGAGGTCGAAGTTACCGTGTTTAGTTGCATAGGTCGAATCATAAGCGTACTCAGCGCTCGTGATTTCTTTTCCTTCGCCGATCTTACCATCAAAGAAAGTGATCTTATCACCCTCAACCTTCAGGGCCTTAAAATCGGACTTCATCATCTCTTCCCACTCGTGGGAGACTTCGTCAGCACTCTTGCCCATCTTCTCGGCGAGCTGCTTCATCGATTCTTTAACCGCTTCGTCCTCAAAATAAGCAATTGGGCTGTTAAATTCACCCTCCCATTCGGAGAGACTGATTTCTTCCGCATCTTCGACGCGATGGGGTTTGGCAGCTTCTTCGTGTTCTCCATTAGCTCGGAGTGTCATTGACGTCAGGCCCATGGCGAGACCAAACGCAAGCATCAGTGATGTAAATTTACGCAATTTCTTCATACAATCCTCCTTGAAGAATTTAATCAAAAAAAATAAGCAAGGGACGGGAAGTCCCTCACTTATTAAAAACTAACTTATTCTGTGATCTCAGCAGCAAGCTGATCGAAGGTGGATTCTGGCTTGACGAAGGTGGGGAACCAGCCATCTTTCTTAAGGAGCTCGACTGCATCATCACCGTAACGCATGTGGAAGTGGGTGAGGACTTCTTCACCGTGGACGCCCATGAGGACGACGACAGGATAAAGAGCACCCTCATCTTCAGTTGTGAAGACGTGCCACTCGAGATCGAAGTTACCGTGCTTAACCTTATATGATTCCTTATAGCTGTAATGAGCTTTACTCAGTGGATCAACGTTGGCATCATCCTTAAAACCGTCGTAGAAAGCAATCGTGCCCTCTTCGCCGTTGAATTCGATGCCATCAAAGGCGGCTGCTCTCTTCAGTTTGTAGGCAATACGGGCTTCCTCAACAGATTTACCCTCGTTCTGAGCAAGAGTCTCAAAAGCGGACTTCAGCTCGTCAGATTTCAGGTAGGCACCCATGTTGTTCCAGAAGCCGTCCCATTCCTTAAGGTTGACATCTTCGAGAACTTCGGGCGCTGGAAGCTCGTGTTCTTCCTTCTGCTCAGGAGCCTGTTCAGAAGCTTCTGAACCCTCCTCAGAATCTTGGCAGCAATCGTGTGCTTCTTCCTTCGATTGCTCTTTTTCGCCTTCGGCTCGAAGAGAGAGAGACGTTAAGCCCATTGCTAGACCAAAAGCCAGCATTAACGATGTGATCTTACGGAATTTCTTCATAGAATCCTCCTAGAATTTACCAGGAGACACGTTGCCTCCTTGGTGCTATTAGCCAATACTTTAAATGAGCATCCAGAAAAGTCAAGTATAATTTTTGGGCTTTCCGAAAAGAAAACTCGATAGATGATTGCTTAGGTTCTTCGTAGGATCTTTATAGGACTTCTTACTATAATGGTATTTTCATCTCGATTAATAAGGTGATTGCCGATAAAAATTTCTTAGGGGATTCCCTGGTTTTATAAGTTGAACTTGGAAGGGATCGCGAATATACAAGATTCTACGAGGAACTTAGGCGTGTTAAAATGAGAAGATTTTTTTTGGAGGTGCCTTATGAATTTAGAGATTATTGATGAGTTGCGTAAGATGCGCGAGGCGTGTGGCTGGACTCCATATCACACACCAGAGAATTGTGCGAAATCGATTACGATTGAGGCAGCTGAACTTCTCGAACATTTCCAGTGGAGTGATGAAGCTGATGTTGAAGGGGTAAAAGAGGAGCTGGCGGATGTCCTCATCTATGCATACAACCTTGCAGATGTGATGGAATTGGACGTCGACGAGATCGTGAAAAATAAGTTGAAGAAGAATTGGGAGAGATTTGCAGTGAAGTGAGTGCTATTGACGAAGAGGCCGCCCTCTTGGGCGGCCTCTTCAGCTTTATTTCACTATTTTATTCTAGGGTTCAATTTCGTCAGCTGGGGGGCTTGTTGCTTGTTGCTCCTTTAGCCAAGATTCATAGAAGAATGGAGTGAATTCGCTGGAGGGAGGTATCACATCGTCTGCCGTGTTTGGGTTTGAGTACGTGCTCGTCTGCCCCAGATTGCTGCTGCTATGGTCGTCCTCAACATCATTGTGGTCATAGTCGTCGTAGTAGTTATCGTCATCGTAGGGATCTTCGCGACTGGGTACGGTGGAACCAGGTACATAATACTGGACTGATGGTTGCGAGGAGCTCTTTTTTCTCTTCTTGTGTTTCTTTTTATTTTTAACTTCATCACCACTAATCAAGAGGAATGTAATCTTATGTTCTTTGCTGTTCTCATCTTCTCGAAACATAGCGTCAGCCTTCTTGGCTTCTTTTCGAAGTGGAATGATGTCGAATTTTACGAGTGCAAATAGGTCGCCCGCCTTAATTTTAGAACGCAGGATTCCCTTAGGTGGGAGCGGCGCGAAAATGATCCGCTCACCATCCATAAGGACTCGGTAGTAGCTGTCCTTTTTTTCTTTAAGCCGATCCCATATCGGACATTCGAGATCTTGAAAATCAAAATTCACTGTGAAGTAGTAGAACTGATCGTGTCCGTTTTCGTTAAGTGTGAAAAGGATTAGGCGATCATCATTTTCAGCAACTGTATCTTCATTTTCAACGAGACTGAGGATATTTCTATTTTCGACGACGACAGCTGGCTGAAAGATGAATTGACCATCCTGGTAGACTAGCTCATAGGGCTTCTTCTCTTCTTGCTTGAGGAGTTTTTTCTTGACAGTCTTCGTCCCTATGAGTCCCGAAGCAAAGGGATCTGGAATCCTCTGAAAGTAAGCCTCGCTGTCATAGGCGTCCTCGCCATCGTCTTCAGGGTACATCGGGAGGACGACCTTCGTTTCACTGGCCGTAAATGGCTTGTCATGTTCGATGTAAATACCACCGAGCGAGCCGATCAACAGGAGTCCCGCAAGTAGGGGGTTTAAACTGTAAAGGATAAATTTCTTTTGCATTGCAAAGCCTTTCCTTTCATCCCTAAGTTATGTTTCCTCAGGCAGAACAGTGGTGCTTAATGTACAACTATTCTAACAGCCTTTCAGCCTTTGCTTCTCAGACCAGTTAAACCTATAAACTTAGTTAATGACAGGGTACGTTTCAGCTGTTGTGGTCGGAGCTGCAGTCGTCGGAGCTGATGACGGCAGTGGCGTGGTTTGAGAAGACGGATCTTCGTGATAGTTATACGTCTGTGACTCACTGCTGGGGTATGCCTCGGTAGTTTCCTCTTCTTCCCATTCTTCCCAGCCAAACGGACCATCGATAATGGGATTAGTGCAATTCGGTGGGCAGCCTGGGACAGGCGGAAAGTATTGTGATCCCGTCGTCTTCCGAGTTTTTTTCCCTTTCCGAATATCGGCACCACTAATCAGCAGGAAGGTGATTTGATTTTCGAATTCATCATCGTCTTCTTCAAAGTGATGCTGGCTTCTTTTCGACCAGTCTTTGTCGCGAATTTTATCGAATTTTACGAGTGCGAAGAGGTCGTTTGCTTTAACCTTCGAACGTTTGATTCCCGTAAGAGGAAGGGGAATCAAAACAATTCTCTCGCCATCTATAAGAACACGATAGTAGCAGTCCTTTTTGTCCATCAGGCGATCCCAAATTGGCGATTCGAGATCTTCAAAGTCGAAGTTTACGGTGAAGTAATGGAGACGCGATCTGCGTCCAGAGCGTTGACTAGGCTGATGATCATTGTCGAAATCTTCTCGGACGGTGAAGAGGACGAGACGGTTATCGTTCTCTGCGACACTTAGTTCGTTTTCAATTAGGTTGAGGACGCTTGCCTCTTCGATCACCTCGGCTGCTTGGAAAATGAAGCGTTCGTGCTGATAAAGGAGCTCATAGGGCTTAATTTTTTTATTTCCGAGGAGTTTTTTCTTGACGGCTTCAGTACCGACAAGAACTGAGGCGAAGGGGGCAGGGACTCGATATTCATAGTTATCATCGTCGTAATAGTTGTCATCTAAATACTCATTTTCGAGATACATTGGAAGCACCACCTTCGTTTCGTCGGAGGTGAATGGCTCTTCGTGTTCGATGTAGATTCCACCAAGCGAACCGATTAGAAGTAGACCTGCAAGGAGAGGATTTAGACTATAGAGTTTCAATTTCTTTAACATGGTCAATCCTTTCATGATCATGTGATTGTCATGAGCTCTTCGGACTGAGATCTAAACAGGACGAGTAACTCTTGCTTCCTGTTAGGGACAATAAACAGTCGGCATAGTTTCATCATCTGCAGGGGTATAGCCAGGTGGTACCAAATCATTATTTCCATTTGTGGTGTCATTTGGAGGGGTATAACCAGGCGGCGCAAAATCAGAATTTCCACCTGAAGGGTCTGGATACTGTGAGGGATCTGGTCCGAATCCAGTCGACGTTGGATCGATTATTGGGATGGTTCGAGTCGGAGTCGGAGTTGTTGGCTCGGGAACCCAGGTCTCATACCACTCGTCTATCGATTCTTGAGTAGTGGGGGGAATGTAAGGTGCTGTGGCGGGTGGATAATATTTGCTTGGTGGCGCAGGCGTTTGCTTCTGGCTCTTCGGATTTTGATCTTTAACTTCAGCACCACGGATTAAGATGAAGATGATGTTTTCGCGATAAACACTCTCGGAATCCTCATGTTCGTTTTCTGTTCCTTCGATTTTCTCGTACTTAACGAGGGCGTAGAGGTCATCGTCTCTAATTGCTGAGCGCTTTATGCCATAGTTTGGTAGTGGATCGAAGATAATTCGCTCACCATCGACGAGGACTTTAAAGAAAGTGTCGCGATGGGATCTCAGACGATCCCATACGGACGATTTAACGTATTGGAAATCGTGGTTGACTTGGAACTGGTGGACGGCTTCTTCATTGCCGGTCTCTGGGTTGCGGTATACGTCATCGAAGCCTTCGTTGACAGTGAAGAGGGCGAGACGATCTTCATTGGGTTTAACGAGCAGGTCGACTTCGGTACTCAAGAGGTAATCGTCCTCAGAGTCCTCGTCGATAAGGGGAGCCGGCTGGAAGACGAATTGCCGATCTTGGTAGAGGAGTTCATAGGGCTTCGAACTTTCATCTTCGAGGAGCTTCTCCCGGACGGCAGTGTTGCCGACTAGAGCCTGGGTGAAGGGGGCGTGAATCTCCTCGTCTAGATTGGACGATTCTTCGGGGTCCATCGGGAGAACGACCTTCGTCTCGTTGGAGCGAAAGGGTTCTTCGTGTTCGACGTAGACCCCACCGAGCGAGCCGATTAGCAAAAGTCCAGCGAGGAGGGGAGTTAAGTTGTAGAGTTTAAATTTTTTTAACATCGTGAATCCTTTCATGATCACTCCATTACCAGGGACGCTTCGAGTTGAGGTTCCGCTAGGATGATATATTGGGGCACAGGTGAGAGAACGTGTGACGTCAGGATGGATTAATCAATCCATCCTGGCAGGTGTTCAACCGTCGTACTTGGCGCAGTTGTGCTTGGCTCAGTCTGAGGGGGCGCAGTCAGTGGTGGTTCAGTCGGTATTGGCTCACTGACATCATCTGGAACGCTTGGCTCGGGAACCCAGGTCTCATACCACTCGTCTATCGATTCTTGTGTAGTGGGGGGAATGTAAGGTGCTGTGGCGGGTGGATAATATTTGCTTGGTGGCGCAGGCGTTTGCTTCTGGCTCTTCGGATTTTGATCTTTAACTTCAGCACCACGGATTAAGATGAAGATGATGTTTTCGCGATAAACACTCTCGGAATCCTCATGTTCGTTTTCTGTTCCTTCGATTTTCTCGTACTTAACGAGGGCGTAGAGGTCATCGTCTCTAATTGCTGAGCGCTTTATGCCATAGTTTGGTAGTGGATCGAAGATAATTCGCTCACCATCGACGAGGACTTTAAAGAAAGTGTCGCGATGGGATCTCAGACGATCCCATACGGACGATTTAACGTATTGGAAATCGTGGTTGACTTGGAACTGGTGGACGGCTTCTTCATTGCCGGTCTCTGGGTTGCGGTATACGTCATCGAAGCCTTCGTTGACAGTGAAGAGGGCGAGACGATCTTCATTGGGTTTAACGAGCAGGTCGACTTCGGTACTCAAGAGGTAATCGTCCTCAGAGTCCTCGTCGATAAGGGGAGCCGGCTGGAAGACGAATTGCCGATCTTGGTAGAGGAGTTCATAGGGCTTCGAACTTTCATCTTCGAGGAGCTTCTCCCGGACGGCAGTGTTGCCGACTAGAGCCTGGGTGAAGGGGGCGTGAATCTCCTCGTCTAGATTGGACGATTCTTCGGGGTCCATCGGAAGAACAACCTTCGTCTCGTTGGAGCGGAAGGGCTCTTTGTGCTCGACGTAGACTCCACCGAGCGCGCCAATTAGCAGAAGTCCAGCGAGAAGTGGATTTAAGCTGTAGACTTTAAAAATCTTCTTCATGGGATTATCTCCTCCTAACGTATAAGCCATTTGATGTTCCATTATTTGTGGGAAAATTGTGGGAAAAAGCTACTAGTAAAACAGTATTACAGAGAATTGCGGGAAGCTCTTGATCTCGTAAGTTGAAAACCCGCGACTCCCCATGTAGCTATGCCATGTGAAGTTTTGTTTTTCTTCATCCGATAAATTTATATAAGCAGTGATTTCGGCATCGTAATCCATTCCGAGATCAAAAGCTACGCTTTCTGCCTCGTGACGACTGTCAAAAATGAAGCAGTTATCGCCGGGGAAAAAACCGGCTTCTTTTGCATGGTCGATGGCTGTTTTCGTTATTAAGGTACTGGGTTGCTGGACTTGGCTGCTGGGTGGAGGCGATTGGGTGATTGGCTGAGGGGCTTGAGTTTGCTTGATAGGTGTTTGTGCTTGTATATCTCTTCCTTTCAGAAGTTGGAGGTGGATACTTCCATCCCCATAATTGACGTAGAGAAGATTTTCGTCATCGGGGAGAGAATAGGTAGACAGTTCACTTAAATCAATCGCTGACAGGGAAATCTGATCAGAGCTCTCATCGAGCTGAAAATAAATTGATTGATGGTCGAGCAAACGCTGCCAGAGCTCTGGCTCATACTTTTCTAATTCGATGTGGAGGAATACGGGTTGATAGGCGCGGTCATGGTTTATGTCGAAATTTTCGTTGAGGCGCGATAATTCGATTAGGGCGATTCGAGCAGGGTTTGGAGCCGCTTGGATGAAGAGAATGTGTTCGTTTGTATCCCCGCGGTGTCTACGCTGCGAGTTTTCCGTATACTTCTTAACACAGAGGCCGTGAGCATCATCTATGATCTCGAAGTAGGCGATATCGCTGCCTTCGAATAGTTGCTCGCAAAGCTTCTCTTCGAGACTAAAGATCGATGGGAAGACATCGCTTGCAGATTGAACTTGGAAGAGAGTCTCATCATCTGACTTATCCTGCTGATATTCTTCGCTGAGGTTGAGGTGGACTTCGGTGTCGTTTTCAGTGAAGAAATCATCGATGGGCCGATACTCTCCCCCCAGTGCTCCGAGCAACAATAGACCGGCAAGCAGTGGGCTCAGGGAGTAGAGTTTCCATGACTTATGCATCGAGTGCTCCTTTCTCATTGTAAGCAGCGGTAAAGGGACGGAGGAGATCGAACGATTGTAGCGGGCTCAGCAGGGGAGTAAAACATCACGCAATTAGAGCGACAATACTTATTATCTGTCCTCATAGTTATCCAATTACAATATAAAATCAAGGCTTATTTTTAAAATGGCAAAAAATGAAGCGGTTCAGAATGGAAAAAGTGCAAAAATTAGTATCCGTCTGTTTTTGATGCGGAAATCGGCGGATAAAAAGAGAGAATTTTGATTTACTCGACCATCGGACATTTACTATGTTTTGAGGCGCAAAAGTCTTTCTCCTCCTATGAAGTCTAGAGAATGTTCTTTGTAAAGGCTTCTCTGGGTCAGTTGCAGAGTCCGTCCAGGATAAAACCACTTGAGAAGTTGAGGATGACGAAGGGACCATGGTCAATAATTTGCCACGATTGGAAGTCATTTACGATGAGGTAGGACGTCCAAGTGTAGTTCGCTTTTTCCTCATCGCTCATGTTGGCATAGTAATACAGTTCCATCGACTTCTCCGTTTCGCAACCTGAGACGAAGTCTACTGCAGAGGCGTAGTCTGGAAAAATCAGGAGGTTTACTTGTTCGTAGATGCCAGCCTCATGGGCATAATCCAAATACGTCTTTGTAACATTTGCTGCTGGGTACGTGGGGGCGGCCGTTACGATGGGGGCTGGCGAGGTGCTGCTCTCGACTTGGGGTTTCAATTCCCAACCGAGCTTGACCTGTAACTGGAGTGTGTCGCCGTCGAAGTCGAAGAGAACATAGGAGTCGTCATCTTCGATATCTTCGGGATCTAGACCTGAGTCGGGGATCGGTTCAAAACGCATTTCGTCGTGGTATTCGATGACGTGAAAGTAGCTACTATGTTTTTCCCAGAGTCGCTGCCAGATTTCGGAGTCATCGCGCTCAATATCGATGCGGACATTTAATAGGGTAAATCCATCGCCAGTATAATTCGGGTCGCGGTCAATGCGGATAAAGGCGATCCTCTCCTCATTTTTTGGATGTTCGCTGTTGAAGATCCGGCGGTTGTCGAGGCGTTTTACGATGAGAGCCTCGTCATCGAGATTCACCTCATAGCGTGCTTCGAGACGCCCGCGGCAGAGATCCATGTCGAAGTCCGGTGTGACCTGGGTGTTCGCGAAGAATGACCGCAACGAAGACTGTTTTTTTTTCGACTTGCGGGGGAGCTGTAGCAATTTATGCTGTGGTACATCATCTTCAATATCGAGGCGTTGGAACATCGAGATCTCGACTGAATCGACGTAGTTTTCATAGCGGTACTCATCGACGGGAACTCCGCCGCCAATAGCTTGAACTAATAGGTAGGCAGCGATGAGCGGACTAAAGCTGAATAGTTTAAATGACTTGGACATAGGGCAGCCTTTCTTCTATGGGTCGAGGTCCTGCATATGCGCAGATCACTACGGATGATTACGAGTTATGCCATCGGGTCAGGTCGGCGCCGCTAATGCAGCGGAAGCGCAGATCGTTACCGACTCGGTCTATGAGGAGGAAGTCCTCATAGGGCTCGATCGTGTCTGGACGAATGCCCTCCTCTGGAAGTCGTTCGAGAAACCAATAGGCATCAGCTAGGGCGATACGGAAATAGGCAGACTCTTCCTCCGATATCTCTTTTAAGAGAGGTAGATCTTCATTGATAAGCTGGATCTCCAAACTGACCTCATAATAAAATGGTGATTCCTCGCTCGGCGGGTATTCTGTATTGAAGTTGAAACGAGCCACCAGTCGCTCATCGACTTGGGGGCTATCGTCAGTGGCTTTTTTTGTACTGAGGACCTTTGTCTTAGGAGTCGAGATCGGCGTAGTCTCTGGGCCGAGGTAGGAAATCATGAGCTGATTATCTTCGCAGAGCAGATCGTAATAAACCGATTCATTATTTTGGAAGATATCCTGATAGAGGGCTTCATCGAGGTGGAGACGAATACGTCTAGGTGAGTTTGGTTTCTCCTCGTTTAGAACTGTTGTATCTAAGGTCCATTCGAAGAGCTCGTTTGAGAATCCGAATGAGTCGAGGACGGAGTTGTAGCCGAGGCTGATTGCGATCAGGATACTGGCGAGGATGGGAGCAAAGTTGTAGAGCTTAGCTTTCTTAAACATGGGATGCCTTTCTAATTCCATCTGTGATCCAATGGGCTATTCCCATAGCGCGCTTAGACCTCAGAGTTAACGTGCAGGCTCAGGCTGCAGTGCATTGGAGAGGATCTGAGCTCCCATTAAAAACTTGACATTCAGTTGATTCTCTTCGTTGTAGTCGAAGAGCAGGTAGGCATCATCCGCGGAGACCTCTTCGAGAGAAAGGCCACTTTCGGGAATCAAGTTTAGATGCAGTCGATCCCCATCGTCAAGGATATGGAAATAGCTATCCTGATGGGAGCTGAGGCGCATCCAGATCTCCGAATCCTCGTGCTCAATTTCGGTAAGCAGTTTGAGTGAACAGCGATTTTCTTCTGAGTAGAGAGAGTCTGGAATACGGTAGACAATGATATGGGCAATGCGGCGATTGTTTACTGGGCGCTCAGTGCTTAGGACGCCTTCTCCACCAAGTTTGTTCAGGATGAGGTCTTCGCTGTCTTCGACGACTTCGTAGTGGACCTCGTACTCGTCGCCGAGAATTTGGTAGCAGACCACATGGTCGACATCGATCTGGTGGAGATAGTAGCCACTTCCACATTCGTAATACTCTGCGTAGCTCGGGTCAATCAGCCATTCATTCATTGAGGCATCGTACTGGATGCCATCGTTGTGGACGAGGACCCCGAAGCTAGCGAGCAGGAGAATGATCGCTAGAAATGGATTGAGACTGTAGAGTTTAAAAGACTTCTTCATCATGAGTCCCTCCTCTATCCGACAGGATGTCTCGTTTTCACTTCCAAGCCACTCTTGCTTCGAAGTATGACTAACTTACCGAGTTTGTTGAGGAGTACGAATTCATCATCATCTGCTAGCATTTCGCTGCGAAGCCCCTCGCTTGGGATCGCTTCGAGGATGAGCCCCTCGCTGCTTTGGGTGCAGCGAAAATAGCAATCACTTCGGGATTCGAGATCCTGCCAGAGGGGAGCCTCGCGATTGATAAAATTCATTTCTATTCGGATTTCGTAGAGACTACTTAGATATGTGCCACCAGTTGACTCTGGCCAGTGCTTGAGTTCGATACAGTCGATGTAGGCGAGTAGGCGATTATCAACGTCGGCCTCTCTCTGGAGTGCCTCGAGTTTTCGAGACGACATACGAGTCTTACGATTCGATTTTTGGATTAAAAAGCGATCCCTTTCGACCAAGAGATCATAGTAGGCTGTTTTCTCACCATGAAAAATTTCCTTGGCGATGTTGGGGCCGACTTTTAGATGCCAGTGCGGAGCGTCTAGATCTTGGGGATCCAAACTGTCGGGATCATGATCCGCAAAGCGTTCGTCGAAGTTGATATCGTTTGAATCATCGAAGAGAAAATACTGCTTCGAGTACCTCCCATAGCCGAGGCCGGTGAGGAGTAAGATTCCTGCGAGAAGCGGGGCGAGACTGTAGAGTTTCCAAGTCTTATGCATCGAGCCTTCCTTTCTCATGCCGCCGTAGCGTCGACGAGATGCGGCAGGGCCTGTGTCGTAGATATAACTATATAAGAATAATATAAAAGAAAGTCTTTGTTATCAAGCGAGCAAGTAAGATTTGATTTCTTTTTGATCGGCATACTCGTGGGATAGACGCCTGTTTTAGCTTGAGTATTCGCCATAGGGATTGTGCGGCTTCGCTCGCTTGGGCCGCTTTTAAATTTGGGGGGATCAAAGCCATCTTCGCTTGCAGCTCAGGCGTGATGGGAATAGTATCTCTTTAATAATACATTTAAGGAGACAAGTGCTATGCGAGCAAGTCATGTGATCTATGCGGTGATGGACTTAGATGCGGCGGTCCGGGATTGGCGTGAGCGTGGATTCTGTGTCGAATATGGTAAGCCGAAGCATCCATTTAATGCCCTGATCTATTTCAGTACGGGACCTTTTATTGAACTTATCCAGGTCCAGAAAACGACCAGGATGGTGCGTTTTTTCATCTCTCTTTCGAAGTTCATCGGTTTAAAACATGTTCATGCGCGCTTTAAAAAGATTCTTAACAGCGAGCACGAAGGCTGGATCGACTTCTGCATCGAACAGGATGCTGGCGACCTGCGGCCATCGATTGAGCGCGTCAATCGACTTGGTTTCTCGGGGAATCATTTGAAGCATAGTAATCGACGAGATACTCACGGAAATAATCTTAAATTTCAGAATTACTTTCCGGATGATCCCGACATGCCTTTCCTTATGAGTTACTACAGTATTGACCCGAAGCCCCAAAATTATGTGCACCCGAATGGTGTCAGTCACATCCAGAAGATCCGTCTGTCGACGAGCCAACGTTGTGCCGATGCAATTGCTGCCCTCAGTGATGATCCTTGCTTAGAGGTCTCGGTCGCCAACAATGGCTTGAAGATTCATTCAGTCGATTTTGGATATGTAGCGAAGTGATTTGCGTACGATCTGATGTCAAATTTGCAAACTTGAATGCTCTGAGCACTGGCCTCTGGTGAGGTCGCTAGTCGGGCGAGGAAGTTGTAATCCAGATCGGTATCATGCCATAAAAAGAGGCTCTCATCAGCGAGCCTCTTTTTTGTTCGACGTGTTGGAAATCAGTTGCCAGAATTGGTGAAGTGACAGATAGCAAAATCCCCGAAATCTTCCACCCAGAAACCATCAACGTAAAACATTAACATATGTGAGGTTGGTTGATATTCGGCTAGCTCTGCCAAGCTTAAGCCGTTCATGTATGTGAGTTCTGCATCGCGTTCACGAACTGCTTCGAAGCCGTAACTGAGTCCCGCATCGTAGGAGGGGACGATGACATTTATCGGATCATCGAAGAAGCCCTGCGCATAGGCACGATCGAGGTAGCTCAGGTCTACTTCTGTTTCCGTCGGTAGAGGGGCTGTTGGTGTAGGCCGAGACGCTGCGGTCGCTGGATGAGCGGCTGCGTTTGTGGTGCGCGGAGCCGTTGTTGGCTTAATCAAAGACGGCTTTGGATACTGACGCCGCGATTGACTTGGTTTTGCTTTCGCCTCGGCTTTTAAATCTTTACCGTAGACGATCTCCATATGGGCGATGTCATCCTCGAAGTGAAAGAGGATGAAAATATCTTCGTCGTCTATCTCTGAGGCCGATAAACCCGAGTCGGGGATCGGTTCGAGATGAATTTGATTCCCTTTCTTCGATTCACTAAAACGGAAATAGGAATCCTCCTGAGCGAGTAGGCGCGACCAGTGCTTTGTTCCATTGGCACGTCGGTTGATGCTGATATTGACCCCCTGCCACTCGGCCTCTTCATTTGCTGGGGCGTCGAAGTCGGTATGGCTGAGTTCATAACTCGCAACACGCTTATAGGCTTTTTTTCGTTGCTTCGTTGAGACCTGCTCACTGGAGTCTTCCGATCGGCGCTGAATCAGAAATTCATCTGGAAACGCAAGCAGCTCATACTCACTATGATCGCTGTCATCGAGGACGAGGTCATGGAGTTCTCGATCGAGAAGCAGTGAGATAAATGCACTCTGATCATTTTCCGAATCGACCGTTTTTAGGTTAATCAGGATATCCTCGTCACTATAACTGTGATAGCCACCGCTTGGATACGAGGCACCAGCTATGGCGGAGAGGAGCAAGAATCCAGCGAGGAATGGATTTAGACTATAGAGTTTGAATTTTCTAAACATAAAAGCACTCCATCTATGGGCGATAAATCCAGCGAAGGCTCCTCAGGACTCGCTCTTCTTAGTGATAGAAAATAATCACTGCAAAATTCTGCCGGTCGAAGAAATCGTAGCGCGTGAATCCATAGTCTCCCATTAAAGAGTTCCAGTTAAAGTTGGCTTGCTCCTCGGGGGAGAGGCTTCGATAGACATTCAATTCTTGACTATATTCGGTGAGACAGCCATCTAAAAATGTTTCAGCCTCCGCGTAATTGTCGAAGATCCACGTGTCTGGACCGCTGATGTAGCCTTCCTCTCGCGCGTAATCCATGGCGGTTTTGTTGACGCTTGGGGGCGGTGGCGGCGGGAGGGTCGGCGCTGGAGTTGGCATTGGCGTCGGAGCTGCCGTTGATGGCTTCGACTTGCGGGGCTTCGGTTTGCGCGGTTTCTTCTGAGGGGCTTTTGTAGGCATACGTTTTGTTTTATGGCTCTTGTCAGAACCAGGTTTGAGTGAGGCGCCATCCTTTACCCGCACACGGATCAGTTTGCGATGGAAATTAACGAGGCAGAAGAGATCATCATCTTCGACCTCATCGATTGCGATTCCATCCTTAGGTAGGACTTCAAAACGGACTTCGTCGGCATCTTCCGACACGTTTAGACGGAAATACGTCGGTTCCTGATTCCTTAATCGATTAAAGAGGCGACTGCGCGTTGAGACCACGTCGATGTGGATTTCAGCGCGGTAGAAATCCCGTTCATCCGAGTCGGATTCCTCGAGCGGATAGTAGCCGTGACCGATAAGGGTGAAGCTTGCCAGAAGTTTGTCGGATTTCGACTCCTTAGAAGACTTCGAGGGCTTGGTGCTCAGAATCTGCTTCTTAGGACTGGATTCATTGCTGCTAAGGAGGATCAGTTCGCCTCCATCGGCGATGAGATCGTAGTGAACTTCATCCGAGTCTTCGAAGAGCTGGAGATAGAGTTCGTCTGCGAGGACGAGATTCCAGTCGAGAAGCTCGCCGTCATCACTGATTGCACCATGGGCGGCGGGGGATATATCTTCGCCCGACATTGGCAAGAGGGCGAAAATCTCCTCATCGGAGTTTGTGAGCTTCTCATAGTCGGCGGTTGGGGCAACTCCAATCGCACCCATCAAGAGGATGGCTGCGAGGAGGGGGCTGAGACTGTAGAGTTTCGATCGCTTAAACATGAATCCGTCCTTTCGTATTTAATGGACATGCACCTAATAATTACTGATCTGATTTAGAAAATCGAGGACTCAATATACGAGAACTGCCAGAGGCCCTCTTAGAGCACGCCACAAAACTAGTTTCCACTCTATATTCTTTCACCAAGACGATAAAAACAAGGCACTTTCTTCGCGGAAAGTGATAAAGCAGGTCTTTCTTGGTAAAAGATGCTCAATTTTGTCTAACGTCTATTTTTTACATAGGAATCGAAGCCAGGAGTGGGGCTAGCCCTCGCGTCGATCAAAGACTATTGATCATAGCGGAAAAACTCGACGACTGAGAATTTGGGGAACTCATGGATCTTAGCATAGCTAAAATTATGCTTGCCCATGTAGCTCTGCCACTCATAGTCTGTGGAGTCTGCATCTGGGAGACTCATGACCGAGTTATATTCGATCGTGAATTCGAGGAGGGTTTGTCGGTAAAATGCTTCGGCATCGATCCGTTGGGCGAAGATGAAGAAGTACTCATTTTCGTGGTAACCTGCTTCGTGGGCATAGTCGATGTAATTTTTTTCAACCGCAGCGCTACTCTTAGGACTCACGGGCTTAAGTGTTTTTGTACTTTCCTGAAGCTCACTAGTTTGACTCTGTAGTGGCTTGCGTGTCGGTTTGGTGGGTGGTGTTTCGTCGGCGGGGCCACCCAGCATCTCAGCGCTTACGGCCCTTAGACGAAGTTCCCCTTCGTCAAAATCAAAGAGTAAAAAACGGTCCTCACCGCGTAAGGAGTCGATGGAAATCCCTTCCTCGGGGAGCATTTCCAATCGATAGAATTCTCCATCTTCGTAGACTTGAAAATAGGTCGACTTCGATTTGACGAGGCGCCTTAAGACAATGGACTCATGAGGTAATGGGGTGAACGTTGTATGGAGAACAGCGGTGTCGGATTTCCACTCGGTATTAATGTTGATTTCGGCGAGGCAGTCATCACGGTTTACGGCTGTATCATTCTCTGCAAAGTAGAGGGATCCGTCGTGCTCGAGGAGTAGGTAGGTTCCGTAGAAGTCCTCGTCATAGACCAGAGTAACGAGTTCTTCGGCGACCTCGAAACTAAAGCTGGGAAGCCCTCTATCTTCATCTTCGCTCTCTGGGGAATCAGACGCGGATCGTTCATGCGCTTGCTGTGAGCCACTGTACAGATCTTCCTGAGTGAAGACGAGGTCAGCAGCGGCCGACTGATCGTAGCTGTAAGGTCCGGTGATATTGGGGTCAAAACCGAGCAATCCGATGAGTAGAAGTCCTGCGAGTAGGGGGTTGAGACTGTAAAGCTTAACTTGTCGAAACATTGCTTCCTCCTTTTGCAGTGAAACTGCGGGTGGCGACTCGAGATCCAATGAGAGGCCTGGGTGAGAAAATGAACAAACATGCTTGGCAACAATATAGGCGATGCCTTTTCAATTGTTAATTAGCAATTATTGTACCAATAGTAGCGCAGCTGCGGTTGCTTAGTAGTGTTTTTTTCAAAAATCCAATTTCAGCTGGGGATCTAGGCTTGGCACTTGCTGTGCTCCGAGATAATATTCTCAATTTTTCTTGACATGGGCGCTTGACCTGTAAGAATAGACTTACGCAGAGAAAAGAGGTATTTACAATGCTAGGTGCTGTGGTTCACATTGGCCTTACCGTCAGTGATATGGAACGTTCGAAGCAGTTTTATGGTGAACTGCTAGGGTTAAAATTTCTCGGAGAAATGCTGATGGAGGGACCGGAGACCGATGCCCTCTTCGGAGGCGAGAATTGTCGTGCGAAGGTCGCTTATTTTAAAGGCTCTGAAGAGATTCACAGCCCTTCGATCGAATTGATCCACTTCCTCGATGCGCCAGTCCGAGCTATCCCTTCCGACTTACGGATGACATCGATTTCTGAGGTCTGCTTCGTCGTCGACGATATTGATGCGGTTTATCAGCACCTCGTCGCATCTGGGGTCGATTGTATCTCGGCCCCCCAGTCTTTTGATTTCACGGACGATGGCTTAGGCCGGAGTAAGGCCATTTATTTCCGTGATCCCGATGGGATCATCCTCGAGTTAATGGAGTATCTCGACTGAGTTTAGCCTGCGTGAGGGGCTCTACTTCGAGACGATTATGGAGGTGTACATATGCTTACGATTTTGGCGATACTTGGACTTGCCGCCAGCCTTCTCATGGGTCTCGGCGACCAGCTTCTCTACTACCATCCCGCCGGCTTCGATATGTCGAAGTCCGTCGATGATATCTACCGGATCATGCCCACTGTCAGTGATCGGCGCCTCCGTATTGGTTCGATCCTAGGTCCGCTCACGGCCCTACTTTTTGTGATCGCCCAGTATCATACGGTCCTGTTGATCCGCCACGATCGACTTTGGCTCGGATATCTCATCTGGATCCTGCTTTCGATCGGGATCTCAGTCGGGGGTTGTTTCCACGCGATGTTTGGCCTCATCGGCTTCATCGGGCGAGAGCAGCAGAGCGAGAGCCTCGACGCACTTAGAAAATTTATGGATTTTTTCCGCAAATTCTTCTATCCCTTTATCGCGCTGGGATTCAGCCTTTGGGGCCTTTGTATCCTCCTCGTGCGGACGCAGCTTCCACCTTGGGGCCTTCTCTTCACACCGCTAGTCATCTTGTTCTTCACGCCACTCTTAAGTCGCATTCCGAGAGGCCGTTTCCAAGCCCTCTTCTGTGGTTCCTGGACCAATCTCATGCAGGTTCCATATTATATTTTCCTTCTAGTTTTTAGCCTCACTCATTAGTTGGACGAAAAAGACAGCTCAGGTCTTGCGCTTCAGGCCTCAGGCCGATGCAAAAGCTCCGATCGAAGGGTCGGGGCTTTTTTTGTGTCCGTCAGATACGAGCTCGGCTGTGACTGGGGGATGGGATTGATTGAATCGATAAAACAAGTACAATTAACATATAAATTACGCGAGACTAACAAAATCAACAACAGATTGTCTATAGCGATCGAGTAATTTACACTAGGGGCACGAATTGCGGCTGGGAAGCTGATTTTAGCGACCGAAATCGCATCGGGATTACTCGCGCTAAGCGCGAGTAACTGTGAAAAGGAGTTTTAATGATGCAAACTAGCATTTCTCAGGTGTCGGTCCCGCTGCCGAAGCGGGCGAAGTGGATGGCTCAGGCGGGTTCGGTATGCCTGATGCTCTCGATCGCCATGTATGGCCTCGTCTATGCGACTCTAACCGCTCCGATTCTCCAGGCGGTTAATGCCATGGACTACGTTGGGCTCTTCTCGATCTTCGCTGCCCTCGGGATCTCGATCATGACGCCGATTGGGGGTAAACTCGGTGACCTACTCGGCCGTCGCAACATCGTCTTTATCGCCGGTAGCATGTGTGCGATCGCTGGATTGATTTTTCCCTTTGTTGATTCCCTCACACTCCTCCTCATCCTCCGTCTCATTGTTAGCCTCGCCCAGGGCGCATTTATCGCCGCACCCTATATCATCGTGGGCCTCATCAATGATTCTAAGGGTCGCCCCAAAGCGATGGGCATGCTTGCCACGGCCGTCGCTGTCGGCGGCGTCGGCGGCAGCATCCTCGCCGGTTGGTTGACGAAGATCGGCCACATGCAGCTCGGCATCATCCTGCCGACGATCCCCCTCGTCATCGGGATTCTCCTCATCGTCTTTAGTTTCCCGAACGATAAGCGCAGTGGAAAGATCCGAATTGACGTCCCTGGCGTCCTCGCCTTTGTTGCGATGTTAACGAGCCTCTCGCTCGCGTTGAACTTCGGTGCCTCGATGGGCTGGGGCAATCCGCGTATCATCGCTGGTCTCGTCCTCAGTGTCGTCCTCTTCTTCCTCTTCCTGGCCATTGAGCGTCGCGCCTCTGACCCTCTAATTCCGCTTCGACTCTTCTCGAATAAGTCCTACTCACTCCTCCTCCTCACGGGTTTCATCTGCTATTTCTATCAGACTGCGATGCACGTCTTCGCACCACTAGCCGTGATCTCTGTCCTCCAAAAGGATCCCGAAGTCGCTGGTTCTCTGCAGATGGCCCGTGCCCTAATCACGATCATCCTGCCACTCTCCGCTGGAATTTGGGTGAGTCGTAAGGCAAGTAACTCCTGGAAGGCGATGGCGATTGCCACCCTATTGGCAGCCATCCCGATGCTCGCCCTCGGCTTCACACAGCAGTCCACACCCGTCCTCCTCTTTACGATTGCCCTCGCGGTGACGGGAATCGCCGAAAGCTTCCGAGCAGTATCGGTTACGCCTGCGGCTCAAGCCACGCTGCAGCCTCAGGATATGGGGGTCGGTACATCGCTGACCAACTTCTTCAACTCGATGGCTAGTACCATTTCTGCAACGGTCTTCACGGTCGCCTATAATGCACATACGATTGCTGATCCGAGGAATCTCTTTGCGATTCAGAGCGGTGTAAACTCTGTTTTCCGCATCGCTGCCATCGTTTCATTTGTCGGATTTTTGATCGTCGTCCTCGTCCTTCGACCAGTCCTCCCAAAAACTCAAGCGAAAGGATAATTAATATGTCTTGGCTTAAAGGAAAAACAGTCTTAATCACCGGTGCTGCCTATGCTGCATTAAAAGATGGCGCGCCAGGCTCGATCGGCTTCGGAATTGCGACCGCCTTTGCGAAAAAAGGGGCAAAGCTCGTCCTCACAGACCTCGATGAGGCCCGTCTCAATCAGGCAAAAGAGAAGCTCGAGGCCGAGCACGGAATCGAGGTCTTACCCCTTCTCGCCAAAATGGAAAAGGCAATCGACGGTGAAGCCCTCGCAAAGCAGGTCATCGACGCTGCAATCGCCAAGTTTGGCCGCCTCGATGTCTTGATTAACAACGCCCAGGCCTCCGTCTCTGGTCTGCCGCTCGCTAAGCACAGTACCGAACAATTCGACCTCGCCATTTACTCAGGCCTCTATGCCTGTTTCTATTACATGAAGGCTGCATATCCCTATCTCAAAGAGAGCCAGGGCCACGTGATTAATTTCGCCTCCGGGGCGGGAATCTCAGGGAACTTCGGTCAGAGCTCCTATGCAGCAGCAAAAGAGGGCATCCGAGGCATGTCTCGTTGTGCGGCGACCGAGTGGGCACCAGATCACATTAATGTCAACGTTATTTGCCCACTCGCATGGACTCGGGCTCTCGAGAGTTGGAAGGATGCTTACCCCGAGGCCTACGAGAAGAACGTGACCGTGCCACCGATGGGGCACTTCGGCGATGTTGAGCTCGATATCGGTAATGCCTGTGTTGAGATTACCCACGAGGCCTTTCGCTATATGACGGGCCAGACGATCACCCTCCAGGGAGGGACTGGTTTGCGGCCTTAGGTGACTTCTTGTCAATTCACCATGTAAAACATCCGCTTCGGCGCATGTTTTTATTTACGAAATGTCGAAGCCGTCACCCCTTGATTTTCTGGGCTGCTCTATACTTAGGCATAGAAGAAGTTCTAGGCGGAGCCCGTCTGGGACGAGAAGCAGAGGTCCTTTGCGACCTAATGAAGGAGATGTGTTATGCACGGAAAAGTTTCAGATGTCACAGGTATGGTTATCAATACAGATTCGCTTAAGCTGGTTCACCGTCCGCTCACTGCTGGGGCTGAGATTGCGCCGCACAGCCATCCAGGCATGGAGGTTTGTTTCTTCCTCCTTTCAGGACGCGTGGATGTCTGTCTCGACGGTGAGGAGCACCATATTCTCGTGGGGCCACAGGCCCTGAGCTTCGATGGTCAACATGAGATCTCGGCTCGTGCCGAGGAGGTTTCGGAAGCGGTCGTCTGCTTGCGTAAAGCATGAGCCTAAGCCGCTATCGCTTTTCAAAGCGGGGGGATCGAATCCCCCGCTTTTTTTGGGGGGGGGAGGATCGAAAAAAATTAATAAAGTCTTGACAGAGTTCTCGGTGAGCCCTATATTCAGCAAAAGCGACGATAGCGTCGCTAAGGGGCATGAGAGGGGATGGAGATGGTTCGGCGCTTATCTGCAGAAGATCGAAAACGGGAGATTCGGGAAGCGGCGCGGCAGGTCTTTCTTGAGAAAAGTTACGTGCGTACGACGATGGAAGATATCGCCGAGCGCGCGGGCCTGAGTAAGGGGGGGCTGTATCGTCACTACGCATCAAAGGTAGAGATTCTCCATGACCTCATGGAAGAGGGGACGGATTATCGAAGTGATGTCGTGAATCGTTTTCTAGAGGAGTGTCAGGGATTGTCCTTCGTCGATATGATTGTTGAAACTTTAATGAGGAAACTTTTCGATGAAAATCCGTATAAACAACTCTATGCGATGTTCCTCATTGAGGCGGAGCACTGCGAAGAGCTGCGGGTGTTGCGTGATCGAGTTATGGCAGAGGGGACTCGCCACACGCGAACACTGCTCGAAGAACGGGGGTATCCGAATTTGAGCTTCATGTTTAGTCCGGGCTTCGTCGAGTTTGTTAATTCAACGATTGTTTCAGCCTATCTTCTACACAATGGTGAGTTTTTTCTAAATGACAGCAATCTATACCGCGATATGCTCCGGCGCTATATCGAAGTGGAGCTTCAGGCGGCAGATCGATCCTAATTGAAAAGGAGTTTTCTATGGAAATGACGATGAAAGATCGGATGCTCAACGAGAGCCCGGCACGCCTCCTGGGGCTGATTGCTCTACCAGCGATCATTGGCATGATGGTGATAGGGCTCTACCCGTTGATTGACGGTATCTATGCGGGTCACCTAATTGGTGAAAAAGCCATGGCGGCGATGAGTGCCGCGTTGCCGATCACATTACTGAATAATGGCATTGCAACTCTCATCGGGGTGGGCTCCTCGTCGATCCTTTCGCGGGCGATTGGCCGCGGGGAATCAAAGAAAATTGAGCAGATCATGGGGAATCTCATTTGCTGGATCTTTGTCTTCTCACTGGTAACGACGCTCGTAGGCTTCTTCTTCGCCGATCGCTTCTTCGGACTCCTTGGGGCACCGGAAGAATTGATGGTACTTGGGGGACGCTACCTGCGGATTCTCTTCTTGGGATCTTTTTTCGTCAATTTTGCGTATAGTGCGAACATGTTGATGCGCGGTGAAGGGGAAATGAAAAAGGCAATGCTCTTCATGGTCTTCGGAGCTTTCGTCAATATTATTCTCGATCCCATTTTTATGATCCAAATGGGTGATCGTGCCATCGAGGGAGCCGCGATTGCGACGGTTATTGCCCAGATCCTTCAGGCTCTCATCACCTATCTCTACTTTAGAAAAAAGAGTCAAGTTGTTCGCATTGGTCGTATTGGAATTTCAAAACTCATCTCGCCGGAGATGTTCTCAATTGGCTTTTCGGGGATGCTCATGCAGGTGCTCTCACTCGTTCAACAATCATTACTCTACGGCATGGCTTTTCAGTACGGTGGCGAAAAACACGGCATTTTAATGGCGGCTAGTTTAAGGATCTATTCATTTTCGTTTTTGCCACTTTGGGGTCTTGCACAGGGGCTTCAGCCGATTGTTGGTACGAATTTTGGTGCACAAAAATACGAGCGCGTTCGTGAGAGTTTTAAGCTCTTCTGCATAGTCGGCACTGTAATCGCTGCGATTTTTTGGATTCCAATTCAGATTGCACCCCAATTTATGATGCGCCTCTTTAACGTTAGTCCCGAGCTGATCTCTCTCGGTGTACCCTTTTTCCGCTATTTCTACATACCTTTTATTTGCTACGGTTACATGATACTCGTTCTCACCTTTTTCCAATCGATTGGGCGGGCAAAGGCTGCTGGGCTTATGGTCATGGGGCGTCAGATTATTTTCTTTGTGCCCGTCATTTTGATCTTCGTTCGACTCGTTGGCATTCTAGGTGTTTGGATTTCTGTACCCGTTGCTGATGCTTTCGTGATCCTATTGTCCTTTGTTTACCTTTCCAAGTTGATGAAAGAGTTAAAGGTCTAGCGTTGAAGTGGAAGCTTACTTACTAACTGAGAGCCCGTTACTGCTTCTTCGAGTAGCAACGGGCTCTTTTCCTTTGAAGCAACGTTTCGAGCTGAAGCTGCTACAATGGGGGAAATTTTCTGCGGAGGATTTCATGCTCGAACGCTATAAGCTTTTTTGCTACAACCATAAGACTTGGATCGATAGCCTCCAGTATGTGGGATATTCGATCGTCCTCATTACCTTGGTGACCCTCGTCGATTTGAGGATTCTGCCGATTCAGGACTATATTCCTAGTTTCATGCAAACATCGGTGGGTTTGGCGAAGAGCATTCTCAGTACCCTCGCTGCGGCCTTACTGACGATTACGACCTTTACCTTTTCGACGATCCTCGGGGTACTGACCTATTATGCGAATGCATACAGTCCGCGGACGATTGAGACTTTTGTAAAAGAGCGGATCACGATGAAGGTACTTGGAATCTTCATCGGCGGTTTTTTCTACAGCATCAGCGCTCTGACATTCATGCGAGATAATTTTGAGTTCGACCACGTGATCGCAGGCTTTGTCGCGGTGATTTATTCGATCATCTCGATCGTCTACTTCATTATTTTTGTCCAAAAAGTGATCTACAGTCTCCAGCCCGTCAATTTGGTCAGCAAGCTCTACGAAGAGGGTGTTGCTGCGATTGAGGAGGAGCTTGAACGTCGAGCCGAGGCTGCGAAGCGGTTTCAAGCGGCCCCAGATTGGCCTGCGATCGAAATTCGGGCATCCCAGTCGGGATATTTAAATGTCATGAACGAAGAGGGGCTGATCTCAGCCCTCGAGGATGGTGGCGCCTGGCTTACCCTGACTCGGCGGATTGGAGAGTACGTGCCAGAACACAGTTGCCTCGCTCGCCTCCAGCTTGATCCAAAATTCTTCGATTGTTCGAAGGTGGAGGCCCTGAAGTCAGAGGACGAATATATCGGTAAGATGGGCTTACCGGATGAGGAGCTTCAGCTTGAAGAGGGCCTTGAATCCGAAACGGAGGATGAGGAGAAGTCGAAGCTAGAGAAGCTAGCGTCTGACCTCAGTAACTGTTTCTTCCTGCAGGATAATCAGGTCACGGCTGTCGATTATCGATTTGCTATTAATAAACTCGTCGAGGTGGCACTGAGAGCGATTTCCCCTGGGATTAATGATCCCTCGACGGCGATTCACTGCATTCGAAAAATCAGTCTCCTCCTATGTAAATTGGCGAAGAGTGACCATCCCAAGCACTCGATTGCCAGTCGTGAGAATTTTCACATCGATATCGATGCTTATCGGATCGGTGAGGATCTCATTGATATGTTTCAGCCGATCCTCCACTATGGTCAGGCGGATTTCATGGTTATGCGGGCCCTGATCGAAGGGCTCGAGAGCATCGAACACGCAGCCTGTGTTAGTAATAAGTCTGAGATTGAAGACTTCGAGGATTACGTGCTCGCAGAGGTTGAAGAGGCCCTGCCTGCCCAGGAGTTTCGTTGGCTTAAGCGTTATCAGGCTCGAGCTGAGAGGCAACAGTAGCTTGGTCGCTAGGCGTGCGTTCTGGCAAAGTATGGTCCGCAGATGAGA
>JAUNVS010000071.1:4221-4434 GCA_030537565.1 Eubacteriales bacterium | reverse complement strand
AATATGGCATTTTCAGAATTAACACTTCCAATGTTTGAAGCTATTATAAGCAATCAACTAGAAAACCAGAGATTATCGCAACTCAGAGATGGCCTCCTTTCAAAATTGATGACCGGCGAACTCGATGTCTCAAACCTCACTTTTTAAGCCGCTAAATGATTGTTTACCATCTTCCAGTAATCCAGCTATAATTCAGAAGGAGGTGCACCTTAT
>JAUNVS010000071.1:0-4166 GCA_030537565.1 Eubacteriales bacterium | reverse complement strand
AGCAGACTATGAAGACGCGGTTATTGAGGTGTTTCGAGATACCTTAGGGTATGGCTATGCTTATGGGCCCGACGTAGCTCGTGACTACGCTGAACCTCTCTATCTGGATGAGCTATCGCCTGCATTAAGGCGCATCAATCCGAAGTTACCCGAAGTCGCCTTGGACGAGGCAGTACGTAAGCTACGCAATTTTGAGGGTGGCACGATACTCCAGAAAAACTTTGATTTCATGGACTGCCTTCAAAATGGTATATCGGTGAACTTCTTCGACAAAGGAGAGCAGCTCTCGGCTCTTGTTCGGCTTGTGGACTATGATCACGTAGAGCAGAATACATTCACCGTCGCCAACCAGTGGACGATTGTCGAAAACAGCGAGAAACGCGCTGACATCATCGTCTTCTTGAACGGTTTGCCAGTAGTCCTATTTGAGCTAAAGTCTCCCTCGCGAGAAGAAACCAATGCGTCCGAGGCCTTCTTGCAACTGCGAAACTATATGCAAGAAATCCCATCACTGTTCACTTATAATGCTTTCCTTGTAATGAGCGACCTCGCCATTTCCAAAGCTGGCACGATAACCGCAGGCGAAGACCGCTTCATGGAATGGAAAACCAAGGACGGCAGCTATGAAAATACCCAGTACGCCCAGTTCGACACCTTCATCGAAGGAATGTTTGATAAAGTTCGACTACTCGATATCATCAAAAACTTCATCTGTTTCTCCGACGATACAAAGATACTAAGCGCATACCACCAATATTTTGCCGTACGAAAGGCTGTCGCTTCAACTGCAACCGCTACCCACACAAACGGAAAAGCTGGCGTGTTCTGGCATACTCAAGGAAGCGGCAAATCTCTCTCGATGCTTTTCTATGCCCATCTGCTCCAAACTACACTGAATTCCCCAACTATCATCGTACTGACCGACCGTAACGACCTAGATGATCAGCTTTTCGGACAGTTCGCCAAATGCGCCGACTTCCTACATCAGACCCCGCAACAAGCTGAAAGCCGCAGCAACTTGAGAGAACTGCTCGCCGGACGGCAAGCAAACGGTATTATTTTTACCACGGCGCAGAAGTTTCAGGAGAGTTCGGAATTCTTATCCGATCGACGAAATATTGTCGTCATGACCGACGAGGCACACCGTAGCCAGTACATTAACGAACGAGTAGATAGCAAGACAGGACGCATTCAGAAATCCTTCGGTCTTATTATTCGCGAAAGCCTGCCGAATGCAACCTATATAGGCTTTACAGGAACGCCGATTTCAAGGCAAGACCGCTCGACTATCGAAGTGTTCGGTGACTACATCGACATCTATGACATGACCCAAGCTGTAGAGGATGGGGCGACTCGTCCAGTCTATTATGAGAGCCGAGTCATCCATCTAAAACTGGATGAAGATATTCTTCATCTCATTGATGCTGAATACGATATTATGGCGCAGAATGCTGAGAACTACACCATCGAAAAGAGCAAGAGAGAACTCAGCAAAATGGAGTCTATCCTCGGTGCGGAGCAAACTATCACCACACTTTGCGAGGATATCGTAAAGCACTACGAAGAAAATCGGCAATATGAACTCACGGGCAAAGCTATGATAGTCGGCTATTCCCGTGCCATCGCTATGGCAATCTATCGCAAGCTGCTCGAACTCCGTCCTGAATGGGCAGAAAAAGTCGGTGTGGTGATGACAGAAAGCAACAAAGATCCTGAAGAATGGCGAAACGTAATTGGTAACAAACGACACCGAGATGAAATGGCTAAGCGCTTCAAAGACAACGACGACCCGTTGAAAATCGCCATCGTCGTAGATATGTGGCTGACAGGATTTGATGTTCCCTCGCTCGCAACAATGTATGTTTACAAGCCGATGACAGGTCACAATCTCATGCAGGCAATTGCACGTGTCAATCGGGTTTACAAAGATAAACAAGGTGGTCTGGTAGTAGACTATATCGGCATTGCAGGGGCTTTGAAACAGGCAATGAACGACTACACCAACCGCGTAACTACGGCGATACCGATATCGCAAGAACAGCCCTACCGAAGTTCGTCGAGAAATTGGAGGTCTGTCGTGATCTTTTCCATGGTTTCGACTATTCCGACTTTATGCGTCCAAACGCCAGTAACGTTTCCCGTGCTAAAGCGATCACCGATGGGGTGAACTTCCTTACAGCAATAGAGAGACTCCCGCGCAAAGGAATAGAAGATACGTTATCATATGCTGCGGAATCGGTGATAGAATATGACTCTACTGCAAACCATAAGGATGATTTCATCAAAGAAGCTCTGCTCCTGCGTCAGGCTTTATCCCTGTGCCGTTCGCTGCTGACATCAGAACAGCGGTACGAAGCCGCATACTTTGAGTCCGTACGAACAGTCCTTACACGGATTACGAGCCAAGCAAAACCACTCTCTTTGAAAGAAATAAATACACGCGTCAACGAACTGTTGAAAGCAAGTATTCAAAGCGAAGGTGTTATCAATTTATTCTCCTGCTTAGATACTGGTTTTTCCCTATTTGATCCGAAATTCCTTAATGAGATCGCGAAGATGAAGGAGAAGAACCTAGCCGTAGAGCTCTTAAAGAAACTACTTACAGGTCAGGTGTCCCTCTATCGGAGAACGAATCTCGTCAAGTCAGAGAAGTTCTCGGAAAAACTCTCACGCGCAATGAAGGCATACCTGAATGGAATGCTCTCCAACGAGGAAGTCATCACCGAACTGATGAAGATGGCCAAGGAAATGACGATTTCTCAAGCGCAAGGCTCCGCTATGGGACTGACTGACGAAGAGTTAGCGTTCTACGATGCATTAACCCATCCCAAGGCGGTCAAGGATCTTTATCAAAATGAGGAGCTCGTGGCGATGACCCACGAACTGGCAGACATGCTTCGCAAAAACCGCACGATTGATTGGCAAAAGAAAGAATCTGCCCGAGCCGGTATGCGCCGGATGGTCAAAAAACTGCTAAAAAAGTACAAATACCCTCCGGAAGGGATGGAGGATGCCATTAACACGGTTATTGGACAGTGTGAGCTGTGGACAGATAATTAAAGGAGAGAACCAAGCATACGCTTCACGGGACGGAAAGACAGAATGGGAAATGGATTCTGGGGTAACCTTAGGGGAGTTGGAGAGAAGAAGCTCAGTAGGTCATTCGTTAAAGAATGGCGAGAGATAAATTAATATTTGGACTTAATACTTTTAATTGTTCTTCAAGCAACATTTATATATGGCGGCGAAGAATAATTGGACTGGAGAGGTGTGATGCCCCCCTTACTTGAGATGTTGCCATAAAAGGAAATAAGCGGTTCTCTTCAAAATAAATTGACATCCCATATGAAATCACTTAAACTAGTACCAACATGACCGGTACCGCTTCAGCACCCTTGAGGAGCTAAGCCCAGGGCCGGTCCTATTTTTTAGAAGAGGATTCTACTGATTGTCTATAAAGCAAGATAAAGTGTTTCTTCCATATGGGCAGCAAGTTGATTTACTTGTTGCAAGAGGTGTAATTGTTGATGATAAGGAGCGTTGCAAGCATGTTTTGTCGACGCTTAACTACTATCGTCTAAGTGGCTATTGGTTTCCCTTCTTTGACCAAGAACTTAAGCGCTTCAAAGACGGTACTCGATTAGCTGACATTGTTGCGTTTTACGATTTTGATAAACAATTAAGAAATTGGTTATTTGCCGGTTTATCTAAAAGCGAGATTTCTATTCGTGCTCTGATGGGGTATGAGCTTGGAAAAATTCATCCCCATATTCAGCTAAGTGCTAATCATTTAAATGCTCGCGCCACTCAAGAATTAAAAAGCCGTAAGAACACAAAGAAACTTACGAATTACGAAATTTGGTATAACCGCTATATGAATGCGATTCAGTCTTCACACGAGGACTTCGTACAACACCATCTCCAGCACTACAACGGTAAACTTCCAATCTGGGTGGCTGTTGAAATTATGGACTGGGGGTTACTATCAAATCTTTATAGCATGTGTCCGGAAAAGGCTCGCCAAGCAATAGCAAAGCGATTAGATCTTACTGCCCCGCAATTAGAATCTTGGCTGAAAAGCCTTAATATTGTTCGTAATTTTGTTGCTCATCATGCTCGAGTCTATAACCGAGTATTCGAAATCAAACCTAAGCTCCCTCAAATCA
>JAUNVS010000014.1:21864-33709 GCA_030537565.1 Eubacteriales bacterium | reverse complement strand
GAACTTTAATCGTGATCACGTCACCCGCCTTGAAGGGGCCTTCTTCAGCGTTCGGTGTGACCTTAACATTCGTCTTGCCTGGAACTTCTGGCGTTGTCTCGGTAGCCGGCGTATACGCTTCACCCTTCGCTTCTACCGTTGGGGGCTGCGTTGTTGCGTCATGTGTTTCTTTTGCTTTCAGAGCGTCTTCGAGAGCCTTCGTGGCATCGTCGACTTCCTTTTGCGTCTTGTCTGGCTTCGCGAGAATCGTCTCGAGGGCCTTCTTCGCATCATCAACTGCTTTGTCCGTTGGCTTCGTCACATCGAGGTCTGCCGGGACTTTGGCAATCGCTGCATCGGCCTTTGTGCGATCGACAACAACCGTAGCCGTGGCTGGATCGGACTCCGTCTTCGTGCCCTGAGTGGCCGTGACTTTAATCTCCGTACCATTCTTGAGCTCGTTTCCGAGGTCGATCTTCACCTTGCCATCAACGAGTGGTGCATTCGCATCACCAACGGTGTACTCCGTAACAACGGGTTCAGCTTCTGGCGTTGCACCAGGGAGCGTCACCTTAATCTTGTCACCTGCCTTAAATGGTTCTTCTGCATTACCAGGCGTGACCACTAGTTCGGTCTTACCAGGTACTTCTGGTGTATCTGCCGTGGCTGGCGTGTAGGCCGTATTCGTTGCATTAACACTAGGCGTTGGCGTTGGACGATGTTTGACCACAAGGTGCATGTGGGCTTCGCCCTTAACATCCTTGCGAGTAATGAGAATGTCTTTTGGACCAACAGAAACAAAGGGCTTAACAAACGCAGTCTCAACCCCTGGCGTGTAATCCAAGATATCCTCATAAAGTGGTTCTTCTCCAGGCTCTGGAGTTTTTCCGCCGAGAACATGGAAATCAAGGTTTATGAGATCCTTGAGACCCGCATCAATCTCTGTTCCATGAATATCTGTCAGAGTTGCGAGAAACCCTGTTCCATTGAAGACTTCATCGATATAGAACTCTGTTTGCGTCTGAGGCTGTTTATCACGAATCGTGACAATGTTCTCATAGTCAAACTCTGGCTTAATAATCGTGACGGTTTGATCTACGGATGGCTTTACATCAGCGAGACTCGCTGTAAAGGTAACTTTCTTATCCCCTGCATCAGCCGCCATATATGCACTGTAATCGGTTTCACCAGAAATGGTGATGCCATATTCTTCAAACTGATCATCTCTTACGAGAACCGTACGTCCCTGATCATCCGTTAATTTTAATACGGTACCCTTAGGATCAAAATGCTTCTCAGCTTCTGGATCTGCCGCATGACTATCCATCGGAGCATAGTCGATCTTATCGGGAGGCGTAACGACTTCGACCTTGACAACCTTTGCCATGTCAATGTACTGAGGAACGATGATGAGTGTCGGCAGTGAATAACGGGTTGATTTATCGTCCGTAGCTGAAGCGGAATCTGCAATATATGCAGTCAAGAATTGGCCTGGATATAGATCCGCATTATTAACCGCACCCAAACGACCAGTGTAGCTTCCGTTTACAAGTGGTTTATCTGTTGGCGCAACGACGGGATCCAGCCAGACGTCAGCAGGAACACTTTTATAACCAACCTGACCCGCCAAGGCCATATGAACAGCTGATCCTTCTTCAAATGGGATCTTGGTACGATCATACTTTTTTAGATTTCCAAGTCTTAGCAGAACAATATTTGCTGCTGGGTCACCGTTTATAATAACGCCTGTATAACCTTTTCCATCCCATGTGCTGGGATCGATGCGAACGGTTGGCGCCTCAAGACGACCGCGAGCGACCACTTGTACTGCCTGATCCCATGGAGTAGTCGCCGTCCACTTGTTTTGTGCACTTATAAAGCGCTTAGCAACAATGCGCAATGTCTGGCCATCGACATACTTGCCCGTCATCGCTGCGTCTGTAAGATCAAGATAAATTTCGTGAGTATTCCAATAGATAGGTTGAGGATCTTGTGTCGCAAGCAGATTGCCATCCTCATCGTAAGCACTGACGACATATTTATCGCCACTGTGAGTATGTGGAATTTTAACTTCGATGGTATAGCGCGCATTACCAGCATATTTATTTGAGAAGGGGATACCATAGTCATCACCATAGATGGGAATGCTTATATCCTTATGGTCCTTAAACAAGAACCTGACATTCGCTGGGTCAATAATTTCACCATTAATTACATTAAATACTTCACTGGTTTCAGGATTCGTGTAGGTCTGAGTGAACTTGACTGAAGTCTTCGTTGATTCATCGGTATAGACTTCCAGCTTTACTTGGGTCAAACCAACAAGCTTATCGGTAGTATTGAGAACGACACTACCTTCTGCGTCCGCACGACCTTCAGCAACCGTCGTACCCGTAGCAACATCAACGAGCTTAACAAGACGGTATGGCTCGGTATTGATTAAGTATTTCTTTGTGGACTCTGCAATATCCTTAACCTCAGGGGCTTTGACATTGGGATCCGTCAGTGTCGTATGGACTTCTTCATAATCATTCTTCCCATCACCATCTGTATCCGGATTATTGGGGTCTGTGAACGAGTTATAAAGTTCATAGGTATCGAGAAGACCGTCTCCATCACTATCCTTGAAGGAATAGTAAGCAGAGGCGTAAGAATTCTTAACCATACCATCGATGCCACCATTTTTTCCGCGCGGGGCATTCAGATAGGTCTGAACATAGACATGTCGATTCGGATCAATCGAGCTCCCTGAGGAAGCATCTTGCATGATCGTCGAGATATCTTCTTTAAAATTGATCTTAATATCGAAGAAAAGAGGATAGGCTCCCGTCGTATCCCGAGAGAATAAATCGCGAGCCTCTGCAATATCATTAATCGATTTTTCGTTAAAAGCATTAATCACGAGAAGGCCCGTCTCATCGAAATTGGCCATCCCATTGTAGCTACGATCAAAACGTTGAGGCCCACCCGCCAACATCAGAGGAGAAACATCAATAGATTCAACATGCTTCGCCATACTAGGATCGAGTTGAATATTAAAGGTGTAGGGTTTATTACCCGCAGCTGTTGTATATGTAACGAAAGGTGCGATATGGAAATAGTTCGTTAGTGTCAGTGAATTCGAAGCGGCATCATAGCCGTCCATCGGCAAATCCATCTTCGCATTGCTGACGTAGTTATCGATGACCTGCGCACCAGCCACAACAACTTTCTGAAGTTTAGGCAGACTTACAAGCGAAATACTCGTTGTATTGATGAAATCCTCGATAATATCACCATCACTAAAACGAGCATAGAAAACAAATGGAACATTGTTTTTCTCAGTAACCTTAAGTGCTTCGCTGGCTTCGTCCCACTTTTTATTCAGAACGATTCGCATCGTGGAATAGTTGGGATTTGAGCCAATCCACGTCTGCGAAAAGAGCCCGCCTTCAAGCGCCATAATCGGTAACGTGTATTCGCGTTTCGCTTCGTCCCATGTCCAAGTACGAATACCGCCATATGCATCACTTTCGATATGATCAATGAAAGGCACAAGTTCACGTGGAACACGAACCTTATAACTTCCACCGTAAAGATCATAGGGAGTCACGTGGAACTGAGCCATGGTCTCCATATTGATTACATCGTGCGAGTTTCCCTCCGTCAGTGACACAAATTGGGTGTTAACCGAATGTGTCGATGCGGCATCTCGAACTCGACCCTGGAGTGCTGGTTCACCAACGGCATCTGCCGCTCTTGATGTTCCCGCACTCGGTGGCGTTTCTGCGGCCACCCGTAAACCTTTGCTCAGCGGAGTCGCTATTGGTAGGAGCATTCCGAGAGCTAG
Organism: Eubacteriales bacterium; assembly: GCA_030537565.1. Classification (GTDB taxonomy): domain Bacteria; phylum Bacillota; class Clostridia; order Saccharofermentanales; family Fastidiosipilaceae; genus JAUNVS01. The sequence continues at coordinate 29,901 of JAUNVS010000014.1, read as the reverse complement.
CGTAAAAGCTAACAACGGTCTACGAACTTTTAAAGTTTTTCGCAGCATCCTCTTTCCTCTTTTCTTTTGTCTTTTCTGGGTCCAATTGGGCCACAAGTCTCAATACTACTCTGATGTTGTGCACACATAGGTACCCAACGTGGTATAAATCCAGGTAAGTTTATAAAAAAAAAAACTATTACTAACAAGGTAATATGTGTCACTTATGATTACATTTTAGTGACAGCAGGTAGATTCTCTGTTTTCACAACGATTACACCACTCATATTGCATTGTTTTGTGTGGTGAATTAAATATGTTGGATCAAAAAGTGTAGGTCAAATAAAAAAAAGGAGCATTGTTGAAAATGCCCCCCTACTACAAGCCTTAATATCTTCGATCTTATTTAACTGTTCCCGTAATCCCTTCTGAAAAAGCATTCTGCAGAGAGAAGAAGATGACGACAGTCGGAATCGTCGTAATCAAAACGGCTAGCATCACCTGCCCAAAGTCAGTAACATAACCGGCCGTAAGATTGGCTGTTAACATCGGTAAGGTGATTGATTCCTCTTCCATAAGTATGACTTTTGGCCACATATAATTATTCCATGCCCCCATGAAAGTAACCGTCATAGCTGCTGCGTAAGTAGATTTCATCGTCGGGACGAACATGCGCAAGAAGATCATGAATTCACTTAGGCCATCCATGCGTGCCGCTTCAATCATATCCCGGGGGAAACTGCGCGCACTTTGACGAAAAAGCATGATCAAGAACGGCGTCGAGATGGTCGGCAGAACGACCGCCCAAACTGAAGAAATCAGATGAAGTCCTGCGAAAACCTGAAAAAGTGGAATCATGATCGCCGCAAAAGGAATCATCATCGCGAGGAGAAGAATGGCGAAGAGACGATCTTTGTGTTTATCGTGATAAACCTCGAAGGCATAGCCCGCAAGCGAAGAGACAAGGAGCGAGAGGAAGGTGACTAAAATGGCGTTACGCGCTGAATTATAGAAGGCGCGCCATAGGGCTTGGTTTTTTAGTAGATTCTCATAGTTCTCGACGAGATGAACACCCGGCAGAAGCTTACCGCCGAGAATTTCTTGGCTGTTATTTGATGCAGAAATAGCCATCCATAAGAGCGGAAAAACGGAAATGAAAGCTGCAAGACTCAAGACAAAATAAATCACAAATTTAGAACGTTTAGTCACGACGATCACCCACTTTCAATTGGATGAGGGATAGAAGTGCTCCGATAATAAGAATGAAAAAACTCATCGCACAGGCATAGCCAAAGTTCGGATTGTATTCAAAAGCAGTTTTATAGATGTAATGACTCATCGTCATCGTCGTGCCACCCGGTCCACCACTAGTGAGGTTAACGGACTCATCAAAAAGCTGGAGCGTTCCTGAGGTCGACATCACTGTCGTCAAAAGGATGATCGGTCGAAGAAGTGGTAAGGTAATTTTTGTTAGCTGTTGCCATGGACTAACTCCGTCGATACGCGCTGCTTCATAAATGGAGTACTCGATATTCTGAAGACCCGAGAGATAAAAGACCATGTTGTATCCCGTCCAACGCCAAAGTAGAGCAACAATAATAACGGTCCGGGCACTCGGGGTCTCGGTAATCCACTTGATTTTATCCGAGATAAGTCCTAACTGTAGAAGGAGCGTGTTAATCAATCCATCTGTCGCGAATATCGATCGGAAGATGAGAGCATAGGAGACGAGACTCGTTGCACACGGGAGGAAAATAAGGGTTCGATATAATTTGCGCGACCGCAGTGCGCGCTGATTGAGGAGAGAGGCAAAGATCAGTGCCAACAGTAACATAATTGGAACTTGAACAATCAGGTATAAGAAAGTATTAAGAACTGACTGACGAAAACTACCGTCTTCAATCATATGAGCATAGTTATAAGCACCAGCAAAGCGCGTCCGCATACCAATCCCCGTATGTAAGGAGCGCACAAAGGCGGCAATCATCGGATAGAAATTAAAGTAAAAGATTAAGACGGTTGCTGGTAAAAGAAAAAGCCAACCGATCAGTGAATGTTTCTTTTCGAGGGTAAAGCCACGTCGCTGTCTCGGCTTCGTACCAAGCCCATCGCCGTGTCTTGATGTGCTCAAGCTCGTCATCGTCTCACACCACCTATTCACTAAATTCCTATGTATAAGCTATAAAAACCTGTGCTTATTATCATTTATTTTTAGCGAAAAAGCTAGAGGCTGAACCTTTCTATACCAGACTCTTCCGTGAAGCATGTCTTAAGCTAATCCAAAAGCTAAGTCCAGTTTCCATATGTGTCACTGCTCGGGAACTAAACTTGACTCCCTCTGCCACTAGGTGACAAAAAAATTGCTATACAGCCTGCCTAGACTCCGATCGCTCACTAAGCAGCGTCCCACAAAATGCTCCCACAATCCAGTCAGTGGATCGTTCGCTCGCCAACTCTCCAAATAAATTCATGGCCATCTGAAATGCTTTACCAAGATTAAGTCGATAAAGCCCCTGATGGCAACAGAGATTCTCTGCGCACCAAATCTCTAATGCACGAGTATCTTTGAAGAAATGCATGATGCAACAACAAGTACTCGCCCAGTGATCGACTTCGCGATGATCTTTATGGAGAACACAAATCTGCTCTCCCCCTTGAACAATATGGACACCTTTCTTATCGACAGTGAGGATAATTTTCTCGCCACAGTATCGACATCAACTATGAATTTCTATCGCTCGCCCAAAGGTCGAAAAAAAAGCCGATGGCATCAACGGCACACATGGCATACGCACTCTCATTTGTATCTTGAAAAATAACTTGTTTATCTGTTTTCGCCAAACTAAGCGGATAGATTTGCCCTATATCCTGGGTTGAAGCAACAATGTTTTTCTTTAAGAATTCCTCCATTTTCTGTTCAAGTTCGGGGCAACGCGATACGGCTTCTTTTCTTTGATTAAGAAATCCATCATCCGATGGCGAAGTAGATTATCTTCTGGACTAATTTTCTCCCGAATCGAACTAATGTTAAGAATGTCCCGCTTATCTTTAAGTTGTAGCATACAATCCTCCTCGTCGATTAACATCTTTATCGGAAGCGTGATCATATCGTTTTAATAACGCAAATGCAACCCATTCTCATTCATGGCCTCTTAACTGGGTTTCCCTACTCTTTATTCGAGAAAAGAGAGGGAGGTCGTCTCAATTCGACGACCTCCCTCGGATAAGTTTAGATCCACAAAACTTGAATCCTCACCTAAAATTATTGATATCAGCCAGCATTGTGCATTTGATGCTCAACCTGTGCCTGTGCCGTGGCGAGCTCGGCATCAATATCTGCGCCATTGATAGAATTCTGCATTGCAACTGCGACCGCATCACGAGCTTCATAATAGAAAACGCCCGTATTGTTCAGCGGCACCTTACCTGCAAATTCGGTAAGAAGCTGGTAGACCTTTTGCCCATCGAAATAGGCCTGAGGCTCACCATAGACATCGCTATCCGCCATCGGAAGCCACGTAGCCATTGCACCTGAAGAAGGAAGGATGGTTTCATAGAGTTTCTTCGAACTAGCGAACGTTGCATTTAAGAAGTCAATGGAGAGAGCTTCATTTTGGCCCTTTGAAACGGCCCAAGATGATCCGCCATTATTTGAATAATTCGTCGCCCCCTCGATCGCGAGTCTCGGGAGATTGGTAATCTTCCACTTGCCGGCCTGGTCCTCTGCAGTCTGAACCGTAGCAAGAATCCAGCAACCATTGATTGTACCCGCGACGTTGCCATTGGTGAAGCTACCGACATACTGATCCCAGTCGTTAACGATCTCTAGGACTTTTGCATCAATCATCTGCTTGTGCAAGTCGATGACCTGTTTGAGGACAACGTTCCCCTCAATCATTGGATTACCTTCGCTATCAAATAGGGAAGCTCCAGCCGACTGCAACATCATCATAAGTAGGTCGGTCTCAGCGGTGCTCGAAATCAGAGGATGCTTCGTTTTCTCATAGACGACCTTACCTTTTTCGATAAACTCTTCCCATGTGATATCCGTAAAATCATCGATTGTGAAGCCAGCTTCTTCTAAATAGTCTGTACGATAAGCGGCAACCACAGTGCCGTTATCGAAGGGAACGCCATAGTTGCGACCATTGACGACAGAATAGTTCGTCTTGGCTTCAGCGAACTGAGAAAAGTCGATGCCAGAATCCGTCAAATCTGTAAAAATTTCGGGAAACGCCTGGACATTCTTCTGATAAGCATTGTCCTGACAGAGAAAAATATCCGGAAGCGTATCGAGTGCATTACTGGAAACAATTGTATTTAATTTCGTCTGGAGCTCAGGCCACGGAACTTCTTTACAATCGAGTTGGAAATCTGGATGTGATTCCTTATAGATTTTCGCAGCCTCTTCCATCGCATAGATATTGAAGTTTGGATCCCAAGTCCAAACTGTCAATTTTTCCTCATCGGCATGCAACGTTGGCGTAAATGCCGGAATCACCAAGCCGAGCCCCATGGCGGCTGCAATTGCCGTCGTCCAGATACGTTTCATCTTCATATGAACCACCTTTCGCAAGCGTAGGGCGCCCTCGTTTCGTGTCTTCGAATCGCTAGACGCTTATAGGGTTAGTGTATCAATCAGTATGTTCATTTGCAATAAACTAACTAGTTTTGATGCCGAATTTTGGCTTTACTCGGGTATTTTCCACAAACACAATTAAGACTGGAGTTTTTCACGCGCCGTTGCAAGCGAACTAAGGTCAAGCCCTTCTTCGGCAAAGCAAGCCAAATTCGCCACCGGCACAGGGAAATCCGCCCAGCCATCCTCACCGATGACAACCCGTTCGTCTTTGAACACCTCAAAATAATCACGGTAGACTTTTCCCGCCTGATCTCGGCCCATATCCATACGAATAAAAAGGCCACGCTCAAGCCATGGTTCCGTCCGAAGCTCGGGATCTTCACTGAGATTGAATTCTGAAATAGGTGTTTTAGCATTGACACGAAGCTCTATCTCAATCTCATGCGCTTCTTCTGCAGACTCGGCAGTCTCTTCATACGCTTCAGGGTCTGGCGCCTCGGCACGACGATCTGAATTTGAGAAGACGACCACCAGTTTATGGCGTGCGCCGAGGCACTCATCGCCGTGACGAACGAAGCCAATGCAGTGGGCATCCTCGAGATAGACGGACTCATCTCCGTAAGCTAAGGCTTTTCGCAAGAGGAGAAGTTTCTCAATCGTCACCCGATGCGGACCTGCTTCGGCGGAGAAATCACGTCCCCAGAAATCCCCCGCAAAAACGCAGGGATAGCCATCGCGTCGAAGTAAAATGCACGCATAGGCCATAGCTTTAAACCAGTCTTCGACGAAGCTCGTCAGGGCCTGACCGGGCTGGGTGTCGTGGTTATCGACAAAGGTCACGGCCATGCTCGGCGACTGACTGACGAGTGACTCATCGAAGAGTCGACGCAGGTCGTAACTCGCGCCCTGCTTTGATGCATCGAAGAAAGCAAAATGAAGTCCCACATCAAATAGGTCGATTTCATAATCCGTCTCATAAAGGTAATGCTCGTTCTCAGCCGTATCGCGCATCCAATATTCACCGAAGATGTAAAAGTCTGGCGACTTCGCTCGCTCGCGCTCTGTCACCTCCTGAATAAAGGTCTGCATGAACTCCGCCGAAATATGCTTGATCGCATCGAGGCGAAATCCATCAACCTCCGTCTCCTCTACAAACCAGCGTGCCCAACGCATCAATTCATCGCGAACATCTGGATGATCGTGGTCGATGTCGGCAAACATCAGGTAGTCGAAATTGCCATTCTCTGAAGAAACATCCTGAGCCCAATCTTTGTGCTCACCACAGAGTTTGAAGATGCCCGTTCGCCCACTACGTTGATCAAAATCAACACCAGTAAAGTGGTACCAGTGCCACTTAAATGCGGAGTAGCGCTCCGCGCGTCCTGGAAAATCAAAACCCGTCCACGCCTCAATTTCATGGGCATCACTGATCGCCCGATCTCGATCCGATGGATCGACTTCGATCGCTTCGCAGACTTCAGCATGGTCGGCCCCCGCTTTGTGATTCAACACGACATCGGCATAGACGAAGAGGCCCGCTTCATGGAGGGCGGCGATGCAATCGAGGAGTTCGGCTTTCGTCCCATACTTCGTCCGAACCGAGCCCTTTTGATCAAATTCGCCGAGGTCATAGAGATCGTATATACCGTAGCCGACATCGTTGGTCCCCGTTGCTTTATACACAGGAGGCAACCAGACGGCATCAAAACCCAAACGCTTAAGCTCAGGGGCTGCCGCTGTAAGTTTTTTATAGAAACAGCCATCACCGTCGCTGTACCACTCAAAGGATTGAAGCATGACACTATTTTTCATAAAATCTCTGCCTCCTCGTAAAATAACTGTTCGATTATACGACAGACAACGCTACAACGCTGATCAAGACAGATATCCTCCGCTGTTCCGCTAAAAAGCTGCTTAAACATACAGATTTCGAGGTATTTCTTATGCTTTTGTGTCTTGTTGATCAGAGGATCTAGCCAAGCCTCTCATCCCTCGCTATACTCTGCCCATCGTATAGAAGCTCATGCTTCTGATGATCTATTCTTCTTTTCTCTTAGACGGGGGAGGCTGCGCGCCCATGCAGCCTCCCCTCGTCTTATGTCTACACGAAGATAATAATAATGAGCGGCACACTTGATTGGCACACCGCTCATCTCTAATTTACTGGATTCGGCATTCAGAAATTCTGAATCTCCTCCTATTATGCGCCTGGCTAGTTCGCTGATACGCGCCTCAACTCTGAGCACAGCGACATGCTAAAGCGAAGCGACATAGGCTGAGGCGAGGATTCCTGCTTCACAACCATCGGCGACCGCCGTTGCAACTTGACGGACCGTCTTCTTCCTGAGATCTCCGACCACATAGAGGCCGGGAATGGGACTTACGACCGACTCAAGATCGATGAAACTTGCAGACTCTGGGAGGAGTCCCATGAGAGGCTCGTAATTTCCCATTTGTCCAATATAAGCATAAACCGCCTCACAGGCGATCGTTTCATCCGTCGTCGTCTGCACGGCCGTCACCTGACCTGAACTGGCTTGAATCGACGTTACCCGCGCCCCGAGATGAACGACAATCTTCGACTCACGCTCAATGCGTTGACGGAACTCTGCAATACAGAATAGATCTTCACGATCCTGGATCATGTGAACCCGCTTCGCATACTGAGCGAGGAAAAGCGCTTCTTTCGCGGCCCCATCCGAACCACCACAGAGAACAATTTCGCGATCCTGAATCTCCGAAATCTCCGTCGGTAGACGATGCGAAACATAGGCCTCTTCATCCGCAACTAGACCGAGCGACTTCGGACGACTTCCCATCGCAGCAATAACTGTCTTCGCCCTATAGCTCTGATTCGCTGCGATAACCGTAAAACCGCCATCTGACTGCTGAATGCGCTCAACCGAATCATAAATCACAGGGATCTCAGCTGCCTCCAATTGCTCGCTAAGACGTGCCGAAAAAGTCCGACCATTCTCCTCAGAAATCAGACCCGTAAAATGACTGACGACACTCACCTGAGCAATCAGCCCCCCAATCGAATCCGCCTCGATCACAGCAATCTCAAGCCCACGAGAACGTGCATAAAGAGCCGCCGAAACGCCAGCTGGGCCAGCCCCAATCACCAAACAGTCGTACATAATCCTCCTCGATTCTAGTTGTGATCTCAAACAAAATAGACGCCCAAGATCAAAAGTTAGCCGTGACAATCTCCGATTATCCTAGCACAGTAAAAGGTGAAAACCACATGTTGAGCAATGTACGACATAAAAAAAAGCGCATTTTGCGCCTCAAGAAAAAAACCGATTCAAAATCGATCGACCAATATAGCCTAGTCCTCTTACTCCGACTTCAGCTGATATCGCATCACTGCAGGCCGAGTCTTCACCTTCGCATCGAAGCCCCGCATCTGCATGAGCTGCTGAGCCAGTCGAGCTCGTTTGAGGCCCTGGCCAATCAAAACAATGGTATCCTGA
>JAUNVS010000014.1:16292-21854 GCA_030537565.1 Eubacteriales bacterium | reverse complement strand
CCGCATCGCCAGCGGCTGTCAACTGATAAACCTGATCGACGAGATCCACGCGCAGCTTCATATTCGGGAGCTGGAAACAACCCTTTACACGGCAAATATCTCCAAACATACCGAGAAGCACCTGATTTAAAAAACGCATCACGTCGGTCAGACCACGAGCCCTCGCGTTCATATAGGTATAGTGCGCCATCGCCGCCTCACCCGTCTCGATGGACTCTTGATCCGATGAAGACGCGCCGCGCCGTACGAAAAGATTCTTCCAATATGCCTCGTCTGCGTGCCGATAATGCTCTCGGAAAATGCTCACATTCGGGTTAAGTTCGAGAACCTTATCGCAAACTGCCGAAATCTCATCCTCCGAAAGCTGCTCCGTCTTCGTCAACTGAATCCGATGCGCTGCGAGAAGCTGATCCTGATAAATCTCAGGATAACGATCCACCTGCTTAAAAAAAGCCGTCGCATCGATCAGACAAAGCGGTTCGAGAAGCTGAATCTGCTCGCCCTCAACCTGCTCGACTAAATCGATCAGCGCCGACAACTTCGCAACACCCGAAGGCTCAACAATTAAGATGTCGGGATCGAGTGTATTCTGAATTACAAATAAGGAGGAACTAAAGCTGCCCTGACGGTTGCAGCAAATGCAACCGTCATTTAGCTCATAAACATTGAGATCAGCACCCTCTTCGACATCGGATCGAAAGAGGTCGGCGTCGATATTAACGTCGGAAAACTCATTTTCAAAGATGACATAGGGACGATGAGTCGCCTCCATCATCGCTTTAATAAACGTCGTTTTCCCTGCTCCCAAAAAGCCGGACAGCAATAGTACCTTCATTCACTAACTCCGAGATTAGAGAATAACAACTGGCTTAATCAGACCGGCGGGCTTATCCTTCATCAGGAAGAGCGCATCCTCGATCTTCTCGAAGCCTTCGAAGCGATGCGTGATCATCTTCGAAACATCAAGCTTACCGTAGCTGATTAGGCGAGCGAGCTTCTCAATACGGAGACGGCCACCAGGCATCAGACCACCGATAATATTCTTATGGCCCATGCCGGCACCCCACTCAACACGAGGAATCTGGATGTACTCACCGCTGCCGAGGTAGTTAACGTTACCAATACGGCCGCCGGGTTTGAGGATCTTCAGAGCCGTCTCGAAGAGGCGCTGATCGCCACCACAGAGGATGACTTTGTCCACACCCTCACCATGGGTAAGTTCCATAACCTGATCTTCGGTCGGAGCTACCTTAAAGTCAACGATATCGGTCGCACCATAGGACTTGGCCACTTCAAAGGAAAGCGGACGCGAGTCAACGACGATCAGACGACCAGCACCCTTCAGGGCAGCTGCGGCAACAGCCATCAGACCAACTGGGCCAACACCGAAGACGGCGACGACATCACCAAACTGGACATCGGCCAACTCAGCACCGTGGAAACCCGTCGGAACCATGTCACTCATCATACATGCATCGCCAAGATCCATACCATCTGGCAGGTGAGCGAGGTTACCATCTGCATCGTTAACATGGAAATACTCACCAAACATACCATCTTTTACGTTAGAGAATTTCCAACCAGCAAGCATGCCACCGGAGTGCATCGGGAAACCAGCTTGGGCAGCCATCGTATTCCACTCGGGCGTAATCGCCGCAACCATGATTCGATCGCCGGGCTTAAAATCTTTAACCGCACTACCGACCTCTTCGACAACACCGCAGCCCTCATGGCCGAGGATCATGTCAAAACGCTCACCGACACCGCCCTCCCAGACAGTATGGATATCAGACGTACAAGGTGCCAAAGCGAGTGGACGGATAATTGCGTCGTTCGGACCGCAAACTGGACGCTCTTTCTCAATCCAGCCAACTTCACCGATACGCTTCATTGCAAAGCCTTTCATATAGTTCTCCTTTCCCTAAACGGGGGACCCGCAGAACGGGTCGAATGATGGATGTCTCTTCGACATTTATAATTATGACTCATATTATATCTTTGTAAACCGTCCCAAGAAAAAAAGCGCTATTTCGCCGCGCATTTCGATAATTCTACCAATAAAGAAAGCACTATTACTGCACCTTGCCCAATTCGATATTCTTTTAATAATAAAAAAGGGACGGTTCGACGAAAGCAATCCACGAGCATATCAAAGCCATCGCAAGACTCTCTCAGGATATTATCATTAGTTATCTTAAACTAATCCTGGAGATATAGTGAAAGCCTAGAAAAAACCACCCCGATTCGAGCTGGTCTTTATACACAAATCATTATATTTATGTTTGCTAACTCTCAAGCATCTCAGTCCCAATAGAAGCTACGCACGCCAGTACATCGCCGAGTAACTGACAACAATGTCTTTTTTCAAAACCGTCAGGGCCTTCGTCTCAATCGCCGCTGCAATCTCATCGATCTTCGCATCGATTTCGGCCGACTCCTCACGTGCCTGGATTTCGAGGGCCTCTAGCTCCTGCTGGCGAGTCTCAAAGGTTTCCTCAGCCAGCTGCAACTGCGCCGAACGCTCTTTCGAATGGGTCGCCGACTTAATCGCATTACTCACCCGTGAAATATGCCCTGAACTCTGCCCCGCACCGAGCACCATATTCAAAATCGCAGTTCCAGCATTGACTCCCGAGCGGAGCTTCGACTGGTTGAGGCGTTCCTTTTCACGCTCAACCCGCTGTTCCGCCACACGTAGACGCTCCTCAGCCCGATCAACCCGTGACTTCGCACGGTCCTCAATCCGAGCCCGTTTCGTCTCCATCTCATCTGCTGCCAAAACACGACAGCGCTCTTCGAAGGCCTCGCGACTCTCACCCTCACGGGCATAGAGCTTCAACTCTCGATTATAAAAGACCTCCAACTGTGCCTCCCGATACACATGGTCGATCACCTGAGACTCCAACTTCTTAAGCACCGTCTTCTGCATAACAGGCTCCGATAAGCGCGCATAGCCCATCTGAGGTAGAGGCGTCGACGCCAGATCATCCGCCTGTGGTGGATCCGCTAATTCAGCCCGCAAATCAATCAACTGAGGCCCATCCTGGATCTCATAAGCCAGCAGACGCTCTTTTGTCGCCTCTTCCTGACTGCGCCCTAACTTATAGTGGAGATTGAGTGCCACCAGGAAACAGAGACGATAGGACTCGGATGCCATATGGCGATGATCATAGTAAACGGGATACGGTAAATTGGGGGCCAAAGACGCTGCCGCTGTCTTCTCTACCGGAGCTGGCTCCGCTTTTGCACTATTCATCGAGGCGGCGACTGGCACTGGCTCGATCTGAGGCGGAGCCTGTGGCTGGGATACAGCTGCAGGCTGCTGCTCTACTGGAGGCGCTGACTGAATCGGCTGAAGTGATCTCGACAAACGCTCTAACTGTTCGAGCGACAGTGGACCTGCCAAATAGGAATAGGGTCGACGGGCACGGAACACCGTCGATTCGATCTCGGCTCCGAGGCCGAGGTAGAGGAAATGGCGGCGCTCAAGCCCTGCAATCTGATTATCAATATCGTTTCCCTCGGCATCGTAGCGAGAAGGCAAGAGGCCGAGGATCTTCTCACGATCCCTGGGCGTATTCAAACGACCAATAAAGAAGTTGCCAATATTAGCCAGACCTTTGTAATCAATGTCTCCTGGATTTTGTGTCGCTAGCACGAGTCCAAAACCTGAAGCACGCGCCTGTTTTAAAAGAGCCAACATGGCCCGCTTCGCTGGTGGATTAGCCACTGGCGGGAAATATCCGAAAATCTCGTCCATATAGAAAACAGAACGCAGTTCATCACTGCCAGGACTTCGGCGTACATAACTCAAAAGCTCATTTAAAAAAGAAGCGAGGAAGAAATTTCGACTGGCATCGTCGAGCCCCTGGAGGCTGATAATGCGTACAGCCGTCTTCTCTGGCGCGCAGGGTTTCAACAAATCTGCAACAGAAATCGGCTCGCCCTCGAAACGGAGTGCGTACGTTGAAGAGGCCAACTCTGAATTCAGTCGAATCGCTAAATCCTGACGCACGCTGCGAGGACAGAAATCCTCGAGTGGCATCACACCGATCTGGTCAAAAGGCGGATCGAGAATCTCGGCTACCAGCTGCTCAATTTTAAAAGGCTCAGAGCTCTCCAATTTGCTCCGCAAGAGCTCCGAAAGCAAAAGCAAACTCGGTGTACGCCCGTCATTCGAATCCCCCAGCAACTCGAGAAGCGCTGCGGCACGATTCTCCGCATAGGCCACACGATCAGCCGCCTCGAGCGCAGCATAATCGCTGGCACTTAAAGACCAAAGTCCGAGGTGATGCCCTGAGGCATCCCCCTGCGTGAAAATCTCAATATCAAGCTTCGAGCGATATGCTGCCAGTCTTGCCTCATCGACCCCCTCGTCACGAAGAGCTTCGAGCCAGCCATCGAGTTCCAAAGGATCAACAAATGCTCTCGAGGTCTCCGAACCAATCGCAAAGGCCAAGTTCGTGAGATCCCCCTTCGGATCGACAATTAAACAGGAAGTCCCCGCCTCAATCAATTGCTCAATGAGATCGATGGCAAGCGCGGTCTTACCACTCCCCGTCATACCAAGAATAAATGCATGTGTCTTCAGGCGATTAAGCTCAAGCTGAAATTCCCCCGCCTGTAAATTCCGTCCTAATAGTGCCTGCGCAGACATCATCGCCCTCCCCAAAATTAGTTCTTTGCTTATTCTACCTTATGTACACTTTGTAAAGAAAATTTAGACAAAAAAAAGCTAGTACCCAGAGGTACTAGCCTTAGTCAGATTTAATTAATCTGTGATTAGTGCTTCTTGCGAAGAGCCGTCAGGACAGAGGCGCTAGCGAAGAGGACGAGAGGAAGAGCGGTAGCAACTTCACCAGTGGCTGGGAGAGCTGGGGCAGCCTTACCAGGCTTGCCAGGCACGAACTTGCCAGGATCTGCAGGCTGAACGGGCTTGCACTTGCCAGCGACATCGAGATATGCCTGAAGAGCAGCGATTTCATACTTGATCTTAGGTGCTAAGACTTCAGTCTCGCAGGTAACATAAGGAGTGGCTTCATTGATCGCCTCACGGAGACCCTTCAGATTCTGAAGGTGAACGCCCTTCTTAATTTGCTCAGCCGTATAGCAACCAAAGTACTTAAGGAAGGTCTTATCCTTCATGTCAGTGATCTCGGTGGCAGCGAGCAATTCATTCGCTGCGGCAAGCTTTTCCTGAAGCTTGTGGAGCAGGTTGTTGAACTCAGTGGCACTGTCAGGCGTACCAACGACGTCCTCAGTTGGCATGAAGTCAGTACCATAGAGGTTCGTGTAACCGATGAGGGTATTCATCGTGGTGACAAGAGCTTCAAGACCAGCGGCATCGTCGATCTTAGTCACATCAAAAGCGTCAATGAGCTTCTTCAACTCGGCCATCTTCTTACCGAAGAGAGCGCGCTGCTTGTCAGAGGCCTTAAGCGTGAAATCACAACGTTTTGCTTCAGCAGCTTCCCAAACGGATTGAGCACTATCCTTAGCGGCCGTGCGCTCGGCAACTGCAGCAACTTCTGCAGCAACCGTCGTGGTCGTCGTCGTGGCCTC
>JAUNVS010000014.1:0-16282 GCA_030537565.1 Eubacteriales bacterium | reverse complement strand
TAGTAGGAGCCTCAGTCGTCGTCGTAGGGGCCTCAGTAGGGGCCTCTGTCGTCGTAGCTACGACCTCACCATTACCTGGTTCCTCACCCGGACCAGGACTTGGTTCATCAGCCATCACATTTTTAACAGTTCCAAGTCCAACACCGAATACCAGTGAGGCTGCAACTAAACAAGAAAGAAGATTCTTTTTCATAATTTCCACCTTTTCTCAATTACTTGAACCACATCGGTCCAGCATTGGCTCACAACTCCCTGTGAACGTGTTAACAGGTTAATAAACTGTGAACGATCCGTCAAGCCTATTTTCAAAATTTCTTCACACTTCGTTCACAAACCCCTGTTTACAGGGCAGTAACTAGCATTCTGTCCGTTTAATTGCTGTTTGTCATACCCCTTGGCCCGTCTTTCCTGCCACCTCTCATCGTTAAAACGCTATCAAGAGGCTTTGGGGAGGCCTTTCGACTAAGATCCTTAGTGATTTTTACTAATATATGTAATGTATAGAACTAGAGTTGACTGGCCTCGCGCTCCAAACTGGCGAGATCGATTTTTCCCAGTGCATTGCGTGGGAAGCTTTCGACGAAGATGACATCGACGGGCAGTTCAATCCGAAGCAGGCGCTCACCGCAGCGTTCCAAGATTTTCTGACGTAGGCGCTGGGCAGCGCCCTCGCTATTAATCAGGTTTGCCTCCGGTTCGACGAGAGCTCGCACAACGGACATCCGATAGCGATCGGGTTTCGCGATACAGACGACTTCTTCAACACCGTCGACGGCACGGATACAGGCTTCAATCTGGGCTGGATACACCGACGTCCCCGAAACCTTAATCACACGTTTCTTGCGACCCACATAGTAGAGGTAGCCCTCCGCATCGAAGAAACCGAGGTCTCCACTCTGAAACCAGCGCTTGCCATCTCGCTCGATGAAGACTTTCTTCGTCGCCTCAGGATCATTGAGGTAACCCTTCGCGAGTCCAGGACCTGTAATCTGAATCTCACCGACGGCTCCACGCTCGAGGAGCTCTGAGCTCATCGGATCACAAATCTCAACATCAATATCCGCGATCGGTAGTCCGACACTGTCGGCACGCCCTGCAATATTCGGACTGACACTGACCATCCCTGCCATCTCGGTCATCCCGTAGCCTTCGCGCAATTCGATGTAGGCATGATGTGAGCGGAAGAAGAGATCCGTGGATTTTTTCAACTCTGCAGAGAGATGATCTCCACCACAAAAAGCCGCCCGGAGGAAACTCAGGTCGATGTCTTTGAACGAATTGGATGAGAGGATAGCCTCGTATAGGGTGGGGACGCCGAAGAGGAATTCCGCCTTATGGGCGCTGAGGACTTTTGCGAGGGCCTGCTCCGAAAATTGACGCAGGATGTAGATGCGCATCTGATTACAGAGGGCTGCGTGCAGCTCGAGGCTGAGGCCGTAGATATGATAAAAGGGCAGGGTGGCGACGACTCCGAGTTGACGGAGGCTACGCTCTCCGACGAGGGCTGGTGTCTGAGCGATGTAGGCATTTAAATTTCCATGGCTTAGGATGACCCAGCGTGGACGGGAGCTACTGCTGGCTCCAGTCTGGATATAGACCATGGGCGCCTCAGACTTCTGGCGTGGACTGCGGGGGTCGGCATCGAGGGCATGGCCTGCATCGAGAGCCTCCATGAAGCGAGTCCAGCGCAGACAATTTAATGCCACGATATCCGCCTCGTAATATTCATTCTGGAGCGGGCGGTCAGCAAAGGCGGGACGACGCTTAAATGGGTAGTGGATTGAACTGCCTTTTTTCGACTTCCGTTCTGGAGAATCCGGGCGTTCAGCGAGCCGCAGCTCCTGAATCGGACTAGCTTCACGGCCCTCGCTCGGATCTTGAGTTTCAGCATCTGGCGCCTGTGATAAGTTCTGAGCGCGCTCGAGATCCTCAGGGCTCATGGGAGCTTCAGGCATTCCTGGAGCTTCAGGAACTTCTGGGACCTCAGGGATTTCTGGGACTTCCGGAAGCTCAGGAGCCTCGGGAAGCCTTACGGAGCTGCTCGGGTAGAGAAGCCCCTTGGATACGAGGCGCCGCGTTGAAGCGACGACCTGTTCAGGCAGTTCGAGTCCGCCGACCTCATGGTGAAAGCGCTGAGCGATCTTATCGCGGACGCGGGGTCTAAAGATCCGCGCGGTCAACTCTCGGAACTCTCGCCAGGCTTTTTTAATGCGCATCGGGCGATAATCATCCGCGCTACAGATGATGACGTAACGACTCGGAATTTTTCTCAGACTCGCGATGAAACGGGGATAGGCCTGGTCCGAGCAGAGCAAAATCTGCGACTTCGTTTCGAGCATCGCCTGTTCGAGGCGGTGACGAGATGCCGTCGGTGGAATCAAATTGGCAATCGCGCCCAAGCGTGCGAGGGCATAGAAGCACACCACAAAGGCGATGGAATTCGGCAACGCGATACTCACTACCGTCCCAGGCTTCACCCCCAGCACAGCAAACGCCCGAGAGGCTTTTAATATTTCCTCTAACAATTCCGAGTTCGTCAAGCGGGCTTCTTGGTCGATCAGGGCAAGCTCGCTAGGGTTGCGCTCCAACGCCACAGACATCAGCTCATAGACGCTTCCGAGTCGCTCTGGGTAACTGCTTTTTACCCCTGGATCGTACTGGCGAATCCACGGGCGACGTTGCTCCTCCTCAGTAAATGCTGGGAAGATGACCGCCTCCGCTGGAGGACCTGGCTCCGCGAACGAGTCTTTAAGATCGACTGCCTCAGCCAATGCGTCAAGTGCTTTTGGACGGCCAGCTGCTACGGACTCTGAATCCGTTTCATCGGAGGATTTCAGCTCTTCAAGCTCTTCTTCGTCCAGACCCTGCTGACGTTCACGCCGCTGCCGAAGATCGTGGATCTCCTCCATCTCGGCGGTCATCTCAGAAATCTGTGGCTCCTCATCCTCCTCAGCGACGTCTATCGCCTCAGCATCATCTACCGAATTTTCGACACGAAGTGCCTCGGAGTCGTGCGAGCTTGCATGTTCATCGCTCGCATCCGAGTCATCCATACTCGCGGTGGATTCGGGCGTTTCCGGCTGCAAGAGCGCCTCAGCCTCCAATTTGAGGCGTTCCGCCTCAAGCGTCTCAAGCCCTCGTTCTCCTGACCTAGACTCGGACAGCTCATCCCGATCGAAGTCAAAATCCGCAACTGAATCCTCTTCTGGAAAATCGAGATCACCATCTTGGCGCAGCTTTTCTTCGACATAGGCCTGGAGCGAGCCCGGAGGACTGGCCTCCGCCTCGAAGCGATCATCCGCCTCATCCTCGCTGGGATCGAAGGCATCGAGACGATCGAGATCGACGAGCTCATCAGTCTCATCGGCTTCAGCGGCCTCATCAGGGCGAAGATCTTCCTCTGGGACCTCCTCTGGCCGCATTTCAAACTCAACGACCTCAACCCCTGGCAGACTCTCTAAAAAGGCGCGCTCCGCCTCAAGCTGCAGGCGCAGAGCCTCCTTTTCATCCGCCTCCTGCCGTTCCGCTTTTAGGCGCTCCGCCTCTCGCAGCTCTTGCTGACGCTCGCGATCCTTATGGTCCTCGCCCATCATCACGCCTCTGAATTACTCTTCGCGATCATCTCCTGAGCCGCTGCCGTATTCTTCGCCACCTCATCGGTGGAGACTTTTCCACAAAAATGAACGAGGTACTGATCGATGCAATGTTGGATAATCTCAATCGCCGACTCACGCCCGAGCGACTCACTCGTCGTCATCGTCTTATGCTCGAGGCTCTTATAGACTTCGAAGAAATGCCCGTACTCCTGCATCATATGCGGTGGCAACTCACTCAAATCTCGCAAATAGTTAAAATTTGGATCCTTACATGGGACAGCGATAATCTTATCGTCGATCTCCTCACCATCGACCATACGGATTACGCCGATCGGATAGCAGTCCACCATCACCAGTGGATCAAGCGCCAACTGTGAAATCACGAGCACATCGAGAGGATCGTGGTCATCGGCGAAGGTCCTCGGGATGAAACCATAATTCGTCGGGTAATGCGTTGAGGTATGGAGGATTCGATCAAGTCGTAAGAGCCCCGTCTTCTTATCAAGCTCATACTTCTTCTTACTCCCACCTGGAATCTCAATCACCGCAGTAAATCGCTCTGCCGTAATCGCCGCTGGATCAATATCATGCCAAACATTCATATAAACACCTCAGTCAAAATCGCTCGCCAGATCAAAATCACGAGCCTCACGCAAATCCGCCACTTCAAACTCAAGATGCGAGTGCTTCGGAATCAAAACAATCCCGCCCTCATCGCCCTCAAGCGCCATTAACTCATCAAAAAGTCGTGCAGGAAAGACCATCGGATTTCCACGCCGTGCCTCCACCCCGTAGACTGGATAAACAATCGCCTCCGGATGCAGATCAAAGGTTTCAGCCATCCGCAAAATCGTCTCCTCAGACATATAGGGCTGGTCACAGACGAAAAACGCGATGCCATCGCCAGGATCCAAGTGCTCTGCAATCGCCTCCAATCCCCGTCGGATCGTCGTCGATTTCCCACGCTCCGCATCCGGATTTGCCAGCACCTGGAAGCCACGGCTGCGTGCCGCCTCACAGAGTGGTACAAGATTGCTAACCACTACACGCGACTTAAAACCGAGCGCCTCGAGACGATCGAGAATATACAAATACATAGCCTGCCCGTCGACCTCAGCGAGGAGCTTCTGGAAGCCAGCCCGACGCGATAGCCCTGCAGCCATTACAATCGCATGAATCCTCGCAAGTCCAGACGATGAACTAATCCCCGACATAGACAGCCTCCTCAAGCAAAGTGCAGCGACTTACTGTCCTTCATTCTACAAGATTTTCACGCAAAAAGGCCTCCCCGAAGGGAGGCCTGTAATCGTTATGCGGATTATTCTGCGAGGTCAGAGGGCTTTGCTTTAATAATCAGGTTGAGGACAACCGCTAAGATCGTTGCGAGAACAACTGGCGATGTACCGATGGCCGTATAGAGCCACGAAGGAAGCCAGAGATTACCCGCTGCGTTCGCCTCACCACAGACCGTGGTAAAGCCCATACCAAAGGCAACCGAAAGACCAACAACCGTCGTATTACGAGGCGTAAGTGGCTGCTTGGCGATCAGACGGACACCGCCCATCGTGATCATCGCAAAGACGGAGATCGTCGCACCACCAATGACGGGATAGGGAATCGTCGTCAGGATGCTCGAGAACTTCGGAATCAAACCAGCCACCGAAATGACCACCGCAGCGATGGCGAAGACCATGCGGCTGATGACGCGGTTCGTCGAAACGATACCGACGTTCTGAGAGAAGGTCGAGAATGGCAGACAGCCCGTCACCGAACCTAAGATGTTCGTAATACCATAACCAACGATACCGCCCTGAAGTTCCTTATCCGTCGGAACACGGTCCATACCGCCGATCGTCGTCGCCGTGAAGTCACCAATCGCCTGAATCGAGTTAACAATAAATAGAATGATAAAGGAAATAATCGCCGAGACTTCGAAATGCAGTCCGAAGTGAAGTGGCTTCGCAATCGCAAACCAGCTCGCATTATTGACCGACTCAAGATTGATGAGGCCAAAGGGAATCGAGACGAGGTAACCGAAGATCATTGCGAAGAGAACGGAGGCCATCTTAAAGATACCCTTCGTAAAGTTATTGAGGATGATCGCAACAGCAAAGGTGATCAGCGCGACAGCCCAGGCTTTTCCATTACCCCAACCGGGGGCTTTTACTGAGCCGGCACCACCCATGTAGCGGATGGCAATTGGATAGAGCGAAAGACCGATGACGAAAACAACGGTACCAGTAACCAGCGGTGGGAAGAGAGGGACGAGCTTCTTAACGAAGAGGCCGAATACGACGGCGACAATACCGCCGATGAGCTGGGCTCCAAGTATGACGCCAACTGCGCCTGTAGGGCCGAATTGTTCGTAGGCCGCATACTGCTTCGCGATCGCTGCCATCGTCGGGACGTAGGCGAAACTGACACCAATAATAACGGGTAGACGTGCTCCAACTCGCCCGAAGAGGGGAAAGAGCTGGATTAGGGTCGCGATACCTGCCATAACGAGGGACATCTGAACGAGAATGACCTTATCCTTATCTGCGAGGCCTGCAGAGCCTGAAACGATAAGTGCTGGGGTGATACAGCCAGCGATCATCGCGACCACGTGCTGGAGTGCCAGCGGGATCGCTTGACCCAATGCGGGTCGGCCTTCAAATTTAAACAATTCCGTGTGGGGCGAGTTAGCCATAACGGACCTCCTTTTCCCTATCTAAGGGTGTTCGTAAGAGTAGGTTGAATCCGTTTTATGTAATCGTTTCTCATTGACTACAAACCCAACCCACTAGCCAGCCAAATCGTGGACCAAATCGGAGATAATGATCGAAGCTTGTGCGCCCGGTGCGGATGTTTTCGTCACCCTAGCCGTTGAAAATGCACAAAGATCAAGCTCTATTTCGCACACAATTTAATACCTTTTGATTGTAACGAGAATAAAACAGGGGCGCAAGCCAAATCCGAGTGAGTTTCGTGCAACTTTTATCAATATCGAAAAATTGTGCTCTTGGACACTCAAAATCTATCACTGTGAGGCATCCAAATGGAGTCTATCCAAACCGTTCGGCAGGGCAGAGAGGCCAGATCACGGGCGCAACCTAGATGTCGAGCGAGACGAAATCCGCCCTAGGCGACCAGCAACTCTAGTCTCTAAATAAGTATTAAACGATGACGATTATCCGGCCAGCGGATCTCGCTCAGCTACTCGGACTTCGGTCGATCCACTTCATTCGCTGGATCATCAGGAGTCGTAGAGGACTGCTCGCTTCGCCCTCGAAAACCACCATCTCGAAGCTCATCAGCGGCGCCCTCCCCATCCTGTGGCTCCTGCGCCCGATTGCGCATCTCAGAACCCGATCCTCGGCGAATCTTGGCATAGAAATAGATGAGCACGGATACAAAACTCTGGAGCAGGAGGAGGTAGATGATCCACTCGAGGGCCGAGCGCGGTCTCATCTCAGAAAAATAATAGAGGCTTCTGCAAACAGAAATGATCAAAATCATGGCATCCCTTCGATATCAGATAGCACCATTGTAGCCGATCGTGCATTTACTTTTCACCGAAAAAAATCCCTCTTCCTCGCGCTTGGAAACGAACGAGAAAAAGGGATTGTGCTGTCTTCATTCTATGGATCAGCCGCCTAAGCTTACTGATCCCGAATACTTAATTAAATTTTTTCTTCGGTTTCGAATAGGCCGTATCCCGCAGCGGGAGTGCACAGCGAAGATCATGGTCGAGAGCGTAATAGGCCCCCGCAATCGCTGGTGCAGTCGGGATACTCGTGATTTCACCAATTCCCTTCGCACCGTACGCTGCTTCAATCTTCTCATTTCGCTCGACATAGATCGCTTCGATATTTGGAATATCGGTCGATTTCAAGAGGCCGAGGCTACCGAATTTCGCTTTAACAATACCACGGTTCAGTTTTAGGTCTTCCGTGAGCGCATAGCCCATGCTCATTAGAACACCGCCTTCGATCTGGCCCTGGATGGAGATCGGGTTCACTACGGTACCGGAATCGTGGGCCGCATAAATATCGCTGACCTTTCCCTCTTCGTCGAGGACGGCGAGGTGGGTCGCAAAAGCGTAGGCAATATGGCTCTTCGGATTAGGCTTATCAGAGACAATCGGATCTGTGGGTTCGAAGTATTCAGCGAAGAACTCCTCCCCTTCGAGGGCCTCTAAGCCCTCGACACCGGGTTCAAAACCTTTTGCACGCATCGCATCAGCCACCTGCTCGCAGACCATACGGACCGCCTCACCACTGAGGAGGGTCTGACGCGAACCAGACGTCGTGCCAGAGTCTGGTGCAAGCTCTGAGTTCGAACCTGTATCGACGACACGGCTATATGGAAGGTTCAGAGTCTCACAAGCGACCTGGATAAATACGGTAAAGCAACCCTGGCCAATATCCGAGGCCGCCGTATAGATTTCGATCTTTCCATCTTTAACCAAAGCACGGCAGCGACCTTTATCCGGGAGACCGACACCGACGCCCGCATTTTTCATTGCACAGGCAATACCGCAGCGACCTTCGTTCTCATAGAACTTATCCTTAACCGCTTCCAGCGTCTCAATGAGTGCCGTCGAGCGATCAGCAATCTGACCGTTAGGCAGAACCTTACCTGGACGAATGGCATTACGATAGCGGATCTCCCATGCGGAGATACCGACCTTTTCTGCGAGGAGAGTTAAGCACATCTCCATCGCGAAGTTGGACTGGCATACGCCGAAGCCACGGAAGGCACCTGCCGGAGGATTATTCGTGTAGTAGCCGAAACCACGAATATCCGTATTCTCAAACATGTAGGGACCTGGAGCATGCGTACAGGCGCGCTCGAGAACTGGTCCGCAGAGAGAAGCGTAGCCACCAGTATCGAAGTTGATCTCGCAGTCGAGACCCGTGATGATACCATTTTCATCACAACCCACCGTGAAGTCTGCTTCCATCGGGTGGCGCTTCGGATGAAAAGCGAGGGACTCATCGCGGGTGAATTTCACCTTAACCGGACGCTGCACTTTTAGGGCAGCGAGGACAGCGATGTGCTGGACCGAGACGTCTTCTTTACCACCGAAACCACCGCCAACGAGTTTGTTTTCGACGACAATGCGGTCGGGATCCCAACCGAGCATGATCGAAATTTCTTTTCGCGTATCGTAGACGCCCTGGTCTGTGGTTAGGACTTTTACATCGTGTTCACGATAGGGGAATGCGATCGCACACTCGGGCTCGAGGAAGGCGTGTTCGGTAAATGGCGTGGAGAAGTGGTGCGAAACGACGTATTTCGAATTCTCGAGGGCTTTTTTTGCATCACCACGCTGGACGTGACGCTTCTGACAGAGGTTTCCTGGCGCATGGGCATGGACCTGAGGAGCGCCCTCCGCTTTTGCCTCTTCAATGGAGGTGACGCATTCGAGCTCTTCGAAGTCGACTTCGACGGCGGCTTTTGCCGCAGCGAGAATCTCCTCGGTCTCAGCGACGACCATGCAAACCGCGTCCGCAGCGGTACGGGTGATGTCTCCCTCAGCGATGAAGACATCCCAGTCCTGCTGAATGTGACCCACTTTATTATGGGGGACATCCTCGGCCGTGAGGACGGCGAGGACCCCAGGCATCTCAAGCGCCTTCGATGCGTCGATGCGCTTGACGAGGGCACGCGGATAGGGCGAACGGATGCAGGAACCGTGGACCATGCCCTCCATCTCGATGTCATCGACATACTGACCGAAGCCGAGAACTTTTTCACGCACATCACGACGGCGCATGCGAGCACCGACGGATGCGTACTCATCTTCTGGATGCATCTCGATCTCGCCACGGAGAATCGCAGCAACCATCAAAATACCTTCGATAATTTTCTTATAACCTGTGCAACGGCAGATATTGGTTTTAATCGCCGCTTTAACATCCTCTTCAGTCGGATTTGGATTCTGATCGATGAGGGCCTTTGCACTCATCACCATGCCAGGGATACAGAAACCACACTGGACCGAACCCTTCATTCCAAATGCGTAAACAAAGGCTTCCTGCTCCTCGAGGCTTAAACCCTCAGGGGTGATGATCGTCGCCCCCTGCAGGCGCTTCGTCTTAAGCATGCAGGCCTTTTTCGCAACACCGTCAATAATGATCGTACAGGTACCACAGCCGCCCTGAGAGCAACCATCTTTTACCGCCATCAATTTCAAATCATCGCGCAAAAAACGCAAAAGAGACTTATCACCGGCACAGCTGACGCTACGACCGTTGACCGTCAATTCATAAATTTCGGGACTCGCTGTCGACATACTGTCCTCCTTTATTCAAATCAAAAAAACATCGATATTGGAGGATCACTATTGTCTCTGCATTTAGCGATACATTTTCGTAAAAACGTAAACGATGTGGCAAACAATAGGACACGATCCTCGACAATATACCTATATGATAGGAGAAGGCGCAGCAAGATGCGACTTATTTCAAAAGAAAACCCGCATCAACTTGCCCGCAGACTCCGACCTAAAATTCAGAGCTCAGCAGCCGCTGACGCCGACTCTGGCAGCCACGACTGCTGACTCCAAATCGCTCTTACTTTTGTTCGACTTCCCTCGGCAAAATCAAGTTAAGGATAATCGAAGCCAGGGTCGCAACGACAATTGCGTTACCGAAAACGGACTGCACCCAGACTGGGAAGCGACTAAAGGCATCCTGATGATAAGTAATACCGATCGCCATCGAAAGCGAGAGGCCCGCAATCGCGAGATTACGACGCGTCATCCCGGCATCCGCCAGCATCTTCATTCCCGTGGTCGCAATCGAACCAAAGACGGCAATCGTCGCACCACCTAAAACGGAAAAGGGAATCGTCAAGAAGGCCGCCGAAACAATCGGGAAGAAGCCGATGACGATGAGGATCACCCCAGCAATGACGAAAACGACACTGGCGCCAACCCCTGTCGTCACAGCAATACCAACGTTCTGCCCTGCGATCGCATTTGGAACACCACCGAAGAGTGAACCGATTAATGTACCGATGTTATCAGCGATAATTCCGCCGCGGACTTCGGGATCCTTTGCTGACCGTTGAAAGAGACCGTGGGTCGTCGCCTCAATTTGTCCCATATCCTGAACCGCAGAGATGACTGCGAGGACGATGAAAGGAGCAATTGCAGCGACTTTAAACTCCATACCAAAGGGAAGGAGCTGAGGAACACGGAACATCGGCTGAGCTTCGAGGGCATCGAAGTGGACGAGCTGGAAAATGAGGCCGACCGCATAACCCGTCAACAAACCGAGGAGGGTCGAGGCTAGCTTGATGAAGCCTTTGCCAAAGTGGGTGAAGAGAACGGTGACAATGAGGGTAAACATACCGATCGCCCAGGATTTGGGTGTCCCATAGAAACGACCGTTAACACTTCCTGCAATATAGTCCACCGCAGTACTCGATAAACTGATACCGATTGTCATGACCACAATCGCTTTAATCAAGGGAGTAAAAAGAACTCGGATGTACTTATAGAGGAAGCCGAAGCAAATGCCCGCAATCGCGGCACAAAGCTGAGCACCAAACATCGCTGCCACACCGAAGTTATGAGCCACTGAGGTCAAAACGCCGATGAAAGCGAAACCGGAACCAACCATCAAAGGCAGACCCGATCCGATGAGGAGCTTGCCACAGAGGGCTTGAATGAGAACGGCGATACCAGCACTCAGAAGCGAGGCTTGGATCATCGTCACGCGCGAGGTATTATCCAAATTGGCCGAAGCCGCTGCAATGATCGGAACCGTGATACAACCGACGACCATCGCTACCACATGCTGGATTGCCAGCGTGGCACCCTTTCCAACAGCAACGGGTGCGCGCCGCTGTAACTCCAACTGACTAAGATTCTGATTCGCGTCCAAAACTTCGCTCTCCTTTTGCAAATGTTCTCTTTTATCTAAACGCCCCGGACAGAAGAACCACCCGGGGTGTTTATACCTAAGTCGGAATGAATTCCGCCTAACGCTTAATTAAATCCCAATGCTGATTTTGCTCGGGACTACGGGGCGTCGCTAAGAAGCGACCCTGTTTCTCAATCTGAAGTTCGCCGTCTTTTAAGACCCACTGGCCATCGAGGAAGACGTGACGGGTCTTACCCTCGACTTCGACGCCCTCATAAACCGTGTTCTTCGCAGCTGAGTGCAGGTGATCGGCCGTCAGTCGCTCACGAACTGCTGGGTCATAAACGGTGATATCGGCATCGGAGCCGACGCGCAGGACACCCTTTTGGGGATAGAGCTGATAGAGCTTAGCACTATTCGTCGCCATCAGGTCAGCAAAGGCCTCTGGCGTAATCAGACCTGGCGCCAAGAGCTTCGTATAGAACAACTGAGCTCGCTCCTCGACACCTGGGATCCCCCCTGGCGTACGACGGAAATCTTCCGTGCTCATCGACTTCTGACCATCAACACAATAGGCACAGTGGTCAGTCGCCGCCGTCTGAATCTCACCATTGACGAGACCCTCGAGGATTGCAGCCTGGTCACGAGCCGTACGGGGTGGCGGTGCACAGACATACTTCGCTGCCATCAGATGATCTTCGTTGGCATAAACGGACTCGTCGAGGTAGAGGTATTGAGGGCAGGTCTCCGCTGTAATCTCAACCCCCTCGGCACGGAGGTGGCGTAGCTCTTCGAGACCTAAGCGGCTCGAGAGGTGAACCACGTGAACATGTGCTCCGAGGAGACCCGCCATGCGACCCATGGTCGCGACGGAATCCGCCTCAGCCTCGGGTGGATGCGCCTTTGCTTTATACGCAATCGCCGTCTCACCGCGAGCGATAAGATCCTCGAGAACGCCGTCGAGCATGGCGCCGTTTTCACAGTGGGCTTCGAGGAGGAGATTCGCATCCCGACAGGCCGCAATACAGCGATACATATCGTGGTCGCCAATCCGGAAGGTGTAGGCGAGGTAAATCTTCACCGAACGGCAGCCCGCCTCTGAAATTTCCTTTAATTCACGAAGCGTATTTTCATTGACGTCAACCATCTCACAGTGGAAGAGGTAGTGGCAGGAGCTGACGTCGTCCGCCTTTGACTTCTCACGAGCGAGGACATCGTGAAGGGACATGCCAGGCTCTGCGGTCGCGAAATTAATGATCGTCGTCGTGCCGCCATGAATCGCTGCTTTGGTCCCCGTTTCGTAGCTATCCGCCGTCGTCGTCAAGGCATTCGTCATCTGCATGTGCACGTGGGGGTCGATGAAGCCAGGGAAGACATAGCATCCCTCAACATCGACGACCTCGTCCGCTTCCACTGAAATCGCCTCAGCGATCTCAGCAATTTTTCCGTCTTCAATCAGTAGATCCTGGCGCTTGGCGCCATCTTCTAATACGACAGTCCCGTTCTTGAGAAGTGTTTTCATACTAAGTACGCCCGGTCGGCGCGAATGGCGTCGACCATTCCTTTCATCACATCGGGCAAGCTCTCATAGGCGCATTCTTCATTTTGCTCTTCGAAGCGATAGGCGAAACGTTGATCGTCGATAAAGAGCAGGCCTTTATTTTCACTGTTCCTAAAGTCTTCCAACGAGTGGAAGAGAGTCAAACGGTCACGATACGGGAGACAGGGCTCCACACAGTGGAACTGGCAGTTACCACACTCATTGCAGTTGCGATCAATGTGGACAATCACCTTTGCATCCCCTGCGATATCGAGGAGATCATTTGCGCGGTTCGGACAGACGTCAATACAGTTCTGACAGAGCACACGGCAGTGGTAATCGCTAACGCGATCGCCCTCGTAGGACTTATGAAGATCATATTTCTTACGGGCACCCGTCGTCTTAATGTACTTCTTATTCGTGCGCAGACCGTCACGCATCTCCTCGAGCTTATCGGGATTGGTATAAAGCGTCTCGATGCCACTTTCACCAGCCGTCTGCATCTCTGATGCGGGCAGCGGGGAGGCACAGACTTTATCCGCAAGCTTGGCGAGAACGTTCAGACCACGGGGACGAAGCAAAATCGTACATACCGTAATCGGCGTAATGTTGGCCGCTTGGAGGTCGGCGATGTTATTTAGATCAGCACCGCCACTAAAGGTCATCGGCAACTTGCCACCAAACTCGCGAGCGAGGAGGGCGGCCACCGAGAGGCTGAGAGGATACAGAGCCTTACCAGACATATACATCGCCTGACCAGGAAGCTCCTGATTCTTGATCTCAGTCTGGAAAGTATTCGTCAGCTTGACCCCGAAACAAACCCCATTTTGCTCCGCAAGCTCGATCAAACGATGGAGCATCGGAAAGGCCTGGGCCTGCTGAAGATCGTGATCAAACGACTCATGTAAAAACTTAACGTAATCAAAGCCCATCGCATCGAGGAGCTCACGAACATAGTCGTAACCGAGGAGGGTTGGATTGCACTTAATATTGAGATTGACTTTTTTCACCTCAATCAAGTGACGCGCCATCTTCTCAATTTCGTCTGGGGGACATCCGTGCATCGTCGACAGGTTTAACGACTTACAAATATGCGGTGAAATCGAATCAACAAAGTCGAGATCGATATTCTCGAAACGACCAGCAGCCACCGCCTCCCGCATCAACTGCATGCATTCGTGGAACATCGGATGATTCGACGCATCGCTCATATCCGAAATATGTTTGTCAACGGATGGACTAATCAGGCCCTCATAGTTATAACCGCAGCTCATGTTAAACATGAAACCATCGGGATCACCGAGGCCAAACTCTTTTGCGAGAATCTTACAGAGGAAATACCCCTTAATATATTCCTTCGCCGCATCGTCCGGATGGTACTCACTCGACCACTCTACGTTATAGGCCTCATCATCAGCACGAATACAGGGGCGGGGAATTCCGAGATCCTCTCCATAGAGAATCTGAATCGTCTTCAACTCGAGAAAACGACCACCCGCTGCATAGATCGCTGCCAAATTCTGAGCCAACTGCGTATGTGGACCAGCAGCAACACCGAGAGGATACTCCAGATGTCCACCGTAGATATCGAGACTCGGATGGGTCTCGGGCGTCTTAAAAATCGTCTTCACTGCGAAGACAGTCCCATGCGCTCGGTACTCTTCGAGCAACTGATTCATCAGCTCCTCAAAGGGTATTGCTCTCATAATATCGCTCATGCTCTACCTCATTCTGCATTCATTTCAAATAATCAGGCATCAGCGATAGGCATGTACTATTTGAAATGAAATTATCCTTAAAAGATGTTCCCCTAAATCATTTCAACAAAATAAGCAAGGGAAAAATCTTTTCTCTTATACATAATAACAAGGAAGCGTTGACTTGCAACGCAAAAAAACCTCAAAAAACTCAGCAAGATTTTTTTCTTATTCCAAACCCCCAAAATTCCTCTAGAAAGCCCGTGATAACGGGGGAAATTATCAAATCCAGAGCAGAGGTAGAATAATAATTATTTCTCCTCATCGGATCAAAGACCTCGCCGCATCACTTCCCTCAAGCTCTCACAACCCTCGGGGGAGTGTACAGGAAAGTCGTCCAATTCGCAGTACCTAACTAAAAAAATCTCAGAAAAATCTACAAAGCTGTGATCCCTTCGACATTTCCACAAGCCAGCCCAAAGTATCCAAAGCAGATTTTCACAAAAGAAATGAGCGGACCTTCCTCAGAAAGACCGCCCATCAGATTGTCTATTGATACTCTGGCATCACGCTGGACGCCGCCAGGTTCAGCAAGTCAGCATCAAGCCAGAGAATTAAGCTGCTGGCTTGAGAGCCTCAGCGGAATCATAGAAGAAGTGCTTCGCCAAACCCTTTAGCTCAACCGCATTCTCCGTCGATTCCTTCATCGCCTTAAGTTCATCCGCATAGGCCTCTTCACGAAGCTGCTTCTGGATATCCGAGCGATAGGATTCGAGGGGACCACGCGCCGTAACAAAAATCAGATAATAGTTGCCGTTTTCCTCGATCACGAGAGGAGTATTCTCCTTAACCGTCGTACTCAAAATCTGCTTCATGCTGACATCGTTGAGACCGTGACCTGCCGTAAACCCTGGCAAATCAAGGGCCGCATCGATTTCAAGATCACCGAGCTTAAAGGCCTTTAGATCCTCCACACTCTTCACTTCAGCCGGGAAGCGCTTGAGCAGCTCATCGACCATCTTCTGGTGCTCATCATCCGAAAGTGCATTAAGCGTTTCTTTCGTGAGAATACGGGCTTGGATATCGGCACTCAGTCGCTTATCTGGTCCGCGCTTAGCGTAGACGGCAACATAGAAGTGTCCACGATCCGTCTTAATCAGGGTCGTATCTCCCTGCTTGCGCTTCGCATCATAGAGCCAGGTGGAGAGATCACTCACTTGGATCTGAGCCTTTTTATTCGTAACCGAAACAGGATTCTCGCCCTGGGGGCTAAATTCGCTGTTCACGACAAAGTCTTTATTCTCCTGAACCAACTTCTGGAGATCCTGACCAGCCTCAACCGCCGTCAGCATCTTCTCAGCGATCTTCTCACTGCGAGACTTCGCCTCGGCCTCCTGAGCTTGCTTCAAGGCCTCGTCATAGGTCTGAGTTGGCTGAGCGTTCGCCGTCGCTTCGACACTCGTCGTGGCTTCGCTCGACTTCGCCTCGCTCGCTTCAGTCTTCGTCGTCTTCTCTTCGCTCTTACTTTCGTCCGACTTCACAGTCGTCGCCTCAGTGGCTTCTGACTTTTTGTCGTCCGATTTCTTCTTGTCA
>JAUNVS010000070.1 GCA_030537565.1 Eubacteriales bacterium | reverse complement strand
TAGCGTGCCACATCGGAGGCTGAGAACGTATCCGCCCCGAGCTTAGTTCAAATGCTCGAGAGCGTACTGGGCTTCCTCAGAAGTAAATGCAGCACCTCGCTCAGATATCAGCCAATCGTAGAGTGCATCCTTAGACGGGTGACGCTCATTGACATAGGCTTGTGCCGCTCGGAGTGCAAGTTCGCGAAAATCGACATCGAGCTGTTCAAGAGCATAGTCGACCTCTTCACTGAGAAA
The DNA here is from genome assembly GCA_030537565.1 of Eubacteriales bacterium. GTDB lineage: Bacteria > Bacillota > Clostridia > Saccharofermentanales > Fastidiosipilaceae > JAUNVS01. Next base: position 4,281 of record JAUNVS010000070.1, on the reverse strand, counting down.
CTTTCCCCCATAGGGAGAGCTCAGCTGCTCGCGGAGCTTCTCTCTCGACAGGTTCATCTCATCACAAAATAGCCTCGCACTCTGCAAAGCCATCTCGCTATAGTTAACATCCAACAAATCGACCGCGTAATCGGCCGCCTCATGCGAAAAATTACCTTCGTACTCTGACGTTAGCTTATCGTAAAGCGCCTGCTTAGAGAGGAAAAACTTCGCTTCGTAGATCGATGCTCGATGGGCTGCTGCACGAAACTCTGGACTAATTTTATCCGCCTCTGCTTTCGGCTCAGTCTCTACCACTTCCTTACTTCCTGGAGGCGTTTGAGATGGACTCGTCTCAGCCGTTGTCGTTTGCGTAAGCGGATCAGACGTTGTTGGCGGCGGCTCAGTAACGGACGACCCACCGAATCCATACATAAATACCATAAGCGCTAGGAACAAATTCAACACAATTGCCATTCGATTCGCCCTCCCAAAGTCTATTGAAATCAACTACTTTAAACTGTCCTAAGTTTAGCCCCTCTTCCTTTAAAATAAAAGCAGCCCTATAAAATCGTTTTTTAGATCATCAGCTCCGCTGATCTGCCTAAGACTGTGCCGTTGGAGCCGAATTTGACTGTCCAGCCGACGACTCAGCACTTCCAGAATTTCCAGTCGCTGAATTCGCATCCGTTGCTGAGGCCGAAGTGAAATCATGCACATTTGGCCCAGTAGTCATCCGCCGCATATAAGCAAAATAATCTCGACGGTGAAAAATACAAGCCGCTAACATCAGCGCATTGGCGATCATCGCCAGTCCCTCAAAACCGTGGACTTCATCCGAACTTAAAAAAGCCATCGCTGAAAAAGCAAAATTAATCGCCGTAAGGATCAGTAACCAGAGGCGGTAGCGCGCATCTCGGAGACTACGATAAAAACCGATACAAATGAAGACCCAATAGATCAAGAGACCGATGAGAACAAAGGCAACAATCCCTGCCGCAACCCCTCCCATCATCTGAAGTAGTGAGAATAGAGACGGATGACGTCTTGCACTAAAGCCCAAATACACCCAAACCGAGTCCATAATAAGTCGAGAAAAAATTAGAACCAGGAAGGCCGACAAGCCCAAGATACTACAAACAAGCGTCGCCCAAATCGCAGAAAAGCGAAGCAGCCCCCGACTCGTCGACATCAAAACAGGCGCCCGGTCGCCTCCCTGCATCCCAGAATATCCCGAATTCGGCTGATACTTATAGTCCATAAAACTCTCCTCAAATTTAATTAAAAATGATATCTCTACTTCTCGTCCCAATCAGGCTCTTCAAACTCATCCCTTAAATCGAAGGACTCATCATCCTGCAATTCTGAATTCAAAGACCACTCCGAAACCGTCTCCGCCTTCGACTCAGGTCGATTCAGATAACTCAATGCCTCTGCCGACTCCGGTACCGAGCCCGCTGGTCCATGCAGACGACAATCACTCTTCAACAATGCACAAGCTGCCAGCATCACGAAGCAGCTAATACAATTGGTCCAGACTTTGAGATCGAATAATGAAACGGAGTCTGAATAGATTATCAGACAAATTTGGACAACGAGCGCAGCGAGGATCGTCCAGAACAGACGACTGCGGTAGCGCCCATCTCGTAAACAGGCCAGGAATCCGAACAGTATAAGATTCATCAAAACAAACACCAGAAAGGTCAAGATGAGGAATTCTGGATCGAGTGCATCGATAAACAACGAATTCCGCAAGCCAGCACGCCCTGGAAGTACCGGCGAACGTGAGAACAGCTTGCCCCAAAACAGGGAGAACCCACCTGGCTGGATAAAGGGGGAAAGCTGAAAATATAGGGCTAGCCCCGCCGCCATAATATTAAACAGCGCCAAAAGTAAAGCCACTCGCACGAAGTTCAACGTTACGGTTTGCAAATCAATCGGATCCGTCTGCTGCGATCTGCTTCTGGCGTTTCGGTTCATTGAATGATGCCTCCCCATACATGTATCCTCACTCCAATAAAGCCATTAAGAGTGTTTTCTTCTGCCCTGCGCAGCGTCATACAGCTCGCTCGTAATCAAATACTACCAGAGAAGTCGTCTATACTCGTCAAGCAAATCTTAAGAAACGCAAAAAAGAGGCCACAACAGTGGCCTCTCATAAGTATAAATGAGCATTGGAAATGACTTAATTATTTGAGCTGTTATCCTTCGTTTGCTTCGGTACATTGTGATTCTGGAGCAGAGCATGCGCCTCATGCATTAGCTTGCGAAATCATGCGTCGTCGCACTCGCCAGCTGAGGGCAAAGGCGACGACAACAAAGAGGTTAGCAACAAAATATGGAATGCTAAAACCATACAATGCTGAACCCAGACTAAGTAAAAGTAGCGAAACGATAAATTTTAACGAGGCTAAGATAAAGACCCAAAGTCGAATCCGCCCATCCCGTCGAATCAGTCCACATCCAATGCAAAAAGCAAGACTGATAAGGAAGACGAGGAGGATCGCAATAACGATGAGCGCAATCAGCCCCGTGACCTTCGAGGTCAAACCCTGCAGATTCCGATTTAACTCGCTTAGCAGTTCGTTGAGTAGTTTGAAGATTCTCGGGTCGATATTAAAGGCCCCTAGAGATAATGATTCTGGAATAAAGCGCTGTAGCGATTGGACCGCGATCGCCAGAGTAAGTACGATGAGCCCGAAAACGCCAAGTATGACCGTGCAGATCTGAGCCCAGACACTGGAGATGTGGAGAGCGATGGAATATCGTTTCGAAATTGAGTTCGGTGGCAACGATAAACCGCCGTTCTCCTGCTGTGCACAAGCCTGCATAGTAAAAAAAATCCCTTCAAAAAATGCCAATGAAACAATATTAGCAAATAACAACTGTCACGTCTCCTGTTTTTATCGAAAATTAACGCGAACTGATACAGGCAGAAACGACGAATCCCAACACTGAATGGAAACAGCTGCTGGCTTTGTTAAATGCCGTATAAGCAATTATACTAACGTATACCAGTCGTTCAGCCTTAGAGAGTCGAGGTATCCATGCCATTGATCCGCATTCTATTATTTATTATCGGAATTATTTTGATACTCGTATTCTCTAGCATCCACCTACATAATCGTCTCGTCGAGTTCAATGAACGCTGTCTGAATTCCCTCTCTCAGATCGGCATCCAACAGCAGTCTCGCTGGGATGCGCTGACGCAGTTGGCGAAGGCAGTGAAACGCTTCAGTGAGCACGAGTACGATACACTCCTGAAGTTGATCGAGACCCGTAGCCCACAGCGTCCAAACTCAGCCGAAGAAATCAACGCCGATGGCCGTCATTTTGACCAAGCCCTTGGCCAAATCTTCGCCGTCGCAGAGCAGTATCCTGAGTTAAAGAGTCATGAGCTTTTTAAGCAGGCCATGCGCGCGCTTGAGTCTTATGAGGAAAATGTCCGTTTCAGCCGCATGGCGTATAACGATACAGTCACCCGCTATAACCGGGCCGTCCGTCAGTTTCCAAGCCGCTTAGTCGCCAAACGCCTGGGCTTCCAAGCTCGAGGCTATCTCGAAACAGCGGAGAACGTGAAGTCGATGCCAGATCTTCAGTTCTAAAACTAACGAGATATGTACGCGACGCAATTTCGATTTCAAAAATCTGCTCCGATCAAGTGGCGGCTCAGCTGGATCGGGTGGCTTTCGATCGTCGCGCTTCAGATTTGCCTCATCGCGACTTCATTACGAGCTGAAGGCATCGAGGCCATCCATATTGATATCCTCCTCCGTGATGATGCGTCGATTGTGGTCGAGCAAGTCTGGGAGACCAACGCCGATTCAGGAAGCGAATTCTATATCTCATTGCAGAATCTGAAGCAGATGAAGCTCCGTGACTTTTGGGTCATCGGCCGAGATGGTCGCCCCTTCACAGAACGCAGTCCCTGGGATCTAAATGCCTCCTTTCAAGCAAAGTCAGGCCACTATGGAATCCGTAGCCATGACGGTGCAACTGAGCTCTGTTTCGGCCAGGGCGCTTACGGCCCCAATCGATATACTCTCCACTACCGTTTAGAGAACGGCGTCCAGAGCTTTCCCGATCGCGATGGCTTCAACATCCGCTTCGTAAATGATGAGCTGACGCCAGCGCCGCAGAAAATCGACTTGCGAATCCATCTCGAATCCGGCCAATTATCGCCCGCCAATTCCGAGGTCTATGCCTTCGGTTTTAATGCTCCTATAAACTTCATCGATGGCGAACTCCGAAGCGAGATTAAACACTTCGACGCCAGCTCCCACGTGTCCATCCTCCTCGGTC
>JAUNVS010000069.1 GCA_030537565.1 Eubacteriales bacterium | reverse complement strand
ATTCAGTTCTCGCAGAGCCTCGCTGTAATTTTCACTACCCACTCCATGGATACGGGCCATCCCAAGATTATAAAGACGAACGATCTGCGCCTCACTGACCGCCTCGTAAGCAGCTGAGTAGATATTATAACTACCGTAGCCCAGGCTGATCATCGCTTGTTCGAGAGAACGAAGTTCGCTACTGGGATCACTGGTCTCGATCATTTTATGATAGTGAAGTCCAGTACTACTCGCCTCGACCTTGAGAATTGCCTTGGGGGGGACTTCCCCGTTCACCGCAGGAACCTCCACCCTAGCATAATCCTCATAGCCAAGCGAAATCACGGTCGGCATGTTTAGCTCATCGTATGCGAAAACAGCCGTTAGAAAACGGTACTCCCCCTCGCTCAATCCTGGAGGTACGATCAAATAGACCGTCCGCTCCGAAGCGGCGCGGGCCGGAAAAGCTTGAATAAAAACGATTAACGAGACCACTAAGATAAAAAGACAAGTCCGAACAGCTCTCCAATCAGCAAGAGAAGCTTTTTTGTCCCGAAGCTTGTCTATTACCTGAATCCTCCGTTGTAAATTCCGCATCGAAAGTCACCCCCGAGAGTATCCAGTGATGGTGGCTAAGCGATCAAGGAAGCTAGATCTAGTAAACAATGACTGGAATACCCACTTCAACTCGATTAAAGAGGTCCTGAACATCAGAATAGCGCATGTTAACACAACCATGCGAACCATTACCATAATAAGTCGATCCGCCAAATTGCCAGTCCGCAAACCAGGGCGCCGAGTGGAACCCCTCACCGGCCCAGTTAAAAGGCATCCAATAGTTTACATCGACTCGATAATTCCACTCGGGATCATCACTGACACTCTGCAGAACGGCTGAAGGCTGTTTGTCGAGAATCATATGGACACCGACATCCGTACCGCGACCCTTTGATACGTCCCCCGTAACGACTCGATAGGATGAAATAATCTGTCCCTTCGATACGAGATAGACGGTTTGGTTCTCGATTGAAACCTCGATGTAAGTATCGCCGAGATCATCATCACCGTGCTGAACAGCACTCATCTTATACTCGATCTTAAGTTCCCCGTGACCCGACTTTTCGAGGATTTTCTTCAAGTTTTTAACGGTCGCATCAATATCCATGCGCCAACCATAAATGCCTGGTGGAATCTGAATTGTCGTGCCGAAAATCGTTGTAAATTCACGGGTGCGATTATATGTATCGTATTTCTCAGACAGCGACCAAACGTAATCCTCGATCTTTTTATCGATCAATTTTCCCGACTCATCGTAAAACTTGCTGACTTTATCGGGACCAAGGGTCAATTTCAACTCTGGAATCTCAATCTCCATAGCGCTGAGGCGCTCGTACTCGGCCTGCAAATCCTCACTCCGGATATTGGGCTTGCGGTAGTAGTCATCAGCGGAAATCTGGTTATCTCCAGAATTCACCGCTTCGATCACAGCATCGACGAAGACTTCTGGATCAGCAAAGATATTCGAGTTTTTCGCTTCGATCAACTCGACATCACGAGAATTAATTTCGAGTTTCGCATTTTCGGGTAACTGGTCGCCCTGCAGGACATCGAGCTGCTTCGCAAGCCATGCCCTGAGCTTGCTCTCATTATAGTAATAGCTGTCTTCACCCTCGAGAGATAAGCCCTGAATCGAATGCTCAATCCAGCGTATCGCATAGGGGTTGTTGCTGATTTCCGTCGATATCTGACCATCAAAGTCCTTTAAATTAAATGTAAGATCACCGGCATATGAGCTATGAATGGTGAAAACATCATCAAGTTGACTCAACATCTGCTTATACTTCGGCATAAGTGAGACATTATTGCCACGGAAATATGTGTTCAAAGGATAATGACTCTCGAAGAAAAAGAGAGTGGCAGCAAAAAAGATGAGGACGAAAATCAACACACTCAGCAAGATGACCAGGCGACGTTGCCGCAGGTCATTCTTATGTCTCCGACGTTTCTTTTTTTTCTGCAATCGTTGTGCCTGTTCACGTCGTTTCTCGGATTCCGACTTTGGCAGAGCCTCGAGTCGTTTGACTTGAACCGGTGGAGTTACTGGGTTTGCTGCTTCAAAGACAGTCAGTGCAGGTGTCTCGTTCACTTCAGGAACAAGAGGAGTAGGAACCTCAAGCCCTGGCTTTAGATACCCTGCGCTCTCCGACTGCGCGACAGCTTCACCCGCCGTATCGAGGTCTGGTGAAGCTTCCGCAGTTTGATCCGTCAGTTTAACAGCCCCCGGTATATTCGTACTAGCTGGCTCTGCGCTCTGCGTCGATTGCTCTGGGGCAACTGTAGACCTAAGCGCTGGGCTTTTACTCTGTTTAGCTCTATTTTTATTTTTCCTCACGGCTACACTTAACCTCGGATATTAAGAAAATTTAAGCCTGTTTTGACTCTTCAGCTAGGATGGCTAAGCCCGCGCTACAGCCAATTCGGCTAGCACCTGCAGCGATCATCGCTTGTGCATCGGCGTAGCTACGAATACCACCACTCGCCTTTACCTCAACCTGCGATGAAACTGAAGCGCGCATCCTCTGAACGTCTGCAACCGTGGCCCCGGAAGTCGAAAAGCCAGTGGATGTCTTTACAAACTTCGCTCCAGCTTCTTCAGCGAGACGACAGGCTCGTTCAATCTCCTCTGGGGTTAAGAGGCAGCATTCGAGGATAACCTTTACTGGGCGCCCCTGGGCTGCTTCAACCACTGCTTGGATGTCGAGACGACAAGCGTCATCATCACCCGACTTCAGTGATGCGAGATTGATCACCATGTCAATTTCATCCGCCCCGTTTTGAATTGCATCCGCACATTCAAAGGCCTTCGCGGCCGTGGACATCGACCCAAGGGGGAAGCCCACGACCGAACAGACCTTTACATCTGAATTCTCAAGACATTTCGCAACAAGCCCTACAAAATAAGAGTTAACACAGACCGAGTAGAATCCCGCATCCAAAGCCTCTTTACAAAGAGCTTGAATCTCCTCATTACGCGCATCGGCGCGTAGGAGGGTATGATCGATCATTTTTGCAATACTCTTCATCTCAAATCCTTCTACTACAATTTCATGTCAAAACAAATCCAAATTAGACAGTTTACTGCCCATAGGGCATCGTATACGCCTCATAGTGTCCGTATGAAATCGCCTTCTCCACGTTATTCTCGTAGTTATCGCTATGTGAGTAGAGGAAGAGCGAGCCATTCGGAAGGTACGTAAAGAGGATACTATAATCTGGATAGTTCTGATCGCTTGGAATCGTATAGTTGATGGCATACTTCCCATCATCGAATGCGAGGAACTCCAACTGATCTGCTCCGCCCGCAAGCAGTGGATCAACAACAGCAGCGAGACTACCGTGGACTGCCTCGATAGCTTCACGTGTCGTCACCTCGGCCAGCGCAGCTTCTAGGGTGTTGTTTTTCCAATAGAGGTCGAAGAAACGCGGCTTATCTACACCCGTTCCATAATCCCCGACACTCGTATCTTTGATGCGAATCTTCTGCGAAACATCAGAGCTCGCATCGAAGATCATCGCATGGTCAAAGGTCCATGTAATCGGCGCTCCATCCACCACTGCACTGACATACGAGACAGGATCCTCATTCGCAGTGTGTCCGTTGGCAACGAAAAGCGATCTACCATCAATGGTAATTACAGCTGCATCATCAATACGACCACCGAGAGCTTGGGTGATTGGATAAGCCTCTGTATCGTTGGCAAACCAAATCGTATCTGCATACGCATTACCCTGATCAGGAAGGTAGTAGGTGAATTGCTTGTCATTTGGTAGTTCTGGAGTGCTGGAGAAAGTCTCTTGGAAGAGCCGTCCATTCGGAGACACGCCTTCATTAAAGATCTTATCCTTTTGGCTAACATCAACTGGCATTTCGATATCGGCTGCGCCAGATTCCTTATAGATCGCACGGATGCTGAAACTAATTCCCTCTTCAGCATAGCTACGTGCGTAAGAGCGCTGAACCGTCGCCCCACTCTGACCGTCTCCGAGATCTTCAGAATCGAGAATCATCTGTGGCGTTGATCCCTGCACATACCAGTGTGAGAATTCGAAGCCATCCTTTTGAGGCGTTACCGTTGGAAGCGTAATCTGGAACTGAACGAGATCCCCGTCAACGACGCTCGAAGTGAAATCAAGATCACTATAGTAAGCTTCCTCACCGGCAAGCGCATAGCCGCCATCGAGGTCGAAACTCAAACTCGCTTCGTAAGAATCAGGTTTCTCAACTTCAGGCTCGGTCGGTGGATCGGTCGGTGGGTCGGTTGGCGGCTCGGTCTCATCGACTTCCCAAACGGCATCAAAATTGAAGACCGCTCCAGCCTTTGCCAAATCCTTTACCATCGAAAGGGTCACATGCTCACCAAGACCAACCATCATATCAACGGTGGTATAAGTCTTACCATTTAAGCTGATATCACGGAGGTTCCAGCCCATGAAGGTATAACCAGGTCTGACCTCAACGTACTGCGGGAATTCCGCCTTATAGTAGACGGAGATATCATCTTCCCGTGAGAATTCGATATTAATATCGGACTCAGAATTACTATACGTCGAATCGACATGGATC
>JAUNVS010000068.1 GCA_030537565.1 Eubacteriales bacterium | reverse complement strand
TCGAAATAAATCGCTGCCCCTTGCACTCGGGCAGGCGTTTAAAAATGCGGGCTACACGACCCGTGCCTACCATAACTTCAATGGCGACTATTATGGTCGACTCGAATCGCATCCCAATCTTGGCTATGACTACAAAGGCCTCGGATTTGGCCTCGAGCTCCAGCGACAGATGCCGACCTCAGATCTCGAAATGGCCCAGGCCAGTATCGACGCCTGTCTTAACGACGAGCATTTCCATCTCTATTATCTGACGATGTCTGGGCACATGCTCTACGACTTCAAACACAATGCCATGGCCAAGAAACATCGAGATCGCATCCCCAAAACATTTTCGGGGACTGAAGCTGCCGCTAGTTATCTGGCATCTCAGGTCGAGTTGGATGAAATGCTTAAATATTTAATTGAGCGCCTTAACGCGGCAGGTCGTTTGGACGATACGGTATTTTGTATTTCAGGAGATCACTATCCCTACGGCTTGAGTGACAAAGACCTCCTCAGCTTCCTAAGTCCAGAAGAAATTTCAGATCCCTTTGCACGCTATAAGAGTTCTTTAATTCTCTGGTCCAGCTCCATGAAGTCGGCGATTGAAGTCAATAAGTTGCTCGCTGCAGTGGATGTCTTGCCGAGTTTATATAATCTCTTTTCAATTCCCTATGATCCGCGATTTTTGGCCGGACGTGATTTTGCTAGCTCTGAACCGGGCCGCGTTTGTTTTGCGAACCTGTCTTTTATCGAGGAGGGGATTGGTTATTTCGATGCCCTGTCTGAGCGACACAGTGGGGATCGAGCCAGACTTCACGAAGCCGTTCTCGCACATAGTGCTGAATTTGATCTCTCGTATCGGATTCTGGAGCGGGATTATTATCGAGAATCGTTGCAAATTTAAGGCTCAAGTTCCGGGATTTATCTAGATCTAAAGTCTTGATTAGGATGGCGAGTGGCTAGTCTTTCAAATGTTTTTTGTGGGGGCTATTGTCATTAATTTGTTTTGAGCGTAGAATAGGAGCGATCTGAACATTTGCGACGCAGGTGTAGTTCAGTGGTAGAACATCAGCCTTCCAAGCTGATTATGTGGGTTCGATTCCCATCACCTGCTTTCGAGGCGGTGCAACCGCCTTTTTTACGGGTCCATAGCTCAGCTGGACAGAGCAACAGCCTTCTAAGCTGTGGGTCGCAGGTTCGAGTCCTGCTGGACTCGGAGGACTGCAGCCCCTGTGGCTGTGGTCTTTTTTTGTTACGATGGATCCGCTTAGGTACGTAGTGATAACAAGTAGTAGGAGTTAGAGATGACACAGATTTTTTTATTGCAAGCCCCCGCCGATGCAGCGAGCTCGCCTTTGGCGATCCTCCAAGTCCTCGCTATGCCAGTTCTTCTCTTGGTGGTCATGTATTTCTTGATGATTCGCCCTCAGAAGAAACAGGAGAAGAAACAGCGTGAGATGCGCGCCGCGCTTAAGGTCGGTGATAAGGTCGTTTCCATCGGGGGAATTGTTGGTCGAGTCGTCAACATCCGCGATAACGAAATCACGATTGAGACCAGCGTCGCTAAGACGATGATGACCTTCCGGAAGGATGCGATCCAGACCGTCGTTAAGCCAATCAGCGACTAGGCACCAATCTGAGTTGATTTAAGAGAGCGGGATCGCAGGATTCCGCTTTTGTTTTATCATAGCCTTGTGAACGTCTATTTTTAGAGGGGAGGGAGCATGGCACTCGTTTCTGACCAAGACATTGAACGCATCAAGCAGGCCAACGATATTACTGAGGTCGTCGCGGAATATGTGCGCCTCGATAAGAAGTCTGGGATTAACCTCTTCGGCCTTTGTCCCTTCCACCAAGAGAAAACTCCTTCTTTTTCTGTTTCGAGCCAGAAACAGATCTATTATTGCTTCTCCTGCCATAAGGGCGGTGATGTTGTTCGCTTCATCATGGAGATGGAGCATCTAAATTATGGAGAGGCGCTTCGTTTTCTTGCAAAACGAGCGGGGATTCAGATTGAGGAGACAAAATCCGCTTACGATCCGAATGCCAAACTTAAGAAGAGACTCTGTAAACTTTCGAATGAAACAGCTCTTTACTTCCATAAACAGCTCTATTCCCCGGAGGGACGTCGGGCCTTACTTTATTTGAAAGAACGAGCACTGAGCCCCCAAACCATTAAACGCTTCGGCCTCGGTTACGCGCCCCGAAATCGATCTGAGCTCTGGGATCATCTGGAAAGTAAAGGTTTTCAACCTAATGAGATTGAGGCGTCTGGACTATTCCGTGAGGGGCGAAATGGCTTGTATGGCCTATTTTCCGAACGTCTGATTTTCCCGATCATCGATCCCTTTGCTCAAGTGCTCGCTTTTGGTGGTCGACGTCTCGATGAAAATCCTAAGAGTCCCAAGTATATTAACTCCCCTGAAACGCTAATCTATGAAAAAGGGCGCCAGCTCTTCGGTCTAAACCTTGCGAAGCGAAGTAAGGCGGATCGCTTTCTTATCGTCGAGGGCTACATGGATTGTATCTCCCTCCATCAGGCCGGATTTGATGCCAGCTTAGCCGTGCTTGGAACTGCTCTGACGAGCAATCAGGCCCGGCTTTTGCGGCGCTACCGAAGCGAGGTCGTCCTCTGTTTTGATGGCGATTCGGCTGGCCAGCGCGCTAACTTGCGTTCGATCGACATCTTGAAGGCTGCCGGGGTTTCTGTATACATCCTCGTCTTGCCCTTCGAAAAGGATCCAGATGATTTTATTAAAAAGCATGGTCGAGAACGCTTTCAAGCCCTGCTCGAAAAGCCAATGAATGAGATTGAATACCAACTCTATTTGGCAAAACGCAACTCGCTGGATTCGCCGAGGCCAAGCCTCGCTTATGGGCAGGCGGCGATCCAGGTCCTCGCCTCCATCGAGGATCGCATTCAGCGCAACTATTATCTTCGACAGTTGGCCGACGAACTGCTGATGAGTCCCAGTGAGTTGAATGAAGAGGTGCAGCGACTCCAGCAGGGGGAGGCAAGTTTAAATCTTGAGACTCAGACGCAGCTAAGTCGGACTACGATTACGGAGCGAGATGAGAGCGATATCGTTGACGAGGATCTGGCGGACGCGTCATCTGAGTTAGAGGCCATCCCAGAGGCACTCGACTTGCTGGCTTTATTGTTACAAGATCCAGATCAGATTCCTGACTCGATCTGGACTGAGTTAGCAGAAGACTTTCCGCCAGATTATCAGGTGCTTTTTTCTGAACTCGCTTCGGCAGACCCTGAGAGAAGACAACTTAATGACTTTTATAAAACTTGGTATGAATATCGCTTCAGCACTGGAGGTGAGCGTCTCGCAACGGCGATCGCGGAGCGATTGATGCGGGATGATCTACAGGTTAAGCGTGGCAAGATTCTTGACAAAGTCGAGGAACTGAGAAAAAATTTACGTTTACGATGCTATAAAATGGAGCGAGATGCCTTAGCTCGAAAAATAGCCCGGCAGGACTTTCGTTCACAGGCAGAAGAGACTGCTGTGAAACAGCGCTACAATCGCATAAATGGGCTGATTAACGAGCTTCGACTCGAACGGAGTATCGATCAGTAATAGAGCGAGATACGAAGGGAGCTTTTAATGGCGAGGAAAAAATTGAGCTTTGATGAACTGATTAGTAATTTAATCGGAATTGCTCAAATTAACGATGGGACCATCCCCTATCAGGAACTGCTTGATCAGCTCGAGGAAAATGATGTTGACCCTGAGGAGCTCGATCGAGTCGTTGCGAAACTTGAGGAACATGAGATTTCGGTAAACACCGATGACGATACCTCTGAAGTCCAGGCACAGGCGAGCGATGAAGAGCTGACGGATTCGATTTCAATCGATGATCCTGTCCGCATGTATTTAAAAGAGATTGGTAAGGTCGATCTCTTGACGGGTGACCAGGAGAAGAAACTGGCTCAGGCGATGAAGGAAGGGGACAATAGTGCCCGGGAGCACCTCTGTGAGGCCAACCTTCGACTTGTTGTTTCGATTGCCAAGCGTTATATCGGACGTGGCATGAGTTTCCTCGATTTGATCCAGGAAGGAAATCTGGGCCTCTTAAAAGCGGTTGAGAAGTTCGACCATACGAAGGGATTTAAATTTTCAACTTATGCGACTTGGTGGATCCGCCAGTCGATAACGCGTGCGATCGCTGACCAAGCGCGCACAATTCGTATCCCGGTTCATATGGTTGAAACCATTAATAAACTGATACGTACTCAGCGTCAGCTCCTCCAGGAGCTCGGACGTGAGCCAGAAGTTGAAGAGATTGCCGAAGTGATGGATATTCCATCGGAGAAGGTGCGTGAGATCATGAAGATTTCGCAGGAGCCTGTTTCCCTGGAGAAGCCCATCGGCGAAGAGGAAGATAGCCATCTTGGAGACTTCATTCCAGATGAAGATGCACCATCACCTGAGTCCCAGGCCGCTTTCTTTTTGTTAAAGGAGCAGCTTTTAGAGGTCCTAGCTACGCTGACTTCTCGGGAGGAAAAAGTCCTGCGTCTGCGCTTTGGACTCGATGATGGCCGTACGAGGACTCTCGAAGAGGTCGGTCGTGAGTTTAATGTTACCCGTGAGCGAATTCGTCAGATTGAGGCAAAGGCTCTCCGTAAGTTGCGTCACCCAAGTCGAAGCAAACGGCTAAAAGGTTACATTGATTAATTAATTTCGAAGAAAGCAAGCCTGGTGCTTGCTTTCTCTTTCTAAGGGCTAGGGAAAAGATGCAGGAGTTTGGATCGATTTTTTTTAGCGACCGTTATCGAGGCGA
>JAUNVS010000013.1 GCA_030537565.1 Eubacteriales bacterium | reverse complement strand
GTCTGCACCAAAATCAAGCAGACTGTGTCCCTGATTTTCCAAATAATTCTTCAAAAACTCTTTTAAATGAAAGCCTGCGTGATCGCTAGCAATACCAATTCTCACCGACGCACCTCTTTTCTATAACTCTCGAATAATTGTAACGATGCCCCCCTCTTACAGCAAGCACCAAAGCAATTCAAATACCAGATTCCAACAAGATGCTCAAAGCGTCTACATCAAGCATTGCGAGCAACACGGGGATGTTTAAACCACTGGTAGAAGCAGGCTTCGATCATACCGTTATACAACTTACGGCGTTTATCCGCGGGCTGCGCCAGATCCTCTTCGAGGTCTTTTGAGCTCGTGATCAAACCCAGTCGATAGCTTGGTTTGAGTCCATCGGAATTAAAGCAACGCTTGCGAAACGCATAATGCAATTCACGCACTGAGCGTTGATCTGAAATGCGTAGTCCATATGGCGGGTTACTGATGATCAGACAGCGTTCAGCCTGGTCGAGAATTCTTGGCACAGAATCATAGGGACGACAGAAATCCGATCGGAAAAAGCGAATAAAATTCTCAAGCCCAAATTTTTTAGCATTTTCAGAGGCAAGATCTAAGAGTTCTGGGTCAATGTCCGAAGCGAAGATAAATGGCTGCTCGGGTGCCTCAAGATCAAGCTCTTGTTTCGCTCTGTTACGAGCTTCGACGATGGCCTTTGTCGAAAAGAATGGAAAGACTTCACAGGCAAAGCGCCGGCGAAGTCCAGGGGCCATATTGGCTGCAATCATCGCGGCTTCGATTGCGATTGTCCCGGATCCACAACAGGGATCCCAGAGCAATTCATCACTAAAGGGCTTAAATCGCATTAGCGATAAAAAGGAGGCTGCCAGGGTCTCACGAAGCGGTGCTGGACCCGCCAGCTGCCGATAGCCTCTCTTGTGAAGGGCCGCTCCTGTACAGTCCAGTCTCAATTGAAGACGATCATCTCGAAACGCGAGCTGAACCTTAAAGCGTCCAAGTGCTTTGTCCTCTGGAAGATAGCGCTGCCCCACATCTCCGTAGGCCTTTAACAAGCGCTGGGCAATCGCTTTTTTTGCAATTTGGCTCGCAGCAGTTTCGCCATAGATCTGTGACTTCAAAGAGAAAAAGTCAAATTCAATGTAATGCCCACGAGGCCAATAGTGCTACCAGTTCTGAGCCGCTACGAATTCAAATAGATCGTCAAACGATCGTATTTCGGCTTCAGCAATTTCGAGCATCACACGTTCGCCAGTTCGTAGCCAGAGATTAATCTCGGCGAGAGCTGAACTTATCTCAAGATCATCGACATCGCCTAAATTAACTAAAACTAAGCCGTCCTCTCTACGGATCTGCTCCGGTCGATAGCCAAGCGCCTCGATTTCAAAACTGATAGGCCTTTCAAGCCCCAGTAAACAAGGGATTAATATGCGCATAAATTCGCCTCATCACTTTCGCTTGGAGTGGCGCCAAGTTCAATAAGCCGTTCTGCAATTCGTGCCCGGAGCGCATCTAGGCCCTGTTTCTCGACGACCGAGGTGTAAATTACTTCGTCGGCGCGATGGGAGTGAAGTGACGCCAATAACTCGGGATCGAGGGATTCTGGCTCAGTAAGGTCCATTTTATTTAGGACAACGATCTTCGGGATTTTCTCAGCATCCAATTCATTTAGTAGTGACTCACAAACCTGGTAACAGTCGAAGGCTTGTGGGTCTGATGCATCGATTACATGGAGAATGAGCTGAGCGTGACTAGCCTCTTCGAGGGTTGATTTAAACGCCTCAACGAGGTGATGCGGAAGTTTGCGGATAAATCCGACCGTATCGGTAAGCACGACATCCTGCTGAACCTCTGGTAGGTGTAGCGAACGAATCGCTGGGTCGAGGGTGGCGAAAACTTGGTCTTCTGTATATAGCTTAGCCTGTGTCAGGACATTCACGAGGCTCGACTTCCCAGCATTTGTATATCCCACAACGGCAACACTGAAAACCTGAGAACGATCCCTTCGTTGTTGACGCTCACGATTACGACGCTCCGCCAACTTTTTTAGCTCTTTTCGCAAATGAGTCATCCGTTGCCGAATATGACGACGGTCTCGATCCATGATTGTTTCACCTGGACCACGTGTACCGATGCCACCACCCGTACGCGAGTGAAAGCCGACACTGGCCTGTAGGCGGGGTAATAAATAGGCCTGCTGGGCCAACTCGACTTGAAGCTTACCCTCAGAACTCTTAGCCCGTCTCGCGAAGATGTCTAGAATTAGCAAACTACGGTCAATGACCTTCATCTTGCAGATATCCTCAAGATTACGCAGCTGAGCGGGACTTAGTTCATCGTCGCAGATTAGGAGATTGGCGCCTAAAGCCTCGGCCAAGTCTTTTAGCTCCTCAACCTTTCCCTGACCTAAATATGTCGACGGATCGATTCGATTACGTCTCTGGGCCATCGTGCCGAGCACTTCCGCTCCGCAAGAGCGGGCCAGTTCTGCCAACTCATCTAGAGATCGGCTTAAGACCTCTTCCGTTTGATCGCGTCCGACACCGAGACCAAAACAAATCGCCTTCTCGACTTCTATCTTCTCTGTTTGCAAAAATACAGTGGTGGATTTTCTTGCCATAGCTTATTGAGCCCATCCTTTATGACGCAGATGCCAACACGGCTTGCATCTTTTGATTCTATTTTAACCTAGGGAGTTCTAGATCGATAGATAATTCTTCCAAAGACGATTTGGCGAAGCGCCCGCGATAGAGACTTCCCTGGCCACCTCCTCGATAGTCATGCTGAGATCCTAAGTAGCTTAAGTCCTGAGCAAGCCGCTCTTCGGGACCTGCAAGTATAAAGTCATAGATCTCTTCACCAGCAGGTCGAAGCAACAAGAAGACGAGTTCATATTCTTTCGCACAGCTCTCAATAAATTTATGGGCGACGCGCTTAAACAAACGCAACTCTTTCTGAGGCCAAAGAATCCGGTAAGAGTCTTGGTGAGCTGCATGCTTCTGTGAAATTAAATGCTCGAGCTCAAATTGGTAAACTCGGAGTAGTGACTGATCACGCTCGCGCCAAGCGACTTCTTCTGAAGATTTCAAGGCAGAAATCGTGGACTCCAGACCTTCACGTGGTAGTGAAAACAAGCGGCTCAATTGCTCGATCAGTTGGCGATTCTCACGATCAAAGTGCAACGCCTCCATCCCTTGCAACCAAGTCAGACGCTGACCGGAGCGAATTCGCTCACTGCGAATTAAGCGCAAGCATCCGATTTCTGCCGTCGACCGACACTGGAGTGCACAGCAAGCGCAAGAGTCACAGTGTTCAATATCAATCAAACGAATGAGCGAGTCAAAGTCTTTCTTCGAACGATAGGCACTTGCTTCAAATTCTGAGACGTGTCCAACGCGAGATGAGATCGCGCGATTCTCGAGAATTTCCTGATTCGCGAGGCGCTCCAATTCCAGCAGCTCGACCTCTGTGAGGATGCGGTCAAGGTCGAGAGTGAAATAGGATTGGTTCATGTGAAAACCAAGATTTTCGGCTTGGTAATGGCTGTGCGCGAGCCCTGAAATCAGGTGTTCTCCACTATGCTGACGCATGAATTTCAAACGCCGTTGGAGATCGATCTCAGCTCGATAGCTCCGTTTAAGCTCAAGCGGACGATCCAAGAGAACTTCGATCCGCCCCCCTCGTTCTCGGACATCTAGAACTTTAGCTTCAGCAATTCGTCCGCGATCAGGCGCCTGCCCTCCACCACCTGGATAGAAGCAAGCTGGTTCGATTTCTGCGACATAAACTTGATCTAGATCTTGATAAGAGCCTCTATCGGCTTCGCAGAGCGCTTCGAGTTTTAGAATCTGAACCTGATACTCTTGTTGGTATGGGTCACGATAAAATACTTCATTGAAATCCATATGCAAGCTTTCTAATATTCCGCATCGCTAATCCTCCCCACCCCAATACAGGAGACAAAATCCATCAAATAGCGTTATAATAACAAATGTGCGTTTGATGGCTAGTACGAATCAGCTCATATAAAACGCCTAAATAGTTGATCGATGAGGATAGTTTATATGGACTTATCAACCAAACTTAGACACGTACATCACTTCCCGCGCCGAGGAATTGATTTCATTGATATTACCACGGTATTAAAGGATGCGGATCTCTTCCGGGAAGCCATCGACCAGATGGTCAAACTTGCATCGAAGTATGAATTCGATGTCATCGTAGGTGCGGAGGCCCGTGGCTTCATCGTTGGAGCTCCGGTTGCCTACGCTATGCACAAGCCTTTCGTACCAATCCGTAAGCCGAATAAGCTGCCAGCCGAAACGGTTTCGGTTCGCTACAGCCTCGAGTACGGCGAAGATCAGCTTGAGATTCATAAGGACGCCATTCTTCCAGGGCAGCGTGTGCTCGTCATTGATGACCTACTGGCCACAGGAGGAACTGCGAGAGCCAATTGTCGACTCGTTGAGAAATTAGGTGCCATCGTTGCGGCAAACCTATTCTTCATTGAGCTGGATGAACTCAATGGCCGTAGCGACCTCGAAGGTTACGTCGTAGACTCAGTCTGTAAGGTCCACGAGGACAAACTTTAATTCTAGTCCTTAGGATAGATAAAAGCGGTTCCAAACGGAGACCGCTTTTTTTAACCTCTTAACGCAAACAATGCGATCGAAGTGGCCACAGCAACGTTGAGCGATTCGAAGCCTCCGGGCATCTCAATCCGCAGACTTCGCTCTGCGAGTTGTTTTAGTTTCGGAGTTAGCCCTTGCCCCTCACTTCCAATCAGGAGTAAATTCGCCTGCTGATTTATAAGATCACGATTAAATGTTCGCAAATTACTGCCAACAAGATCAAGCGCGAAAACAGTAGCAGGGATCAATGAATCCTGCTTAAGGGCCGGTGACTCTACGAAGTTGGGATTATTTCGAAGCGAATCACAATCCTGATCTTCAAGCCTCATCTGTTTAACCAGGCACTCCAAGTCGGTATTTTCATAAAGATTTAGATTCAAGACCGCTGCAATCGAGGCCCTTAAAACTTTTTCATCAAAGCAAGAACAGGATTGTTCCGAAAGAAAGACAGCATCAACCCCAAAAGCCTTCGCAGATCTCAGAATTGTACCGAGATTCCCTGGGTCCTGGATCCTATCGAGGCCGAGATAAAAGCGCCCAGGACGCAGTAGACTCGAGAGGCTCAGCTTGGGCGATGACGGGCGCTGTAGTTCGAGATACAGGCCTTGAGGCGAGGACGTCGAAGCAATTAGCTCAGAGACCTCTTCAGATATTATGATGACTTCAGCAGCTACTGCGACGAGCGCTGCTAGGATTTTCTGAACAAAATCTGAATCTAAGAGTCCCTCCTCAACATAGAGAACGGCTCGACTTTCTGGCCCGATTATGGATGAAGAGACTGCAACGTCGACTTGTCTCGGCCCCTCGAGAAAAATTCGTTGAGAACTTTTCTTCAGCCGGCGCTCCTTACGAAGGGCCTTTATTCTTGGATTTTGGCGACTGCGTATTATGTCCATAAAAAAAAAGGGCAAGCCGAAGCTTGCCCCCT
Source organism: Eubacteriales bacterium (assembly GCA_030537565.1). Classification (GTDB taxonomy): domain Bacteria; phylum Bacillota; class Clostridia; order Saccharofermentanales; family Fastidiosipilaceae; genus JAUNVS01. Next base: position 31,188 of record JAUNVS010000013.1, on the reverse strand, counting down.
CCAATATCAAAAATTAGTTCAGAGCGGCCTTCGCCTTTTCGACGATGGCAGTGAAACCCTGGGGATCGCTGACCGCAATGTCGGCCAAGACTTTACGATCGAGACTGATCTCTGCGAGCTTGAGGCCGTTAATAAAACGACTGTAGCTCATCCCGTTCTGATGGCAGGCGGCATTGATGCGGGTAATCCAAAGCTTCCGCATATCGCGCTTGCGTTGGCGACGATCGCGGTATGCATAGTTACCGGACTTGAGGACCTGCTGATTGGCAACACGGAACAACTTGCTCTTACGACCGAAGTAGCCCTTTGCCATCTTCAAAATTTTCTTATGTCTTGCGTGGGCGGTTACGCCTCTTTTAACTCTCGCCATCTCTTAGCACCTCCGCTTATTTGTAGGGAATCAACACTTTAATGTTTTTGGCCACCGACTTATCGGCAATGCAGGTCCCACGAAGGTTTCTCTTTTGCTTGGCGGACTTGCAGGTCAATTTATGTTTCTTATGCGCTCTCGGGCGGACAACTTTTCCACTGCCCGAAATCTTAAATCTCTTCTTCGAAGCGCTATGAGTTTTTTGCTTAGGCATTATGCTACCTCCTAAAGTTAGGGCTTGTTCTTATTCGGAGCTAAGAACATCACCATGTTTCGACCTTCCATCTTGGGGGCACGGTCAATGCTTCCATATTCGGAGCAGCGATCTGCGATCGCCTGAAGTATCGGATAGGCTTGGTTAGTAAAAGCCATCTCACGTCCACGGAAACGAATACTGACCTTAACCCGTGATCCATCATTCAGGAAGCGAATCACGTTCTTCGTCTTAAAGTTCAAATCATGCTCTTCCGTCGTCAATTTGAGAGTGACCTCTTTTAACTCGACGGTTTTTTGCTTCTTACGCTGTTCACGCTCACGTTTGGATTGTTCAAACATGTGCTTCCCATAATCCATAATCCGACATACGGGATTATCATCATTAGGGGAAATAAGGACCAAGTCGAGATTCGATGCTGCGGCCTTTGCCAAAGCAGCCTCAATCGGTACTACACCTACCATCGTGCCCTCGGCATCGATGAGGCGAACTTGGCTATAACGAATATTTTCGTTGATTTCGAGACCTTTTTTCTGTGCGGGTCTAGCTATGTGACGTTACCTCCTCTAGTTGTCGTTCAAGCAAAAAAATAGAAGCCGTCGGGCTTCTCGAAAAAGGCAAGATGAACTTGCAAATAATTCGATACCTCTTCACCCGAGTTTGAGGTGAGGAACTTTTGTTCCTGCTTGACTAGTGAAGTATATCGTTATTGTACGAACAAATCAAGTCACCGATGCTCATCACTCTACTGAATCTTCCGCAGCATCTTGCCCATCCAAGTCTCTGAGCTCAATCGGCTAAGTCTTCAGCGATCAAGTCCTCTTCACTCGGCAATAGTGAGGCGATAAATGCCTCTGGGTCGAAGTCCACAAGATCATCGACGCCCTCGCCGAGACCAACGAGATAAATCGGCTTATGAGTCTGAGCACTTACTGCGAGCGCAACGCCGCCCTTTGCACTTCCGTCTAGCTTAGTAATTACAATTCCATCGACACGGCTGACCTCCGTAAAGGTTTGAGCCTGGATCACCGCATTTTGCCCGGTGCTGGAATCGATAACAATCAGGTTGCGTGTAATGCAGCCAGCCGCTTCTTTGTCGATCACACGGCGAATCTTGGCGAGCTCATCCATGAGATTCTTTTTATTCTGTAAGCGCCCTGCGGTGTCGATGATGATGGCATTACAGTTGCGTGCCTTTGCTGCTTTGAGAGCATCAAAGACGATCGCAGCTGGATCTGAACCTTCCTTCTGCGCAACAAATTGAGCACCGGTCAATTCAGCCCAATGTTGAAGTTGTTCGATCGCGGCTGCACGAAAGGTGTCAGCGGCAGCAAGTAAAACCCGATTCCCCTCATTAATCCATCTCTGGGCCAGTTTTCCCGCTGTGGTCGTCTTGCCTGAACCATTGACTCCAACCATCAGAATGATGTTTAGGCGTCTGGGATTGATCTGCAACTGCCGAGCTGGACCAAGAATATCGAGCATATCGGCTTGTAAATCCTGAAAGGCCGTTTTTAATTCATACTTCGTAGATTCGGCCAATCTTTCACGAAGCTTCGCCGTCAGGCGATCAACACAGTCAGCCCCCATATCCGTTTGGACGAGAGCCATTTCCAATTCATCGAGAATATCCTCGTCGAGATAATGCGTCTGGGTGGCATCGGTCTGCATTACGGCATCTAGAATAAAAGAACGGGTTTTATTCAGGCCTGCTTTAAATTTGTCAAAAAAAGCCATGGTCGTACTCCTAGTTCAAAGATTTAGTCAGGGCTGCTATCTCGGGCGCATCGTCATGTCCATCGAGGCGAATCGAAAGAATCTTCGAAATTCCCTTTTCAGGCATTGAAACGCCATAGATCCGATCAGCCGCCTCCATCGTTCCCTTTCGATGGGTAACGATGATGTATTGGGTATCTTCAGCATAGCGGTTTAAGTAATCGCTAAAGCGGAAAATATTAGCATCGTCTAGAGCCGCTTCGACCTCATCGAGCACACAAAAGGCACTCGGTTTGAGCCGCTGGATCGCAAATAGCAGAGCAATCGCCGCGAGACAACGCTCTCCTCCAGATAATAGCAACATATTCTGCATTCGTTTACCGGGTGGTGAGACACGAATCTGGATATTTGCTTCTAATGCATCGTCACCCTCAAGTACGAGCTCGGCATAACCGCCGCCAAATAGTTCACAGAACACGCTGTTGAATTCTCTTTGGATGAACTCGAAACTACTTTCGAATTGGACTCTCATCTCTTTTGAAATTGAAGCTAGCACCTGATCGAGATCTACCCGCGCAGCCAAAATGTCTTCGTACTGTTTATTAATGAAGGCATAGCGCTCTTTTAGCTCCTCAAAGGCTTCCGGAGCGTTTTCATTCACCGGGCCAATCTCGCGAAGCTGATCGCGGATTTGCTTCAAACGCTTACGGGTCTTCGCTGGATCGTAATGGGATAGATCACGATGCTCGCGATCCTTCCATGTGAGCTGGTAATTCTCCCAAAGTTCATTGAGGGCCTGATCTCGCCGCCGTTTAGAATTCTCCAAGCCCTGCTCAAGACGAATTTCTTCACGGGAAAGACGATTCTCTAGTTCGTTCAGCGTTTCCAGTTTCTCGATGAATTTAGAATTCTCAGTTTCAGCCTGCTGATAGCGCAAGTCCAAATCACTTAGGGTATTCAATTTAGACCCTATCATCTCCTCGGTCTGAGGCCGCTTCGCCGCCAGTTCACCCAGTCGCTTATCCGCTTCCTGGATTTTAAGCTCCATGGCGTGGGCTTCAGCCTGGTGAAAGCGCTGACGTTCCCGAAGGGTATCTAGTTCAGACTCTAATCGAGTAATTAATTCTAACTTGCGTTCCTGCTCTCGACGTTCCAACTGGAAGGAAAGACTAGCTGATTCAAAAGCGCTCTGAACGGACTCAAGTTTCTCTGTGACTCCACTAATTCTAAAGCTGATTTGCTTCTGAGACTCCGAACTCTGTAATAGGACTTCATCATGTTTCCTAAGCAGTTCACGCTCGCTGACGAGAGCCGCTTCGATCCGTTTACGGTCCTCTGCAAAATTCAGGTCTGAGTACGAAGCCAAGCGTGCTTTAATCCGCTCTTCTTCCCCGCGCACAAATTCTTGCTGAGCCTCCTCGCCACGCAATTCACGAGCCATATTCTCAAGTTCGCCATCCAGTTCATTGACCTTTTTAACGCTGTTTAAATATCTAGACTCAGCCAATTCGTAGGACTTCGAATCCTCAGCCAGAGATAGCTCAAGCTGGGCATACTTGTTTTGTAGATCTTGGTATTCACGCCGCCGCTCGATCAGACCCAATCCCGGACGTTGTTGTCGCTGCTCACCACCGGTGATGGCACCGCCTGCAGCGATGCTATCCCCATCCAAAGTCACGACCAAATATCGACGATCGCTCGCCTTTGATATGGCTTGACCGGCTTCTAGGTCTCTAGCGATCAAAATTCTACCAAGACGATATTCGAGGGCGATGCGGTAGCTTGAATCGATCTCAACATGATCTTCTGCCCGTCCGAGATAGCCATCAATCCGCGAAAGCCGTGTCAACTGATCAGAATCAATGCGCCTCAGACTTAGTCCATCGAATGGAAGAAAGGTCACTCGCCCGAGTCGATGACGGCGCAGATGGGCAATAAGCTCCCGAGCCAGGTGTTCCGTATTAACGACAATATTCTGCAAATTTCCGCCGATCGCAACTTCGATGGCTTTTTCGTACTTGGCCTCTACGACCATCAGATCTGCCAAGGGCCCGGGAACTGATTCTCGATATTTTTTCAACTCGCCATTTTTGAGCGAATCCATCAGAGCCCGTACCGATGCGTAATACCCCTCATTATTCTCGATCGTATTGGAAAGAGCGCGCAGCCTATACTCAAGTTCCCTACTCTCGGCCATGCGCTTCGCACGCTGGGCATCGATCTGTTTTAGCAAATCTGCTTCAGACGCGAGCTGATCGCGAGCTTCACTTAAGCTCTGTTGCTTTATCTCGAGCTGGTTCGAAAGTGCATCGAGCTCTGCTGCCTTCGCCTCTCGAGCTTGACGCAGCTCAGTCGCTTGGGCCTGATAGCGCTGAGCATCACTCTGCTCGCGCGCCTCACGGCTTTGGAGCTCGCGTATCTCGAGTTCATATGACTGAATTCTCCCCGAGATCTCATACTTCTGAGTCTGTAGCCCGCGCTCATTGGCAAGTTCTAACTCGAGCGCTTCGCGAAGTTCTCTATGTTCGCACTCCAAAGTCTTGCGTTCGAGCTCCAGTGTCTCATAGTTTCTACGTTTAAGCTCGAGCTCCGACTCTGAATTCTGATTCGACTTCGCCGTTTCGAGCTCAGTCGCAAGTCGGTCTAACTGCAAGCTTTCGCGTTCGAGATCAGCAGCTAATTCCTCAGCCCTCTGTTTGGCATGATCTCGATTATTCTCAGTGAAACGCATCTCATGGTCCAACTGGTCAAGCTCGCGTTTTTGCGACTCAATCGTCAGCTGCAGTGCTTTAATTTCTTCCCGAAGCGTCTGCATTGCCTCGAGGCTACGCGAATTATCTGCGATAAAGGCCTCACGTTTCGCAGACTGTTCTTTTAATTCAGCTTGAGCCGCCGCGAAATCGGCACTCCGCTTCTCAATTTCAGTCGACAAGTCACAGAGCTCATTAAAAAGACGGGCCTGATCAAGATCACTATATTCGGAATTCAAAGCCCTGGCTTCGAGTGCTTTTTGGGCCTGCTTCTCGAGGGGCTTAATATGGGTTTCAATTTCGCGTTGGATATCTTGGACTCGCTGCAAATTCTGCTCGGTCCGTTCTAGCTTCTGTTCGGCCTCTCGCCGTCGAAGGCGAAACTTCGCAATTCCCGCAGCATCATCAAAGACGAGGCGCCGATCCTCACCCCGAGGCGAAAGGATCTCATCAATTCGGCCCTGGCCGACCAGAGAATAGCCGTCTCGGCCAATTCCAGAATCCAGAAACAACTCAGAGATATCCTTCAGGCGGCAGCGCTGACGATTAATCGCATACTCACTCTCCCCTGAACGATAGAGGCGTCTGCGAATCTCGAGTTCTTGATAGGGGCTGTTCAACTGGCCGTCAGTATTATCCAGCGAGAGAAGCACCTCACAGAAGGATAGTGGCCGCCTAGATTGCGTCCCATTAAAGATCACATCTTCCATACGAGCGCCACGCAGGGCCTTCGCAGACTGTTCCCCCAAGACCCAACGGATGGCATCCGTAATATTCGACTTACCACTGCCATTCGGACCGACAACAGCGGTGATCCCATCATGAAAACTAATGGTTGTACGTTCAGGAAATGATTTGAACCCTTGTAGGGTAATCGACTTAAACTTCATCCGCCTCTACTCAACTCTATTGGACTGAGCTCTTATCTCTTCAAGAGCAATCTTCGCAGCTGCTTGTTCGGCCGACTTCTTGCCGCAGCCCAATGCCTTTGCTAAGAGCTTGTCGTCAAGAAAAATGCCCATTTCAAAGACAGGGGCATGATCGGGGCCACGACGATCCAGCATTTTAAATTGAATCTGCTCGATCCGATGCTTGCGCTGGAGAAGTTCCAAAAGCGCCGTCTTATAATCATAGACGAGCTCTCCATTGAGTGCCTGCTTCAATAAGTCTTCGAGGAAAGGAGATAAGACTCCAGAAATAACAGATAGACCTCGTGTATGCGTCAGTGGCATGGCCGTGTCAATCGCCTCATTCGAATCGAAATGATCTGGATCGATTCCAGCAACATCGAGATATATCGCAGCCAAAATCGCCTCCAAGGCGTCACTGAGAATCGACTTACGCTGGCGTCCCCCTGCAGAATCCTCCCCCTTACCGAGGCGAAGTGCAGCGCCAAGCGATAAGGTTTCCGAAATCTGTGCGAGCGACTCCTCACAGACCAGTAGAGCGCGCAGCTTAGTCATCTGCCCCTCTTCGAAAGTCATACGATCACGGTAGAGTCGCTGACTAACGACAAACTCTAAAATCGCATCACCCAAGAATTCCAGTCGCTCATTATGTGCACGCAGATTATTCTCATAGGCATAGGAACGATGGGTCAAAGCAAGAAGAAAAAGCCCCGGTGACCTGAACGAATAATTCAGGGAACCCATGAGCTTCTTCTGAGCATCTGTTAAATCCTGGCGATCCATGCACTCCATTGCCATCAAAAAAGAATCTAAAGATTCTCGCTAATATAACGGACGGCAGCACCGACCGTATGAATGCGCTCTGCATCCTCATCAGGGATCTGAAAATTAAACTCCTTTTCCAGAAGCAAAACGAGATCCACGACATCAAGTGAATCGGCATTAAGATCATCAATAAAATCAGAGTCCATCTGAATTTCACTTGCCTCAATCCCGAGAAGTTCACTCATGTGCTGCTGGACCTTTTCAAAAATTTTCTCTTCCGTCATCATATACTCCTTTGTAAATCTGGCGTTTAAATACGTTTAGAGGCTCTTCGGACTCTGCTCGCGAATCATATCAATATTGTCATGGAAATATGCGTAGCAGGACCACAGGGCAAAGAAAATTGAAATCCAAATAAAGCCCTGATAGCCATAGTAGAGCCAAGCATAATCGTGGCCATTACTTAAAACTATCGCATACAAGTAACAGAGTATCAGTGCAATCATCTGGGTAAAGGTCTTCCACTTACCGACCCGATTCGCCGCAACCACGCGGCCTCGCTCGATTGCTAAAAGACGCATACCCGTGACAATAAAGTCACGCGCAAGTGTGATGATTGGAACCAGAGTGCTCATATACCCCTTCCCCGTGAAGGCAATCATCACAGACAAGATAAGCAACTTATCGGCAATCGGGTCCAAGAATTTACCAAAATTCGTGACGAGATTTAAACGTCGCGCTAAATGTCCATCTAAAAAGTCGGTTAAAGAAGCCAGTAAAAACAGGATCAAAGCCACGATCATGCCAATACTTCTCTGAAAGCCATTCCAGTCACGTGCGATCGGAAGGGACTCCGGCATCTCAAACATGACGGCGAGGATTACAGGAATCAACAGGGCTCTAGTTACAGTCAGTTTGTTCGCTGTGTTCATCGACGATTACTCCAGTCAAGCTGTACTCATCACTCTCGAGGATCCGTGCCTCGTAGAATGATGATAGTTGCACATCTTCACGCTGTGCTAACAGATAAATCTTCGAATCGATCTCCGGTGCTTGAATTGACGCGCGGCCAATATAAAAAAGTCCGTCATCCGAAACATCTTCGACCAATACTTCCAAAGTCCTGCCCACCCAGCGGGATAGATTCTCTCGAGAAATCGCTTGCTGAGTTTGCATTAGCTCATTATATCTTTTTTTAGCAATCTCTGTATCAACCTGATTTTCCATCGTCGCCGCATCAGTTCCCTCTTCGGGAGAAAAGACAAAGGCACCGAGATGATCAAAGCGCATATCGCGAACAAAGTCCATCAGGCACTCGAAATCCTCATCCGTTTCACCCGGAAAACCGAGCATCACGGTGGTGCGAATACTGATATCGGGAACCCGTTCACGAAGACGTTGAATAATTGCCCGAAGTTCAGCGCCATTTTCACGTCGACGCATGCGCTTGAGGACCGCATCTGAAGCATGCTGAACTGGTAAGTCAACATAGGGACAGAAACGCGAATCCTTCGACATCAAATCTAAGAATCCCTCATTAATCGCTTCTGGATAAAGGTAAAGACAACGTAGCCACTTCAGGCGTTGATCTTCGAGCAAGGCTGAAATCAAATCGTTTAAGCGACGACGTCCGTACAGATCTTTTCCATAGTAGGAAAGGTCCTGGGCCACGAGGATAATCTCCCGAACACCCTGGTCTAAGAGATTCTCAGCCTCTCTGAGTATATCTTCCATCGGACGCGAAATGTGTACGCCCCGAATCCCAGGAATCGCACAGTAAGCACAGCGATGGGCACAGCCTTCTGCAATTTTTAAATAGGCAAAAGACTTCGTGGAAACCAAGCGTTCACCAGACATATGAGAAATTGCATCCGCCCGCTCCCATGACTTGAAAATCAGAGGTGAACGCCCTCGAGACTTAAGACTCTCGAGTTCACGGCGTCCGTCAGGGCGCATCGCCTCAGGAGAGGTCGGCGAGACAAACATGAGTTCATGCGCATCTTCCTCACGCGCCGCATCCAGACGCTCAATTACCTCAACAATCTGGTGGTAACTCTTCGTACCGACGATCGCATCAACCTCGGGGAGATTTTCAGCGATTTCTTCGGTAAAGCGCTGGGCAACGCAACCACAAACAATAATATTTCGGAGATTTCCATTTCCGCGCTGTTCTGCTGCACTTAAAATAGCATCAATCGCTTCGCGAATCGCCGACTCAATAAAACCACAGGTATTGATGAGAATGTAGTTTGCCCGCTCTGCTTGGGGGACAATTTCAAGCCCCGCCCGCTTCAAATCTGCGGCAATAAACTCACTATCAACCTGATTTTTAGGGCAGCCAAGACTGACAATATGTAAATTTCCCTGAAGACAATGCTTCGTCATGCGTTCCTTTCTCGATCTAGGAGAGTCGCATTAAGCCACTTCGTTCAAGGAGCTACTAATATTTACAAGAAAGACCACGCTGACGCAAATATTGAACTACTTCAGAAGGTGAAAATCCACGCGAACTGGCGCGCTGAATGATTTTACGACTTAATTCCGCCTCAACCTCTAGATCTCTCTTCTCTTCATCTAAGATTGCATCGATTGTCACACCATATAAGGCTTCGACCATTTCTTCGATGCGATCCTGGTCGGGGGCATAGTCACGTTCTACGAGACGACTCGCAATTTTCGCCGGAATTCCTCGCCCTGTCAAGCGGCGGCGCATCGCATAACAACTCTCACTACGCCGATCTCGATGCGCATCCATAATTAGCTCACAGATTGCTTCGTCATCGAGGAAGCCCTCTTCACTGAATTCAATGATCAAGAATTCAACGAGTTTCGGTGGAAACTCAAGCTCCAACATTTTTTCTCGAAATTTCCCAGTGCTCTGCGTGACACGGCTCAAATATGCGATTCCCCGTGCTCTCGCTTCCTGATAAATTGCTTGAGACGCCAACTTATTTCGCACGCGCTCGATCTTCGCGAGACGCGCCTCAGCATCCGTCAATTGATCAGGAGTCGAAGCATTCAGGGGCTTATCAGACGATGATTGGACAGCAGTCTCTAATTCTGACTGCTGTCCACGTCGAGCGTCGAGTAGTAAATCCTGATGAGCATGTAGGAAGCTATCCATATTGCTCTTCGCTTGACTTAGGTCCCGCTCTCCCATTAGCAACAACTCCGATTACAACTCATCAAGCCCGAGAATATCCTCGAGGATATCTTCGTCATCCATGTCATCGAGGGCCTCTAAAACATCCTCGCTGCTCTCATCGCCGTCCTCGTCAAATTTAGCATTCGGGATCGGTGCTTTCGTCGCAGCGACTTCACCATCGTTGGACTCTGGCAAGTACTCTGCACGGACCTTCGTCTCAATCTCTGCATAGAGTTCTGGGTTAGACTCGAAAAACTCTTTAACCTTCTCCATCCCTTGACCGAGATTCTTGCCCTCATAGGAGTACCAAGAGCCGGACTTCTTCATTAAGCCCATTGCGCAAGCGTATTCGATTACACAGTCACGATTGTCGACACCCGTGCCGAAGTAGAGGGGGAAGTTAGCAATTTGGAAAGGAGGTGCAATCTTATTCTTAACAATCTTAACGGCACAGCCATTTCCCTGGGGGGCTGAACTCGAACCGACACTGCCGTCGCGCTTAACCTCCATGCGAACCGAGGTATAGAACTTCAGGGCACGGCCGCCAGTCGTCGTCGTCCCACCTGCATACATTCCGATACGATCACGAAGCTGGTTGATGAATATACAGCTGCAATTAGAACGGGAGATAATACCTGTTAATTTTCGCAAGGCCTTACTCATCAGACGCGCATGAAGACCAACGGCTGCGTCGCCCATCGCCCCCTCAATCTCAGCAGCTGGAACAAGCGCAGCCACCGAGTCGATGACGATTAGATCAACCGCACCACTGCGCACGAGTGCCTCGGTGATTTCTAATGCCTGTTCGCCGTTATCAGGCTGCGAGAGTAGTAGGTTGTCGATATCAACGCCAATGCGCTTCGCATAGACTGGGTCTAGGGCATGCTCGGCATCGATAAACGCACAGGTTCCCCCATCCTTCTGACACTGGGCAATGCAGTGAAGTGTAACAGTTGTTTTACCCGATGATTCAGCACCATATATTTCAATGATTCGCCCCTTAGGCAAACCACCAATGCCGAGGGCAACGTCCAGTGGCAAGATACCTGTCGACCAAGCTTCGATCGTCATATCAGCGCGATCACCGAGACGGATCAGGGAACCTTTCCCAAAATCCTTCTCAATCGATTTCATGGCAACCTCAAGTGCCTTAGCACGTTGCTCAACTGGTACCTGGGTCACAGGCGGATGTTTTGATTTCGTTTTAGACTTAGCCATAGTTCCTCCGAACAATTGTTCTTTTAATGATTATAGCACTGATTCTAAAGACTTTCGTTGCCAAATGAAGGCAAAAAATTGTTAGTTCCGGCGATCGTTTGACTTTTGTGGAAGTAGTTTTGGACGAAGGTGAAGTAAGCGCCGCACTTCAGGCAAATAAAGCTGATCACAAACATATAGATAGAAAGCCAGTGCTAAAAAGCCACGGATACCAAGCCAGGCGAGTGACATCAACTTCCCTGCGGGGTGAACAACGAGAGAAAGGCCTTTAAAAATCAGCATCAAAACGATTAGTGCCGCGGAAGCAATCAGTTCCTGGACGAAGAAGACCTTCATCCGCTTCGGTGCAACTTGCGGATAGAGCCGCTTAAAATAGAGATATAAGAAGAGTGACACAGCGCAACCCGCGAGCGCATAGGCTAGTGATAGGCCTCGAATCGATAGGCCTGTTTTAGTGGCCGGCCAAGCGACGAGACACATGATCGCTAAGAAAATAATGCCACTCAGGAGCGGAACAGTTGTCTTTTTAATTGAGTAAAAGGCAAAGTTCATGATGTAGATCACCGACTGGAAAATAATTGCGAAGCAGTAAAAACTCAAGATTCCCGCTGCAAGTCGGATGACTTCCAGGCGTTCTGGCTCACTAGGTCCCCAGATGAAGATCCCATAGGTGACATCATAGCTCATGAAGAAGAGGATGATCGCCGAGGGGATTGCCAGAAATAAGACCTGACGCATCGATTGTCTGAGGACTACCGCAGCAGAATGCAGACGTCGCTTCGCCATAAACTCAGAGAGCGTTGGGAGCATCGCCTGGCCAATACCAACTGAAAACACGCCGTATGGTAAGAGCCAGATACTCGTGGCATATCGGAGCGCGGTCGAAGATCCAGCGACCATGTCTTTTACGAAAGCGTGTGAGACGACGGTTGAAAATTGAGCGATCGATGACGAGATCATCGTTGGAACGGCTAAGAGAATCAGTTTCTTAAATTCCGGATCATGCAAATCGAGACAGAATCTGAAGGGCCGAAGTTCACGGAACCCGAGCGTGTACTGCAGGACGAAGTAGATAAAGGCGCCAAGTGTGATACCTACGCCGACTCGGATCAATGCTGCCTCATTCGGAGCCCCAAAGATGTATAGGGATAGGATGACACAGAGATTGTAGATGCTAGGGCCAAAACTGGTCTTAATAAATTGCTTGTGGGCATTAACGATACCGATCGAAAGGGCGGCTGACATCATCCAAAATGTCTGCGGGAATAAAACCCTCGCCATTTTAACAGTTAGGGCTAAGTGTTCGCTTCCGACAATTGGTGCCAAGATCCAGGGAGTGAAAATTTCACCGATTAATAGCAGGCTTAGCATCACGATCGAAATAAACGAGATAAAGATACTTACAGCTCGCCATGTTTTTCGCTCATGGCGGGTGCCGAGCGTTGCAGCCAAAGTCGGGATGAGCGCGGCCTGGATCGACCCACCGATCAAGAGATCATAAATGAAATCGGGTATCAAAAAGGCGCGCACGTAAGCATCCGTCAAGTGTCGGTGTTGTAAGACGGTACCGTACAAAATCTCTCGATACTGACCCGTTAACTTGGATAGGACCAAGCCAAGCATCAAAATCAGACCAGAATTGATTAACTTGCGTTCAGTTTGCTGGTCAGAGGCACTCATCGTTTCTTCGCTGCGCAGCGAAGCAGCTGATCGTCGCCGTCCGCCTCGTACTGGAATCAAAGGAGCGCTCGGCTCTGACTTAGGCGAAACAGCTCGGTCAGAGACCGTGCTAGTTGTCCGATGCTGAATTGGCCTCGATTTTCGCAGAGCAGACCTGGGCTCATCCGGATAAAAATCGGACGAACTCGTGGGGATTTCGCTAAAGTGCTGAGGTGAATTGCTGCGTTCGAGGGAACTTGGTGAACGAAGCGAGGAACGAGCAGCTCTCGATTCAGCTTGAAGTCGCAGGGCATTTGACGGGCTCGAGTCCTCCGTGAAACCGCGCTGGCCGAAATGCTCAAGCGCCGAGTCTCCAGGACGCTCGATGGCACGCGAACGCCAAAGTTCATCCATCTGACGCATCCGCTGTTGAGAATTTAAGCTGCGATAACTGGACGTGGCGTCTCGTCCCCCCTGTTTGCTCGCTTCGGAATCCACAGTCCACAGATAGGAACTCGGATGATGCTCCTCTGGCCCTCGATCGAAACGATCAATTGAAGCAGGGTTGCGCATATCAGAAAATGAATCAAACACATCATTCGTAGCGGAGCGTCTATAGCGATCAGACATCTCCACCTCACTGGAGCTTAGGGGATGATGGCCCCGTGCAGGCTGTGGAACATCAAAATCTAAATAGTAGGGTTCATCACGATCAAAGAAAAACAGATCTGCCTCTCCCCGCTTTGGAACTACGTCCGAGTGCTTAAGTGGACTTCGAAAGATCTGTGTATTCTCTAAATCTGGGCGCACAGAAGTCGCCATCTTCTGATGGCGACTTCGTCCATCGAGACTAGGATCGTCCCAATTTTTCTGATCATCCACTTTTGCCAAGAAGCTCTCCCCCTAAAAATATCGTCTATCTTAGCAGATCGTAGGACCCAACCCAATAAGGCTTAGGCTTCATTAATGCCCAGATGGTCGCAATAGGCTAGCCACGTATTTTCTAGAAGTGAGGCAATCGTCATCGGACCTACACCCCCTGGAACTGGCGTAATCCATGAGCAAAGATCTACGACGTCCTCATAATTAACATCTCCAGCCAGCTTTCCAGAATCATCGCGGTGAATTCCGACATCGACGACAACAGCCCCTGGCTTAATGTGTTCTGCACTGATCAGATGACGTTTCCCCGTCGCAACACAAAGAATATCGGCCTGACGGGTTATAGCGGCAAGATCAGGCGTCTTAGAGTGGCAAATACTGACCGTGGCTCCACGATTTAAGAGTAGGATTGAAAGAGGCTTACCGACGATGTCCGAACGACCGACCACAACGGCATGCTGCCCCTCAATCTCGATGCCGTTGGCATCCAGGAGGCTAATGATTCCTTTTGGCGTGCAAGATTCCAAACAGGGGCGATTACGAAAGAGCAAACCGGCCTGTTCTGCGCAGAAACCGTCAACATCCTTATCACTGCGGACGCGCTCTTGAATCTTCACAACATCCATGCCAGCCGGTAGTGGAAGCTGAATAATCATCCCATCGATCTCTGGATCTTCATTTAGGGTATCAATTAGATCAATCAGCTGCGACTCCGTAGCGTCAGAAGGAAGCAGATATTGCATTGACTTAATTCCCGCCTTTTCGCATGCGCGGTGTTTATTTCGGACATAGATCGCCGAAGCAGGGTCCTCGCCAACCAAGATGACAGCCAAGCCCGGTCGGCGCTTGCCATCAGCCAGCTGAGCATCGATCTTCGCCTGAAGTTGCGAACGCATGTTTGCCGCACAGGCCTTTCCATCTAAGATCTTCGTCATGATTCTTCTCCTTTTTCTCTCATCTGAGTCCATTCCTCGAGGCTGATCATTAGCTTGCGAGGCTTACTTCCTTCAAAAGGACCAACAATGCCATCTTTCTCCAATTGGTCGATCAAGCGCGAAGCGCGTGGATAACCAACCATTAAGCGACGCTGGAGCACCGAAGCCGAAGCGGAACCCGCTTCGAAAATCGTCTCAATCGCCTCATTATATAATTCATCGCGGTCTTCACTTGCTACGGATGATTCCTCCGTGCCCGTGTTAGTAATCGTTTCACTGAGTTCATCCTCATTAGTCGATGGATTTGCTTCTCGAACAAAGGCAACAACTGCTTCAACTTCTTGGTCGGAAACAAAGGCTCCCTGCCCACGCTTCATTCGACTCTCGGATTGCGGATGATAGAGCATATCGCCTTGGCCCAGTAGATTCTCAGCGCCTGAACGGTCTAGAATCGTCCGCGAATCCACTTGAGAAGAAACAGCAAACGCGAGTCTCGATGGCGTATTCGCTTTAATAACACCAGTAATCACGTCGACAGACGGACGCTGCGTCGCAATCACGAGATGCATCCCTGCTGCACGCGCCTTTGCCGTCAATCGGGCGATAGAGGTTTCTACGGACTGATGCGATGCCGCCATCAAATCTGCAAGCTCATCAATAACAATTAGAATCAGAGGCATTTTGGATTCTGCAGGCATCGGAATGGCTGTTTGAATCAGACGTTCACGTTCCTCATGTCCCATCGCAGGATCATTGAGACGCGCTCGAACGCGCATCGCTTCACGCTCTTCTTCGATACGCGCACGCTCCTCGTCGAGCAACTGGTTATACCGCTTCATGTCGCGGACCTTTTTTTTCGAGAAGAGGTTGTATCGTCGATTCATCTCATTAACGGCCCAGTTAAGGCTGTTCGCTGCTTTTTGCGGGTCCGTAACTACGGGTGTCAGCAGATGGGGTATCCCGTTATATATGGAAAGTTCTACGACCTTCGGATCGATGAGAATCATACGCAGGTCGTCTGGCGAAGATCGATACAAAAGAGATGTAAGGATTGAATTAATACAAATCGACTTACCTGAACCCGTCGCCCCTGCAATCAGCAAGTGTGGCATCTTAGAAATATCACAAAGAATCGCCTGTCCGGGAATATCACGACCGATCGGAGCAAGTAACTTAGATGGATTTTTCTGAAAGGGCTCGGACTCAAGTAAGGGGCGTAGATAGACCGTTTCCTTATGTCGGTTAGGAACCTCGATCCCAACAGCTGAACGCCCCGGGATGGGTGCCTCGATACGCAAGCCAGTACAGGCGAGACCAAGTGCGATGTCTTCGCTGAGATTGACAATCTTATTCACGCGAACCCCTGGACCAGGACTTAACTCAAAGCGCGTAATTGTAGGTCCAGAAGTAATATTCGACAAGCGCGCTTCGACTCCGAAACTCGCGAGTAGTTCGATGAGCTTCTTCCCCATCTCCTCGACTTCAATTCGGCTCGCAGCACTTCGAACTGGGCCGACGTTGAGAAGATCCAATGGCGGAAAGACATAGTCACGTTTCTCCACATTCTCGCTCCCCTCGAGATCCGAATCAATGCTTGGTGTCGCGAGTGTCGAAGCACTTTTACTTTTCGACTTCGCCTCGCTTTTAAGACCTAGCCACGATGGCTGTGATGGTTTAGACGCAGGTTCATTCGTTTGGGAACTAAGTTTCGTGCTGACAAGAGTCTCCTCTTCACCATTCATCGTCTCAAGCTCGTTGGCCATTGGCTCCTGGTCATCATCGGCTTCAGAATCATATCGAATTTCAAAGCCAGGACCAGAATCCTCTGCGGGAGAGTCTTGACTAGGCCCTGACGCAGGATGAAAAGCTGAAATCCGCTCACGTTCATCTGGATTTAGAACGCCGTCACCACGAATAAACTCAGAAGATTCATCTAAATCGGAAAGCATACTGTCATCCGCATGATTAGCTTGCTCGCAAGGCAGGGGGCCTCTACGCGCGACGTCAGACTCTGCATAATCCCTCCGCTCACTGTCTAGGCGCTCCAGCTGGGATCCTTGATTTTCTCCCCAGACCTCTCCAAGTTCAGTCCGGCGTCTCGCTTGAGTCGTTTGAATCCTCTCATCTGCGTAAGCTTGTGGGGGCGTTGCCGGCACTTCGCGATTGATCAACTGCTCAAAGAATGATGTCTCATTAACGGGATGACTTCGCTTCACTGGCGCATCCATTTCACCCTCTTGCGAACGCAAGAATGGTGGAACATCTGGCTTGCTACGAACATCTAGAGCTGGATCTGCTCCATGCCGTCGCAAGAATTCTGGAATATGCCGTTTGCGCTCGACTTGTTCGCGGGCCCTCGCCTCAAGTTCATCGATATAGGCGTCATCGTAGCCTGCATCGCGGAGGGACTGCCGTCTCAGGCTCTCCTCACGCATCTTTAATAAATCAAAGGGTTCATTATCTCGATCGAAGCTCATGGCACCTTTCTTTCTTTTAAACAATTTGGAAATCCAACTATGGAAGCGAGAAATCAAACTGACGCGTTCCATACTGTCAAGCAGGATCTCAACGTCATCTTCATAGAGATTGGGGAGTGCGGCAGGACGCTTGGCTTCTTCTAGACTTCCCCTGGTCTCTGCAGTCTCCTCAGCCTCATCCATGCTTCCATCACTAAAAGGATGAGGCTCCGCATCGTAATCAATCGTGGAAGTGCTCACTTCATCGCGATCTTTGAAACGCTGTCGCAGTCGCTGGAATCCAGCCCTTATGTGAATCGCCGCCTCAATAAAAGAGAAGTTAAAGAGGAGGATCCCCTCGATGCAAAGCGCTACCAAAAGCACGGTGAGTGCCCCAAATCGACCGAGGAGATCAGCTAAACCATAGGCAATTAAACCAGCAGGAAGCCCTGTATATCTGAAGTCAGAAAACCAAACCTGACCGATCTCACGATTACTAGATGTCCATAGGTATTTAAGTAGAAAGGCGCTCGTTTGCCCCTCTGATTGAGCCTTCCCCTGCCCGATCAGCTCTTGGCGGAAGGCAGCTGAAAACTGTTGATTAAACGCCTCAGGACCGATGTGGGCAAGTTGCCAAAACGCAGCCAAGAGAACGAGTGTGAGAAGCGCATGAAGAACGTGGAATGACTTAAGTCGTCCACCGCGCATCATAAACGCTTCGACTGCAGCCAAAACAAAAAACAAAGGCAGGACGTAGGCAAAGCCTCCCAAGCAACCACAGAAAATGCGTTTGAAAAAGGCACCCACGACCCCACTACGATCAGTCGGTAAATACAGAGCAAAAGCAGTCAAGCAGGCCAGAAGTGCGAAAATGAAAGCAGAGATTTCCCGGGCTGTCTGTCGCTCTCTCGAAGGCAAGCGAAGCTCATCGTCACGCATCCAACTGCCTCAATTTCAATGCGTAGGTCAAAACGCCAATAATTGTCTTAGCATCGATGATTTTACCCGTCCGAATCCAGTGAATTGCCTCCTCGAGACTGAGCGAAAACACAGTAACATCTTCGTGCGGATCTAGATTGCGCACGCCGGGTTCGAGATCCGTCGCCAAATAGACATAGATACGCTCTGTACAGTAACCCGGAGTTGGATAATGAGCAGAGAGGAGCTCCCAGTGCTTCCCCCGATAGGCCGTCTCCTCTTCCAACTCACGCTTGGCACAGACGAGTGGATCTTCTCCAGGCTCGATCTTACCTGCAGGCAGTTCATATAAGGCCTGCCCTGCAGCCACGCGATACTGTTTCTCAAAGACAATGCGTCCATCCCGATCGACAGCCAAGATACAAGCGCCACCACTATGGCGAACCAACTCGCGGCTCTGATCCTCCCCGTGCTCGACCGTCACCTGTAACTTCTCAACTTGAAAAACCTGTCCAAAAAAGATGGCCTCAGACGAAACAACCTGTTCAGCAAAAGGCTCCTGAAGCTTCGCTTCAATTTCTACATCATTACGTATGTCTCGAGAATCAACGCTTATCTCTGGATTACGATTCAAAAGATCATCCGAATTCATATCCTTCATGCTCACCTCCGAATATCTACGGACTCATCATAAGTTCGCTTGTCTGCGTTTACTCTCCTCGACAGCAAGCTGGTCGCAACGTTCATTATAGGCATGGCCACTATGTCCCTTCACCTTATGAAAAGAAACGTCGAGAGAAGAAACAAGAGTATCAAGTCGCTGCCACAAATCTTGGTTTGCGACAGGCTTATTTAATGAATTCTTCCACTGTTTACGCTTCCATGCATCGATCCAATGCTGATTAAATGCAGAAATTACATAGGCCGAATCGCTGAAAACCCGAATAGGTACTGGGCGCTTAACCGCCGCTAATCCCTCAATAACCGCCTGTAGTTCCATGCGATTATTCGTCGTCATCGACTCAGCTCCAGATAGAACCTTCTCATGGCCGTTATACACGAGGATAGCCGCCCAACCCCCACAGCCGGGGTTTCCCAAGCAGGAGCCATCCGTATAGATATCGAGAATCTGTTGACGCTGATCGGCCATGCTACCCTCCTTTAGAATCACATTAGTATAGCATGAGGCAAGGAGCTGATTTAGCTCCCAAAAGGCAAAAAAAAACTTCTGAAAAGATCAGAAGTTTCACAGGGGAGACACGATTCGAACGCGCAACCGGCGGTTTTGGAGACCGCTGCTCTACCGTTGAGCCACTCCCCTAAGTCCTAAAAAAGTATAGATAGCGAACGCCCTCCTGTCAATGGAAAAGATTCTAAGCGCGTCAAATTCATTTCAAGCTGCAAGAAAGTCATACCCCATATGCTGGATTATTCTGCTTAACAGGTACAACCAAGGTATTATATCGGCTTGAATAATAGATTCGATCAATTAACTGACAGACTGGGAATACATCTTCGACATGATAATAGTCATCAGTCTTCATCCGTAGTGCTGTATAAAAGCGACGCATCGACAAATCGAGTCCCATGCGAAAGCGTTCTCTCCCATCGCAGAGGCCATCTTCATAGATAGCTTCAAAAGCCGTCCAACGATCTCCAGAGCGCTCACTTCGATAAATGCTGCCGCCTAAGAGCCGATAGATCACATCCGGATAGTAAAGCAAAATATCGGTCTCACTGGCCACAGGATCGGCCAAAGTAAGATTCAAGAGAGCCCTCGTGCCACTGGGAAAATACAAGCGGGCCGCACAAGTATCCTCCACTTCAATCGGATAATCGAGGAGGTTGATACACTTGCCTAGAAGGCGCTCACATGGGCCTGCAATTCGAAGCATTTGATCGAGAACTGCATGACCATGACTGACGAGCACCCCACCTCCAGCAGTCGAAACCAAGCCCTTCCATGGGCAATCTTCAAAATCCTTCCGCTCGCAATGGGCACTGACGTTAAGACGCATGCCGAGCAGAGCGCCGTTGTCCTCAGCAGTTAGAAATTTTCGCAAGGCCTGGAAAGCAAGCTCATGGCGCTGAGGCAGGAGTGAAGCGATACGAAGATGGGGATATTTTTCACTCAGATCACTAATCCGCTGTAGCTCCAAGGGATTAAGAGCCATGGGATCAGCACAGAGCGCATGAACCCCAGCCGCTGTCGCCTGTCGTAAAGCCTGGTAGTGCAAGTACTGAGGCAAACAAATATGGACGACATCGAGCTCCACCTTCTCATAAAGACTGCGATCGTCTTCAAAAAAATCAAGGTCCGTAGCACGCTCAGCGAGTTTAGGATTGATGTCACAAAGCGCCACGAGCTCGACTTCTTCGATCTCACGGAGGATCGCTTCATGGATTTGCCCCATTTGACCATATCCAATTATTGCAGTTCGGATTTTCTTACCCATAACTACCCTCCTCGATAAAAGACGAATCGTGATCGCTGCAGGGATGCAGCGGATCCTCAGGATTTAATATCAAAAGAAATTCACCCGACTGGCATGATATGTCAAGCCGCCGATTCGATGCTTTGCAAACATTACTTAGTGTTCGACTCGAATACCTCGGCAGATTAGTTTTCTCCAAGGAATAGACTAATCCACTGACCTCAAGCTCGATCAAATCACTCATTGCGACAATTGAAAGCGTAAACTCATCGCGCCCATGAAGTGAATGAAAAACGGGATAGAAAGCAGCTATATCAAGTGTATAGTGACTTGACCTCTCATCACAGACAACAGGAATCAAAAGTTGCCGACCGTCCGTCATCAGAATTTCAGCCCTCAAGTGACGACGCCGTATCTCGAGGATCATTGCTAAATTACAGAGCGTATGATCCAGACGACCAGGGCCCAGCCCAGCAAGTACCAAGAGGCGGTCAAAACCGAGCTCCAGCGCCTTTGCAAATGCCAATTCACCATCACTTTCATTCTTTTCCCTGGGATAGCGCTCAATTTTCATCTGAGGGTGAAGCGAATTTAAAAAGTCCTGAGTCAGCGAATCAAAATCACCGACAAGGTAATCCACGCTCAGGCCAAGCCGCTGGAAATGCTGATACCCGCCGTCAGCGGCAACTAGACGTCGACTCGAAAACGGACGACTGATCAAAAGGTCGACAAGCTCTGATCGTTCCAATTTAGATGCCAGAGCTAAGACGAGCATCTGCGCCTCGCTATTTGAAAAATCGATTAGATCAAAAGCACACATCTTTCGCCAGTCTATGCAAATCACGACAAGCTGCGGCAGGATCATCCGCTCCAAAAACGGCTGTACCAGCCACGAACAAGTCTGCTCCAGCTTCAGAGATGGACGCAATCGTCTCGCGATTAATTCCACCATCGACTTCCAAGCATATAGGGTAGGGTCCAGCATCGATCATCTTACGCGCACGAGCGACTTTGGAATAAGCATTCTCACAGATACTCTGCCCCCCAAATCCGGGTTCCACAGTCATAATTAAAAGCAAGTCGATTAAAGGCAAGAGCTCCTCAATTAAGCTGAGGCTAGTGCCTGGATTTAGGGTCAAACCCGCCTTCATCCCATATTTGCGAATCTCTTTTAACTCGCGATCATGGTGGGTCATCGCCTCATAATGAACGGTAAGAATATCCGCTCCCGCTTCAGCAAACTGAGGAATGTAACGAGATGGTTCTACAATCATCAAGTGCGTATCCAAAATTTTAGACGTATTCTTACGAATTGCTTTTAAGACTGGAAATGCAAAGCTTATATTCGGCACATAAGATCCGTCCATAACGTCGATGTGCAAAACATCCGTCGAATCCCCTAGCGAGTCTAGACATTCACCAAGACGCCAGAAATCCGCTGACAGAATCGACGGCGCTATTGTTTTATTCGTTAGGCAGGAGAAATCTCTAGCTCTTGTCATCTGAAACTCCTTAATACGGGCGCTTGTCTTCCAGAATACTACGCAAAATCTGATAATGCTGTAAGCGTTCTGGCGTCATTCTACTATATAAACGCACGGCGCACTGTCTTTCTTTATCATGTCGGCAACTACGAAATTGACAATATTCGCGGAAGTGTTGAACTTCGGGAAACGCATCTTCTAAGTCTTCAACATTCTCTAAGACTCGCTCAACTTCGAGTTTCTCAAAACCTGGAGAATCGGCAAAATAGGCGGACGCAAGTCTGCAGATTTCCACATGCCGAGTTGTCTGACGTCCACGCTCCATTTTTGAAGAGAGCTCACCGGTTTCCATCTGGACAGACCCCAGAAGCGCATTAAATAGGGTCGACTTACCGACGCCTGAGGCTCCGCCCAAACTATTCAAGCTTCCCGTTGGAACCGTTCTCAACCGGCTTAGACAGTCCTCGTATGTTTGCTGTTGAAAGCGTCGCCTGTATTGGGCTTCCGCCCAACGAATTTGTTCAATCAAAGCCTCAGGCAAATCAAGATCATCGGAAGGGCGTTCAGTCATTTGATAATCGTTTCGGCTAAGCGATGGAAGACATAAGCACTCTGAGTCTGAGCTACTCTGATCCAGTAAGTAGATTTCGACACCGCTTTGTAGCAGATTATGCAAGAGACCAAAAACTGGATGGTCAAGCGAATCCGCTTGAGAAAGAAAATCGGAAAAGCTAAGCCTTTGCCGACCTGCCTCAAGTAGAAACTCCCTCAGCTCCGAACTCAGCTCATCAAGTTTTGAAAAGATTACTTTCGTCTCAATCCCGCGAAAATGAAGTAAAGCGAGAAGTTTATCGAGGTGGAAACTATCCGTGCGTGGCAAGCTCAGTGAAGCGACGAGATACATCGTATCCAAATTAGCAATCGCTGGACGCTCGAGATAAGAGGAGCGCTCAAAAATGCGTTCGATGCAATACGGGGCGAGCGGATCATCAACCAACTCTGCCAAGACCAAATCCCCAGCACAGGGCCGCTTAGAACGCTGTCGTAAGCGGCCGCGTAAGGTTGCTACTTCCGTTCGTCCATCTTTAAAAGCGATGTGATAGACCGCTCCCTGACCGCGCAAGATCCGTGCACACTCATGTCCAGATCTCTGCGAACCAGCATCAAGAGAATCCCGCTTCTCGCAACTCATCGCATCCGATTTACTGACCATTATCTTCCTCAGGAGCATCGGTCGTCGGCGGATGGAAGTAGGACCAGGGCTGACCAACCACCGTGACTGCATCTCCAGTCTGGATTACCAATTGACCATTCCAGAGAAGTTCGTTTCCCGTAATATCTTTTATCGAACTGACATAGAGCTGGGATTCATCGTAGCCTTCGGGGACCGAAATCGTAACGTTTAAGCTCTCCGATTCAAGTTTCTTCACAGCCTCTGCAAGTTGATTCCCAAAGAGCTGCATCTCACTAACGTGGACGTCACGTGTGCCAGACGAGACTATAACTTTAATCTCATCGCCAATTTTGAGAGTTGAGCCGCCTAATGGATCCGTCGCAATGACCAGACCTTCGGCGACGTTGGCGTTCACCTCACGAACTCGTGTCACCTTTAGTCCGAGCTCACGCAGGATTCTCATCGTTTCTTCGCCGTCTTGGCCCGTGAAATCCTCGATTGCCACAAACTCGCTGCCCTTAGAGACCACCAACTCTTGGCGCGACAAAGAGCGCTTACCCATTTTCTCCTTCGCTGGGATACTCTGTCGAATGATGTAACCCGCCTCGACTTCTTCGGAGTATTCCTCCCGAACACTATGCTCGATCTTATTCTCCTCTAATTCAGCGATCGCATCCTCGAGCAGCTGGTTTTTAAAGTCTGGCATAACGTAAACGGTCGCCTCGCTCTGCTCAATGGAGTCATGAATATAACGATAAAAGTACACACAGACCGCAAAGAGTAGAGCGAATGATAAGAGGACGATGGCGATCGTAATGCCACTATCCTTAAAGCGACGACGCTTGCGTCGGCTGAGAACATCTTCGTAATCCAGAACTTTTTTCTCAACAATGGGCAGAGCAACAGGCGATTCAACTGAAGGCTCCTGACGCATTTGGTCGAGGCCGACCCCATAGACCCCCTGGGGGTTGATCATAAAGGCATCCAGCTCATTAATCAGGTCCTCAGCAGACGCATAGCGATCATCTGGGGATTTCTGCATACACTTTAAGACAATGTCAGACAAGCCCTTTGGGATCGTCGCCTCGATTTCGCATGGCGCTTGTGCAGCCGTCGATAGATGCTTAATCGCAATGGCGACAGCCGTGTCACCATCGAAGGGCAGGCGACCCGTGAGCGTCTCATACATAAGAATTCCCAGGGAATAGAGGTCCGCTTTTTCACCGACAATTGAACCGCGAGCTTGTTCGGGCGAAAAATAGTGAACAGATCCAAGCGTTGAACCGCTCTGACCATTGGTAGCAGAACTTCCAGCGCGGGCAATGCCGAAGTCCGTAACCATCGCTTTTTTCTCGCGGTCTATGAGAATGTTGTGGGGCTTAATATCACGATGAATCACGCCTCCCGCATGTGCGGATCGCAACGCCATCGCAATCTGGACGAAAATCGGAACAGCCACCCGCCAATCGATGCGCTTGTAATGCTGAATTAGCGATTTTAAGCTAACGCCATCCACGAATTCTTGAACCATATACCGGACGCCAAGATCGACACCAACCCCCAGGACCTTAACGATATTTTCATGAGAGAGAGCTGATGCAGCGCGAGCCTCCGCATCGAAGCGGCGCACGAATTCTTCGTCATCATTTAGCTCCGTTTTAAGAGCCTTAATAGCTACCATGCGCCCATTCATCAGATCTTCGGCGAGATAGACTTGTGCCATCCCCCCTGAACCAACGAGACGCATGATTCGATAGCGTTTATTTAAAACTGAACCATTCTGTATTGGCATGTCATGCTCCTTATGAGAATCCCTGAGTTTGGGATTCCAAGTTTGGATCTTGGATCTCGCGAGGATCACGCTCTTCGACAAAGCCGACGATGACCGTGATATTATCGCGTCCTCCGACGCGATTCGCTGCATCAATAAGATCCTGCACGGCGGATGAAGCGGACTTCGCTTCGCGTAAGATAGATGCTATTTCAATCGCTGGAACATATCCGTGGAGACCATCGCTACAAAATAGCCAGCGATCACCGAGTTTAAGTTCCCAACGGAAGAGGTCTGTATTTACATAATCAGGCATCCCCAGCGCACGCACCAACATATGTCGGGCTGGATGCTGCTCAGCATCTCGTTCACTAAGATCGCCATGGTCAATGAGATATTGGACATAACTGTGGTCGCGAGTGACCTGGTAAAACTCTTTCTCATCACGTAGAAAGTAGGCACGGGAATCCCCGATGTTACCAATTTGGATTACACCATCATGGACAACGGCGACGAGGAGAGTCGTCCCCATTCCACTCATACTTTCATCTGCAACGGATTCAAGATAAACCTTAACATTGGCGCGTTCAGTCGCTTCGACGATCTTGCGACGGATGCCCTCCTCGGGATCATCGGCCTCGAGCTCTTGGTATAGGCGTTCAATCACAGAGTTAACAGCAAGCCGACTCGCTATATCTCCCTTTCGATGTCCTCCCATCCCATCCGCTAAGACGACGATGCAGTAGCCTTTTTTCTCCAGCTGGGCGACGAGGCAGGCGTCCTCGTTATTCATCCGAACGAGTCCACGATCTGTCCCGGAAACAAAATCTATATGTATCCGTTTTCGTTCGTCCACAAAGCCTCCGACACCAGCACTTAAGTCCTAAATACCCATAATAGATACAAAGATCATTCTAGCAAATGTCACCACAACTGTGTTTTTCTTTTTCACTGCGCCGCAGTTGGCCACAGGCCGCTTCGATATCACGACCCAGCGATCGCCGCAAAGTACATGGGATTCCATGAGACTCAACAATTGACTGGAATCGTCGAATTTGGGACTTACGCGAAGCGTGATATCGACTACCGGGGACCTCGTTAGACGGGATCAAATTAACGTGGCAGAGAAGTGGCTTCACCAATTGAGCTAGGGCCTCTGCATCTTCATCGCGGTCGTTAAAGTCTCTCAATAAAATATACTCAAAAGAAATACGCTTGCCACCCGCCTTAAGGTAACGTTTACAAGCCGCCATCAGTTCATCGAGCGGATATCGATTTGCAATAGGCATAATTTCAGCACGCTTGGCCTGTTCCGCGGCATGCAGGGAAATCGACAGGGTGAATTGAGGTCTGAGAGCCGCCAAGCGATCGATCCCTGGAATGAGTCCTGATGTCGAGATTGTGATCCGCCGTGCGCCCAAATTGACACCCTTTGGATCACTCACCAAGTCGACAAAGCGTAGTACTTCATCGAGATTATCTAGTGGCTCACCAATTCCCATTAAAACCATATTGTGGATTCGTAGACCAGCCTCTTTCGAAACAAGAACGAATTGTTCGAGCATCTCTCCTGCTGACAAATTGCGTTCAAAGCCCAGCTGTGATGACGCACAGAAGTAACAGCCCATGCAGCAGCCCACCTGAGTCGACAAGCAAATCGAGGCACCGTGATGATAATGCATGAGCACAGCTTCAACCATTGCCCCATCACGGAGTTGGAAAAGATATTTTCGACTACCGTCAATCGAAGAAACTTGTAGTTTTCGAATACTAAGCGCAGACTTCGGAAATGCCGCATCAATCTCCGCCTTCAGCGTGTTGGGGATATTCTGCATGAGTGAACTTTGGTTGGCACCCCGCATTAGTGCTTCATGAATCTGCGTGCCCCGATATTTAGGCAAGCCCCTAGCTTGACAAAAAGCCTGCCAATCCGTTCGATCATAATCATAGAGGGACACTCGCCCTACTGTTTTAGTCAAATCTACTCTCCTCATTTTTTTTTAACTTAGCCATGTAAAAGCCCTCTGCTTCACCCGTCGATGGATCGATCAACAACTCAGATATCTGCTCGTCACCATGCCCGATCCGTGGATCAAAGAAACAATCGCGAACAAATTCCGGATGTCTCGTCAAAAAGGCTTCAATTTGATCTTGATTTTCGGCACGGTCGATACTGCAAGTCGAATAAACGAGAACACCGCCAACTTCGAGCGATTGCGCCGCAGAATCCAAAAGCTGTGCTTGAATCTCAAGAAGACTCGCCAGTGCATCGGGTTCACTGCGATAGCGAAGCTCAGGCTTCGTCGCCAACAAGCCTAATGCAGAACACGGTGCATCGACGAGAATGCGCTGAAAACGAAGCGTATCGGCAGTGCGCATATCCCGACTCTTCAAATGAAGAAAGGCCATCGCCTCATCAGAAAGCCCTGCTCGCCTAAAGCGCGCTTCAATCAGCATCAGGCGCTGCGGATAAAGATCATATGCAGCTAGCTGCCCCTCGTGATTTCTTAGATCTTGAATCTCGAGGCTCTTATTGCCGGGCGCAGCACAAAAGTCAGCAATTCGCTCACCGGGCTGAGGACCGAGGACGATCGCAGGCAGGCTAGCTGACTCACCCTGCCGAATCAAATCGCGATCAATACGCGCCCTCAAAGCCCTAGGCCAGCGCTGACGCTCACGCACTTCAATCACTGATAGTGGTGAAATCCGCCCAGGTGCTAACGCACCCTCGGCTTCTTCCAATAAGAGCTCTAACTGTCTTGCGCCACCACGAAATCTATACGCTTGAGGCCGAGCTTGCTTGCTTGTTAACAGGTAAGCCTCGGCAGCTTCCTCCCCGAGTGCCGTGCGAAGACGTCCAAAAACCTCTGCATTCGTCGCTAGGTTTGCCAAGCGAGAGCGCCCCGCACAGTCCAAAGGATGACTTGCGATTTTGCGAAGTACCGCATTAACTAAAGAGGCCGCCGAGCTTAGACCTAATTTTCGAGTCAATTTCACAGCCTCAGAGACGCTGGCGTATGCAGGCTTCTCCATGAACAGAATTTCGTAAGATGCCAGACGCAGGAGACAGTGGATCAGCGAATCTAGCTTAGAAATTGGAATTCGAAGCTTATCGGCAATTTCTTCGTCCAGGGCTGCAGATTCTACGAGGCTCCCATAAAAGAGCGCAGCCGCTGCCGAAACAGTCTCTGGTGGCAAATTGGAGCGACGCACGCGCTCGTTAAAGACCAGGTTGGAATAGGCCCCCTCATAGAGCAGCGCATGAAGACAATCGAGAGCTAAAATACGTTCATTTTTGGCCGTAGAGAGCACGGCGGCTTGACGCGGCTTCAAGACTGACGCTCCTTCGTCGATCGCACAGGCTCGACGCTCGCATCAAATTCAAACCGCTGTCCACTTCGATACACATGGTAGACATCGCGAACGTCCTGAATTTTAGATCCTGCTGGTTTGATCTGAAGCAGTTGATAATAGGCATCCCGGCAGGCAACATAGAGTCCTTTGTTGTGAACAACGAGTGTGCCTGGCGCTTCAAGTTTCACTTCGATATCTGTCGCAATCTGCCCAGCGAGAATCTGGATTCGACGGTCTTCGAGTATCGAGTATGTCACCGGCCAATCAGAAAATGCTCGCACCCATGCATCGATCGTCTCGGCCGTTTCGTTAAAATTTAAAGCCCCATCTTCTTTTCGCAGCATGCGAACAAAACTGACCTCAGAAGGATCCTGAGGCTCAGGACTCAACTCAGAATTGAAGTAGGCCTCGAGGAAGTCGATCAGTCCCTCAGCTGCGGTATTGGCGAGAATTTCAAAGAGTTGCGCCGACGTCATGCGCTCGGAAATTGGCACGCGAAGCTGCCTATAAACTGCTCCTGCATCCATCTCTTTGACCATCTCAATAAAACTAATTCCTGTTTCACTTTCGCCCTCAAGGATCGCCATTTGAATCGGGCAAGCACCTCGGAATTTAGGGAGTAAAGAAGCATGAATATTGATTGGGGGCATCGCCGACGCCGCGAGCACGTCGACCGGTAAGAGTCGCCCATAGGAAGCCGTCAAGATCAGGTCCACGTCTGCATCACGAAGCTGCTGCGCCAAGCGACCATCTCGCAACTTCGTCGGCTGTTCAACAGCAATCCCGTGCGCGAGCGCCAATGATTTGACCGCAGTTGGCATCAAAATCTGCTTGCGCCCAACAGGGCGATCCGGCTGGGAGACAACAAAAGGAAGCTCATAGCGATCACTGGCTATGAGCCTCTCAAGAATCGTAGCGGCAAAGTCCGCAGTCCCCATAAAAACAATACGCTTTTTTTTCAAAACCTAACCATCCACTTCTCGATCAATGAATAAGACACCTTCGAGATGATCATATTCATGACAGATACAGACACCGTACAGCCCCGTCTTCGTCAACGTAAACGCTTGTCCATGTCGATCAAAGGCCTCAACCGTCACCTTCTGTGGGCGCTCCACGTAACCACTGCGGCCTGGAATCGATAGACACCCTTCTTCGCCCACAGCCGATCCCTCTGTCGCAACGATTCGCGGATTCACGAAGACACGACAACCAGTCCCATCCTTCATATCAATGATAAAAATCCGGCGTAAGATACCGACCTGAACAGCCGATAGACCGATGCCGTTTCCACAATCATCTAAAGTATCGATCATATCGTCGATGATTTGCTGGGTGCGCGGACCGAAATCCGTCACCTCTCTCGATACCTTTCGCAAGCGATCATCACCAAGGGTAATGATTTTTCGAATCGCCATATATGACTCCTATCCATTTCAATAAATCTTCTCCAGTCATTATAAACGCTACTCGAGACTTGTCCGTCTATTTTTCCACCTATGTTCTAAAAAGTAGATACTTTTACACAGTTATCAAAGACATGGCCGGATTCGTCCAGCGTCACCCTGGATTAAGCGGGGTCCATTATGCAGGCGATACTACAATTCTTAGAACGATGTTGAAATTGGATGCTGCGCATTAAGTGTCTGAGTTCCGATGCGCGATTCCCTTTTATGGCAAACTGCCATCGATAGCGCTGATTTAAGAGATGAATCGGCGCTGGAGAGAGGGGAATTCGCTGATAGTGGCCGTCTTTACCTGCGGCAAGATCGGATTCCAATTGCTTATAAAGCGATGCCTCTAGATCCGCCGCATATTTTCTCGTCTCTTCGTCATCACGACCACTAATCACAATCGTCAGAAA
Source organism: Eubacteriales bacterium (assembly GCA_030537565.1). GTDB lineage: Bacteria > Bacillota > Clostridia > Saccharofermentanales > Fastidiosipilaceae > JAUNVS01. Next base: position 1,170 of record JAUNVS010000013.1, on the reverse strand, counting down.
ATGATAGTAGGGTGCTTTCTTTAACAAGCGGCGCATGCGAATCTCATCTTTATAAAAAGCGAGATAATCCTGTTTCAGAGCATGATGGAGTGCATAGTGATCGACATTATAAGCCTCAACTAAAACGCGTCCCCGCTCGGAATCGCGACCAGCACGTCCCGCCGCTTGGGTGATTAATTGAAAAGCCCGCTCATCTGCGCGAAGGTCCTGCATCGAAAACATGAAATCCACCCCCGCGATGAGAACGAAGCGCAAATTGGGAAAATCGTGACCCTTGGCAATCATTTGTGTCCCCACGAGAATCATGCCCTTTCCCTCTCGAAAACGTCGCAAAATTTCGGCATGTGCCCCTCGACTTCGAGTCGTATCTGAATCCATGCGAAGAATCTGATTCGGATTAAAGTAATCAGTGAGAAACTCACAGATCCGCTCCGTCCCCATCCCGAGCTCTTGAAGAGCACCATCACAGAAGGGACAGCGCGCAGGGCGCTCCTGCATATGTCCACAGTAGTGACAAATGAGCCGATGTTCTTTTCGATGATAGGTCAAGTGAACCGAACAATTCGGACAACTCGCAGTCTGACCGCATTCACTACAGATCAGCAACGGTGCATAACCTCTTCGATTAAGGAAAATCATCGCATTTTCACCCGCCGCCACACAGCGTTTTAATTCACTGAGACCACGAATACTAATCGGTGCTTGTCCAAATAGCTGCTTATCTGTTTTTAAATCTAAGAGTTCCACTTCCGGCATCCGTACACCAGTCGCCCGCTCTTCCAGTTCAAATAGTTTAAATTCGCCAGCCTCGGCACGGGCATAGTCTTCGACCGCTGGAGTTGCCGACGCAAGGAGCAACATCCCTTGGTTTTTTAATTGGCGGATTCTCGCCACACTCACGGCACTGTATCTTGGAACTTGCTGGCTTGAGACATAGGAAGCCTCATGCTCCTCATCGATGAGGATCAATGCTGGGCGACTAAATGGCGCAAACACGGCCGAGCGAGGGCCTAAAACTATTGACACCTCCCCCCGCTTAATCGCCTGCCAAGTCTTCAGACGCTCTGCGGGACGCTGCTGTGAATGGATGACAGCGACGCGGCCTGGGAATCTAGCCTCGAAACGGGCGATCATTTGTGGGGTCAGTGATATTTCGGGAACGAGAACAAT
>JAUNVS010000012.1:36285-40423 GCA_030537565.1 Eubacteriales bacterium | reverse complement strand
TGGATTGTGATTACTCGGACGGTGAAGTTACTCTTTACCTTTTTGGGGATAACTCTAAGCGGTTTTAAGGTGTTTATCTGCGTACTTTTATCTATTTGCCTTAATGGATTTACCATTCCCTTCTTTGTTCTAAGCTATAGTGTGTGCAAAGTATTCAGGATAAGGCCACCTCACTTTGGCCGATATGGTTTGATGATTTATCCTAAGTGGAGTAAACGACCTAATAGAAGTATGCTCGCGGATATAAACAGGTATCAAGAGAAAAAACTAGCAAAAATCAAAAGAAACATACCCTTCATTGTGTGGGAGGAAGTATATTCTTATTGAGGGATTCGCTATGAGAAAAATATTTGAAATTCTGTTCATAATAGCTCTTGTAGCAATGACTGGAAGTCGTTTAGGTACAGAGTCGGTGTCCGAAACAGGTCAAGCGAAGTACGATAAAAAGATGGTTCGTTTTGAAATAGAACCGAACGATGGTTGTCCGATATGCAGTCATACGTCCAAGGGGAGCTGTTAGTGCAATCGTCTCTATTTTTTGCATGAGGAAATATGGATTGCCAAAAAAAATTGAAACTAGCATATTAAAAACCATCAAGAATTCACCTTCCGAATTTGAAGCGTATAATGATTTTTTTTCATTTATGCAGGAAATACGAAAAGGAACAATTTGATATTGCCCATTCGTGGAAACATGGACTGCATAAAGCGGCTGGGGAGGGTATGCAGTAAGTTGTAAGTCAAGGCGATTTCCACAAAGGATCCGATAGGCCAGTGATCTCTGCGCTGTGAGATATTCAATTCATGCGCCAATTGCCTGTTTAGAGAGCTAAAAGTGGCTTGACAATTTATGAGGAACTTGTGAAAATTATCTTAACATTTGAATATGAAAGTCTTCAGGGCAGGGTGTAATTCCCGATCGGCGGTGACAGTCCGCGAGCGACTACGGTCGCAGGTTCGCACGAGTGGCGACAGGAGTTGGTGAAATTCCAATACCGACAGTTAGAGTCTGGACGGAAGAAGATGGATCTGTGTAGCGATGGCTATTTCCATACTTGAAGATTTTCCTTTGAGTGTGGATTTTTTTCATTTTGGAGGTGTCGCATGTCGACGAAAAAACCATTAGCTTTGCAGATAAGTCTAGTAGCCATTATGGCTGCGCTCGCCTTTGTTTCGGTCTTAGTAATACGAATTCCTGCGGTCATGTTCCTCAAGTATGAACCAAAAGATATTATCCTCTTATTAACTGGACTGATTTTCTCGCCAGCTACGGCGATCGCTGCGACCGTGGTTTCATGCCTCATTGAGTTGATCACGATCTCTTCTACGGGGGGCTTGGGATTCGTTATGAATGTTCTCGCGAGTCTGGCTTATGTCTTACCAGTTTGTTATTTCTTCGCTAAAAAGCGTGAGCATAGCATGCTTCTTATCGGGCTTGCGGTCGGCATCGTCTCAATGACAGGTTTGATGATTCTTTGGAATTACATAGTCACACCGATTTTTCTCCAGAGACCGCGAGCTGAAATTGTGCCGCTCCTCTGGTCTGCGATTCTTCCCTTTAATTTGGTTAAAGCGGCGATCAACTCGGGGGTCTGCCTCGCACTTTATCCCATCTTACGCCGATCCCTAGCGAGTTATGAGTGGGTTGAGAGCGCGGGGGCTGTTGAGCTTGGCCGACGTAAGACGCGATATCTCTATGCGATCGGAGTCTTTCTCATTTTGACTGGTATCCTCTGCATTTGGGCGATGCGAAATTAGTCATCTCTGTGTGCCGGTGGAGAGCGCCCTGCGGGGCGCTCTTTTTTATATTCGTATGGAGATAATTGAGTGTGTAAAGTTTTTGTCATAAAACTCCTGTGTTAAGTTGAGCAATAGTACTAATGTCTCAAGAAGATGACAAAAGATGCCCGTTACTGCTCGGATTCACTCACTTGTATTTCGGGAATGTTTCAGAAATTTGACAAAGTGAAAACAAAAGGCGAAAATTCTAGAATAAAAGCGAGGAGGAGGCGCAGCTTTGACGACTTTTAGAGACGATCGAGATGTCGATCACAATCTAGAGCAGGAAGCTGAGCAGCCCCCGAAACTTTGGATTCCACCCGAGGCGAGCTCTGAGCCACTTCGCCCTCTGCAGCAAGTAAAGCGACGCTGGCGTGACTTGCTAACGGGGAAGGATGATATCGATTTAGACTTGCCTACTGAGCCACAGGCCCGCGTCGATGTCGACGATATCGATGCCGTGCGCCCAAGCTTGGAGCTTGAGGATCAGCCTGATCCATTGAAGCGCCGAGCGCAACGATTACCGACTGAAGAGCGTGTTCGACGTCTTTTAAAGATTGATCATCGCTCACTGGAGCGGGCACGTAGAGATTTTGACCTAGAGATGGTCGAGAGTCTACGAGAACGCCAGAATGTTCAGTTGAAGATGCGCAAACGGCGACATGAGCTGGTCGGAAGATTACGGAGCATGCGTATCGACTCTTTTGCTGGTCAGATTGAAGATGAGCTATTGAAGTCGTATATGAAGACAGAGGAACGAGACCTTAGTGAGACCAGTGATGCGGATTCATCCAAGTCCTAACGCATAGAACGGTTTTACACGGACGGGCATACCCCCGTACATTTATTTTCTAAAAGGAGTTGCTTATGCAAGCGTACAACGATCAGGATGAGCGTCACGCCTACGGCGATGAAAATCGCTTCGAGCCGATGCCTCGACGCAATCGCGAGCCGGCCTCGTATGGTTACGAAGACGAGGGTTATGAAGGCAGAACGGAGACTGAACGCCCGTTCTTCGAAGATGAGCGCTATGCTTCCCATTATGAGCGCGAGCCACAGCCTAGCTATGCCGACGAAGAGAATCCCTACGATGGATCTCATGCAGCCGAGCCAATGACTGAGCAGGAGCGTTACCGCGAAGCCTATCAGGAAGCGCCTGCTCGGATGACGGACACAGGTCGTCATAACTACTTTTCCATTGGTCAAGATCGACCACAGGCAGCGGGTCTTTTCCAGCGTAAACAGGAAGAGCATGAAAATCTCTTTTACGATCCTCGCGAAGCTGCTCGCTCAGAAAAGGTTTACGATGCCTATGAGGCGGATCCTCGCTATGATGAGCTTGCCCACGAGCAGCAGCCAAATTTAACGCCTGCACGTCGTGGTTTTGGTAAGCGCATGCAGCGTGAAGAAGAAAACCGCCGCGAGCTCTACGAGCGTGATCAACGGTTGATGGACGCAGGTCAGCTTGGTGCAGCTTCACCCGTGTCCAGCTCTACCTCTGAGTTTGCAAAAGAGATGGTGATGGGGAGTGTCGGACTTCATACGGCTCTCTATCAGCGTGATCCGATCCAAACTTACCGTGAGCGTCGCCACTCGATATCGCCGCTTTCATTCCTGATCCCAGCACTGATCTACCTCTTCCTCTTTCCACTTATGGAAATGATGAAGAATAAAGCGGTTAACCGCTTCTTGAGTGCGAGTGACATGGCGGCGAGCTTCTTAAAGGGAAATGGGAGTGCCTATTTAAACGGCTTGGTTCAGATCCTCTTCCTATTTGTACTGACCTATGCAGTTGTTCTCATTTTTAGAGTAATTGTCAGTAGCCGTAAAATGCCTGATTTCGTCGAGGCTGCACATCTGAGCGTCTTCAGTCTTGGGCCACAGCTCATCATCCTACCGATCTACATCGGGGCCAGCTACCTCCCCTTTGCGTATTGCGAAGGCCTGCGCGGTATTGCTCTTGTCTGCCAGATCCTCATTCTCACTGAGGTTTTTAGGCGCGATGTTCAAGAAGAAAACAAGAATCTACCGCTTTTCTGGCTGACTTTTATCCCGGCCCTGATCATTGCTTTCGCACGAGTTATCATTTGGCGTGTGGTCATCTAAGCGAATAAATTCTTGCAGTATAAGAGCCGGCGAACAAAGTTCACCGGCTCTTTCTCTTATGTACAAAAAACGCCTACCGCCATCTCGATGCGCTTATCGAAGATTAGACGGATCGACTTAGGGCCTTTAACTTGTCTCTAAGTGGTTTTGCGAAACGGCTGTTATAGAGCTTCGTTAGCTCGTGGCTGAGGTAGAAACTGAGCGCGATAAAGGGGATATACAAGAGGGCGAGCGAGCTAAACAGCATCTCGAC
>JAUNVS010000012.1:29584-36256 GCA_030537565.1 Eubacteriales bacterium | reverse complement strand
GAGGAGGAAGCCAGAGAAGAGTCCTGCAATCAGTCCGAGGCGAACAATGTTGAGTGGGATACTGGTGCTGTAGAGGACATAAAAGCCAATCGACATCAGGATGACGAGGGCCACGGTGCTATGTTCTAGGTTGGTGAGACCGACTTTGGAGGAGAGATATTGGAGGCAGAGAAGGCTGAGGACGGCTGCGATTGCAGGTGCTAGAGCACGTGATAGAACCCGGTCGAGGACATTTCCCGATACACGAGTTCGGTTGGGTTTAAGGGCGAGAAAGAAAGAAGGAATGCCAATCGTCAGAGATGAGACGAGGGACATCTGAATTGGCAAGACGGGGTAGGGGGCGTGGATAAAGATATAGAGGATGCCGAGGAGGCAAGAGTAGATCGTCTTTACGAGAAAGAGGGAGGCGACGCGTTCGATGTTGTTGATTACGCGACGGCCCTCGTAAACTGCTGGGATCAGAGATGCAAGTTGGTCGTTGAGGAGGACGATGTCGGCACTACCTCGTGCCGCATCTGAACCCGATACCATCGCAATCGAGCAGTCGGCATCCTTTAGCGCGGGGACGTCGTTAACTCCATCGCCTGTCATGCCTACACAGTGACCATGGGCCTTGAGGGCATGGAGGAGGGCCTGTTTCTGATAGGGATTAGCCCGGGCGAAGAGCCGGTGTTCTTCGGCCAGGGACGAGTAATCGGCATTATCACCATAAGTGGATAGATCACAGATAGAGCTGTCCAAGGGCAAGCCAGCTCGTCTCGCAATTGCGGAAAGTGTCTTCGGGTGGTCACCAGAAATTAGCTTCGTGGCCACTCCCTGTTCATCGAGGTAGCGGAAGAGAATCGCTGCATCTTCACGAATTTCATCTTCGATAATGATGAGGGCGATGGGCTTGAGATTTCCCACAGGACGTTGGGATTCAATATCCAAGGGTGCGTCGCTATGAACGAGGCAGAGAACACGTCTGCCGAGGCGCCCTTCGGCGGAGACTTGGGCGGAAATTGCCTCAAATTGAGTGCCGAGGATGAACTCGCCTGCACCGAGGTAATAGCTTCCCTGATCTGTAATTTCTAACGCTGACCATTTACGTGCTGAGGAAAAATTGATGACCGCGCGGATGTTTATGAAGCCGTCGCCCTGGAAGTGTTTGCTGAGAGCTTCTTGAGTAGCACCGCGGGCACTGGTCTGATGGACGAAGCTGGCGAGGATTTTTTCGCAATCTAGTGAGCTATCACCATGGAGAGAGATGAGGTCGACAACGCGCATCCGACCACTGGTTAAGGTGCCAGTCTTATCGAGGCAGAGGACATCAAGGCGCGCTAACATTTCAATGGCAGGCATCGTTTGAACGAGGACCTGTTTTTGGGAGAGATTGGTGACGCCAACTGCAAAGGCAATTTCCGTTAAGAGGATCAGGCCCTCAGGAATCATCCCAACGAGGGCGGCTACGGAGCTGATTAGAATTCGATCAATTGGGTTTGACGAGCGGCCGAGGACCTGCGATAAGAAAAGTGCGATTCCGATGGGGACGATGAGGACGGAAACTGCCTGAATAATTCGAAAGAGGGATTGTTTAAGTTCAGATCTTTTCTTTTTGCTTGTCCGTGCGACCTTCGAGAGTCCAGCGGCAAAGGTGGATTCACCGACTTTTTCAACTCGGGCGAGGGCGAGGCCGGCGACTGCGAATGAGCCTGAATAGAGGGGATCCCCTGGTGTTTTCTGAAGCGAATTTGATTCACCACTGATCAGCGACTCATCGACTTCGAAGCCCTGGCCCGCGAGAAAGACACAGTCCACGGGGATTTGTTCACCGTTTTGGAGGAGGATTAGGTCGTCGACGACGATTTCTTGGGCGGTGATCGATTCAAGATTTCCAGATCGCCAGACCAGTGACTTGGCTTCGACAAGCAGTTTGAGATGGTCGACAATTCGTTTGGCCTTTAACTCCTGGTAGATCCCAATGGCGAGGTTTACGATGGCAACGAAGATGAAACTGAGATTTTTTAAGTTCGAAAAATTATAGAGCGAGGCGAAGATGACGATGAGGGCTAGGGCGCAGTTCAAAATGTTGAAGAGGGTGAAGATATTGCGGCGCAGGATCTCGCGTTCAGTCGGACTATTGGAAGCAACTTCTCGGTTGTAGAGACCTGCTTCAACTCGTGCTTCGACTTCGGAGGTAAGTAATCCAGTTTCGAGGTAATTGCGCTCATCTGGATCGCAGTCTAACTTCAATTGTGCGGCGAGGGCCTCATACTGGCTCTTTAGCTTGGCTAATTCACTTTCATTGATTTGGAATTCGCTGTCACTGGCCTCGCCGGCACTAGAGGGAGGTGATGCTTTAAAAAAACGTGTGAAGCGTAGCATGAAGACAAATTCCTTTCGAGAGATCGACGTATGGCAAGTTCGACGGGACTTAGATACGAGCTTCGTCGAGACAGAGGCTGATTTCGCTGACTTCGGTTTCGAGTTTGCGCCACTGGACCCCAGCCGCCTCTAGCATGCGGCGAGAAGCACGGCATGAGTCCGAGTCGTGATACTTATCGGAGATGTAGATAACTTCGCGGATGCCACTTTGGATAATCGCCTTTGCACATTCATTACACGGGAAGAGAGCAACATAGATGCTACAACCAAAAAAATCTTTACCGGGATTATTAAGAATGGCATTTAGCTCAGCATGACAGACATAAGGGTACTTCGTTTCCCAGTAGTCGCCTTCGCGAGCCCAGGGGAATTCGTCGTCATCGAGCCCGCTCGGCAGTCCGTTATATCCTGTCGAAACGATTTTTCGACGCTGGTCTACGATGCAAGCACCCACCTGTGTGGAAGGATCCTTACTTCGCTGCGCAGCGAGGAGGGCGACACCCATAAAGTATTCATCCCAGGAGAGTACGTTTTCGCGTTTAGACATATGAATAGCCCTTTCTCGTTTTAGATAGTATGCCAGAGCTAAGCTGCGGAGACTTACGAAATTCGTACAGGCAGCCCAGATTGGCATTCCTTGGCGACCTTAGTCACGGATAACGATCTTCATCGTTCGCTCGAGGGCAGAGGGGGCTGCATCGGGATAGCCGATGGCAGCCGCCGCTTGTACGGCGTGGTGACTCGGAATCTCGAATGAGTCAAGTGCTGCTCGAAGTTGAGGATTACTGCATTCATCATGGAACTGGTTAATCCAAACCATGCCTAGACCAAGTCCCTCACAGGCTAAATAGAGGTTTTCCATCGCGGCTCCGACGTCGAGGTCTGGATAGGGGTGATCGAGGGGCGCTGAAACGAGGATGAGGCAGGGGGCATGGTAGAAGTGGTAGTCGCGACGATCTAGGATCTCAGATAAGATGCCTGCGAGTAGGGTGATTTCTTCGCGGCGTAGAAGTGCGGTAAATTGTAGGTTCTGACGATTCATCCCCGTTGGGCTGTGATTGGCACAGTCGAGGACGATTTCGATCTCTGAACGCTTAGGCGTCTCTGGCTTGAATTTTCGACAGCTACGGCGATTCTTAATTGCTTCAATAATTGTTGCTGAATTCATAAGTCCTCCCAATTTGTGTATCGAATTTGGAAAAATTTAAGAAAAGTGTATCTTCTCGTCAATGTGACTGCAATAAGATCAGGACATGGCAGCAGCCCCCCTGTTTGCTCGCTGTGACTTTCGTTATACTCAGATACTTGAGTCGCTGAACTGCTTTTGTTCAGCATCGAGCTAAATCGACACTGGCGAATTAGAGTCTGAATTCAGTAGAGAGGCCGCCTATATGTTTTTCCGATTTTTAAAAGTTTTCATCGTTGCGATGCTTCCCCTCGTCGAGTTGCGTCTCGCAATCCCGATTTCACAAGCAATGCATCTCCCTGTAATTCCGAGTTATATTGTCGCGATTATTGGGAACATGTTGCCGGTTCCATTCATCTATTATTTTGCGCGCCGTGTTCTCGAGTGGGGAGCTGCTCAGACACGCGCTTCGAAATTCTTTCGTTATTTCTTAGAAAAGGGTGAGGCCGCGGGCGCTAAACTGGAGGCAAAGGCGGGACGGGGGCTTTTTTTCGCCCTCATGCTTTTTGTTGCGATTCCGCTTCCAGGTACCGGGGCGTGGACGGGTACTCTCGGAGCCAGTATTCTCGATATGGATTTTAAGAAGACCTGCCTTGCATGTATGTCTGGCGTTCTCTGTTCTGGTCTTTTGATGATGGCGATCAGTCATCTGATCTTCCATACGCTCTGATTCTAGGGTGGGATTTTAGAGTTTAGCTGACCTTAGCAGGAAATCTGAATCACTGAAAATATCGGAGCGCTCTGGTGAATCCTGGATTTTTCTTGTCATTTTGAGGCAGTTTTCCATACAATAAAGGCAGAAAGATTTTACGAGGTGCTAAATGACACGCTTATTTGAAAAACGGGACAGCGATTCTTACGTCCAGAGAATAACGATTATGGCGATGATGATCGCCCTCCAGATCGTTCTTTCTCGCTTTTTCTCGATCCGAACACCTTTTGCGAAGATAAGTCTGGCCTTTGTCCCACTCTACTTTGTTGCTTGTTCTTATGGTCCGCTCACGACAGTAATTTTGGCGTTTGTTTCGGATCTCATCGGTGCGACCCTATTTCCTTCGGGGCCATTTTTCTGGGGATTCATGGTGACCGCAGTAGTACGAGCCTTGATTGTTGGGACGCTTCTCTATGATCATAAGAAAACGAGTGCCTGGCTCCTGTTCACGATCTTCGCTGAGCAGCTAATTTGTTCGACCCTGATCAACAGTGCCAATATAGCCTATCTCCAGGGTGCGGCTCTTTGGACCGTGCTGAAATTACGCTTAGTGACGGTCGTGCCTGTTAATTTCGCAGCGGAATGTGTACTCCTCTTCATTTTGGTAAAGGGTGTGGCTCCATTTGCTTTGCGGCCACAGACGAGTCATTCGGCCTGAATCTTGCTGCGACAGCTCTGGCAATATCCATAGATCTCGACCTTATGCCCAGTGCATTGGAAACCAATTGCTTCGAGTTCTTCAAATTGATCGGGGATGGGACAACTGTCGAGAGCGAAAATTTGGCGACAATTCAGGCAGAGGGCATAGTGAATGTGCCCCCCAGAATTAATCTCGTAGTAGAGGCTCTCATCACCAGGGAGCTTCACACTTCTCAATATTTTATGCTCTGTGAGCGCGTCTAGGTTTCGGTAGATGGTCGAAAGCGAGATGCGCTCATCTTGTTCGTGAAGTGCTAAGAAGAGGTCGGCGGCTGAGACGGGCGTTTCAGCCGCTAAAAGTTTCTCAAGAATCATCTCGCGTTGGCGGGTCTTTTTTAAACCGTCTGGGAGTTTCAGATCCTCAATATTGCGAGGCGGGGTGAAGGTTTCTTCGCAATCGTGGCAGTGGTCATGTTGACAAGCATGTTTGCAGTCGTTCATGGGCGCCTCCTTAAAACTTAGCGTGTCGCAACTTTTCTGTAACTAGGATTAAGCTTAAACACAGAACGGCGATTAAGACAATGGTCGCACCTGGCTTGACCTGGAAATAGTAGGAGAGAATTAAACCACCGAGGACGAATGCGAGTCCGAAGAAGATGGAGTAGAGGAGGGTTTGGAAGTAACTGCGGGCGAGGCGGAGGGAACAGGCCACCGGTATAACCATGATTGAAGCGACGATTAGGGAACCTACTGTTCGCGAGGCGAGGGCCACGGTCAGTGCTGTGAGAATCGTGAAAATGGCATTGACACTGCGGACAGGGACGGCTGCGAGCCGAGCACTCTCCTCATCGAGGGAGAGGTAGAAAAGTTCTTTATACAAGAAGAGATAGACGATGAGAACGAAGAGGCTGACGGCCAAGATGCTCCAGACTTCTCCCCAGGAGATTGCAACGATTGAACCAAAGAGAAACGAGTTCATCGTGTTTGCAGACGGAATCCAGGAACTCAGAACACCAGCGATACCGATACCGGCAGAGAGGATAACTGTAATTGATATCTCAGCATATTCGGGAACTCGCTGTCGGATCCGTTCAATTGATAAGGCTGCGATGATGCAAGCGAGGGTGGCTCCGAAAACGGGATTGAAATTAAAGAGGAGGCCGAGTGCGACTCCGGCGAGGGAGGCGTGAGCGAGGGCATCACCAATCATCGAAAGCCTGCGGAGGACGACGGTCACGCCGATACAGGGCATGATAATGCCGAGTACTGCAGCGACGATGAGGGCCTTTTGCATGAAGTCGTATCGAAAAATACTTAGCATTGGGGGCCTCCCTTCGCTCGATCAATCCTTGCGATCAATTTGCGTGAGTGGATTCGAAGCGCCGCTTTGGCTTGACTCTTACGCTCGTGCCAGGGGCAGTCCGACGACTCACAGCAGTGCTGGCTGGCATCGTGGCGGTATAGGGCGTAGCGGTCACGGTGGAGTTTGTTCGTATCAACTTCGATGAGTCCTCGATTCTGGAGCATGAAAATCCGCGAGGCGAAGCCGCAGATCTTCTCAACATCGTGGGTAATCATGAATATGCTTAGACCTTTTTCGCGGTTCAGTTTGTAGAGCAGCTCGTAAAACTGATGCGCACTCTCTTCATCGACCCCCGTGGTCGGCTCGTCGAGGAGGAGGAGCTTCGCTTCAGATACGAGGGCCTTTGCGAGGAGGACTCGTTGACGTTGGCCACCACTCATCTCAGAAATCAGTCGTTTGCCCAGATCT
>JAUNVS010000012.1:11629-29574 GCA_030537565.1 Eubacteriales bacterium | reverse complement strand
GGTCGAGGGCCGCAGCAGCCGCTTCGCGCTCTTTTTTCCCCCAGAGCTTAAAGCGGGGCATCTGCTGATAGAGTCCGCAGCGGACGACTTCTTCCGCATTCGCTGGGAAACGCAGATGATGATTTAGGCCGTTCTGGGACACATAGGCAATTTGGCGTTGGGCTTGATGGCGTCCAGGCTGTAGACCGAGCACGGAAATCTCGCCACAATCTGGACTTAGCTGACCTAAGAGCAGCTTGATGAGTGTGGATTTACCTGTTCCATTCTCGCCGATGACGGCGACGAAGTCGCCAGGATTCACGTCAAAGCTGAGATTTTGGAGGACCGCCTCATCTCGGTACGAAAAAGACATCTCACGAACGCGGATCATTTCAGTGCCTTTTTCAGATTGTCAAGATTTTCACGCATCAAGCTAAGCAGGTCGGCTCCCGCTTCGACTTGAGCTCGGGTCAGGGATTCCATCGGATAGAGGACGAGGACCTGGGCCTCGGTCTCTGCCGCAATTGTCTCGGCCACCTTAGACGATTCCGCATTTTCAAAAAAGACTGCCTTTAGTTTTCGAGCGCGGATCTCGTCGATGATTTCACTCAGGCGTTTTGCACTGGGTTCGCTATGGGGCTCCAGACCTTCGATTGCGATCTGTTCGAGTTCATATTCATTGCATAGGTAGGCAAAAGCCGCATGGCTAACTACAATTTCACGTTGACTTAAGTTCTGAAGCGCCCGGTCGTAGTCTGAAGCGAGCGCTTGGAAGTCTTTTAGCGCCGTTTGATAATTCTCTTCAAAAGACTCCGCGTGTTCAGGGTCCGCCTCGACGAGGGCATTTTTAATCGCCTCGAGTTCGAGACAGGCATTGCGTGGTGTTATCCAAGTGTGGGGATCAAAATGCCCCTTACGATTGGGCGCTGGATCGATGTAACTGCGTTTGACAAAAGTCTTCGCTTCTTTTTCCTTACGCGTGCGATGAGAGGGAAGGAGGGGAACGAGATCACTCGCACAGACGGGATGGAAATGTGCTCCCTCTTGGCTATTCAATAGTCGGTCGAGAAAGACTTCCATCGAGGCTCCATTATAGATAAAGAGGTCACAGTCCTCGATCTTAGCCATGTCCTGAACGCTGGGTTCAAAACTATGTGCATCGGCTTCGACAGGCATCAGGAGGTCTACGTCAGCGAGATCGCCAGCGACACGTTTACTGAGGTCGTAGATCGGGAAAAAAGAACAGACAATTTTTAATCTCGCTTCAGCATGGCTGATCGGCGCGAGGAGTGAGGCGACTAGCAGGCCTGAGAGGAGAAGACTCAGAGTGCGGCAAAATAACTTTTTCATATGTTGATGAATCCAATCTATCGCTGATGCTGGCGGGGCGCGATCGACGCGTGATATTCACGCCGCATGCTCCACAAGTGCAAATGCGAAGTGTTTGCAAAAAGCATAACAAAGGCCATAGCCCTGTCAAGAACTTATCGAGGCGCTTGCTTGCTGTGGTCTGTACTTCCCGACTTCAGTAGAGGAATGGCTGACTCCTCACAGAGGAAGAGGAGATGGTCTCCTGGACGGATGATAGTGCTGCCTCGAGGCGTTTGCTCACAGCCATCGCGCTCGAGGCTAACGCAAAGACAGTGATGCGGAAGCTGGAGTTCGTCGAGGCGTTGGTGGGCGAAGTCGGAATATGGATCGATGTCGATGCTGTGGAGGAGGCGAATCACACCGGGGTGTTCATCCGGGAGCATGCGCTCCAAGAGAGACTCATAAATCCCATCGACCTTTAGGCGGTCTCCGAGAATGTAGGCTGTGAATACGACGAGGCAGAGGGGAAGCATGATGTTAAAGGAAGCAGTCATCTCGCTTACGAGCATGATGGCGAGTAGGGGCGAGCGGACTACGGCAGACATCATAGCGGCCATCCCGAGGACCATGTATTGCGTGGCAGCGAGTTCGAAATTTGTCTGCATGCTGGGAATGAGGGAGGCGAAAATCAAACCTGAAATCGCTCCGAGCACGAGGATGGGTAGGAAGATACCGCCCTGGACACCAGAACCATAACTGAAGCAGGTGAAGAGAAATTTTGCGACGAGGAGGAGGGCGAGGAAGCCAATCGCATAGCGGTGGTGGATGAGTCGATTGACTAATCCATGTCCGCCACCCTGAATCTCAGGGAGTAAAAAGGCAATCGGCAGTGAGCTCAAGAAGGTGAGCGCCAGCCCTAAGTAGCGCGAGGGTATATAGTTTTTGAAGAGTTTCTGGAAATACAAGATACCGAAGTTGAATAAGAGTCCCAGGAGGCCAACGAGTATTCCGAAGATGAGGATATAGGGGAGCTGGCGTTGATCATAGCCGAGGCGCTCTGGAAAGTGAAAAACTGGATTGGTCCCGAAAATTAACTTGGCCGTGCCGTCGGCGATCATGGCGGCGATCATAGCAGGTACGAAGAGGTAGGGTGAAAAACTTTTGTGGACTTCTTCGAGGATGAAGAGGACCGCTGACATCGGGGCGTTGAAGGCTGCAGCGAGGCCTGCAGCTGATCCCGCAGATATCATGTACTTCTCCTCGCTCAAATCGCGTTTTAGAATTCGTGAACTCAGTTTACCGACTGCGGCACCGATCTGAATCGATGGACCTTCGCGGCCGAGTGAGAGTCCTGAGAGGTTGGCGAGGCTGCCGCCAATTATTTTCGCGCTTAGCGTTTTGCCACTGTTCATTTGAAAATAGCCGAGGACTTCGCCTTCAACTTGGGGAATTCCTGAACCGCCACTTAGCGGGGCCCATTCGAGGAGTTTAAGACAAATCCATGCAAACAGGAGTAAGAGAAGAGCATAGATAGCGATGTGTAGGAGATCGTTGTGCCCAAGTGCGAGGAGGCGAAGGTGGTTGCACTGTTCGAGAAGATATCGGTAGAGACTTGCAAATGCGCCTGCAAAAACCCCGATAATGATCCCATCCAAAATCAGTCGGAGGGGGAGCCCCGCATGTGACTGAAATAATTTGGCTGTATGATTACTACTCATGCGAACTGCCCTCTTTCTTAAATCTCTTGACAAAAGAGCCGATAGCCATAGGCCCCAATCTCAAAAACTTCCTCGGCCTCAACTGTTTCTCGATTCATCAGGTCGTAGACTGAAGTCTCTAAGCTTGCACGCGCAGGATCTGGACTAAAGTTCATGACGAAGATGAACCTACGGGAGCCATTTTCACGAGTCGCGAGGCTAAGTCCTGGGATAAGCTTGGCCGAAACAGGGGGCTTGAGAGCGAGCCGTTGGATCTCAGCCGACCAATAATGCTGGTAGAAATCAGCGTCGCCAAGAAAGGCGAAGTAATCACTACTTCCATGCCCGTAAGGATGGCGAATCCAAGCGGCTTGCCCCGCGAAATCTCCACTTGCATAGCGGCCGAGAAGCTCGCAATTATCTGCTTCTGGATAAATCAGATCCATGATTAATCGTGCCGAACTTCGAATTTTTTGGCCAGCACAGTACGCCTCGACAGCTATCGCATCCGAGTCGTATAGACCGCCACTCTCCTCAAGCCGGAGTCCAAGCATCTCGCGCCATGGATCTAGAGCGCCAGCCTCAAAGACGAGGTCGTTTTCATCGACTCGACAGGAAAAGGGGCCAGTCGTCAGATGTCCTCCGGCTGCGACATAGCGCTCTAGCTTATTTGCAAAGTTACGAGGAAGGCTATAAAGCAGCGGCGCCAGGATCAACTTATATTGTCCGATTTGCTCTTCCGGACAATTTCGGTCGATGAGATCGACGGCAATCCCCTGAGCCCAGAGCGGGGCATAGGCCGCTCGGAGTATCTCAAAGTAGTTGGGCTTTTGCTTCCTCAGGCCTTCACATTCATAAAAAGCATAGGCATTTTGCCAATCATAGACGAAGGCGATTTGGGCATGTCGGTGGCTTCCGGCGAGTCCCGCCTCACTGAGGCAATCTAGGGCATGCGAGACTTCACTAATCTCGCGAAAAATTCGAGTATCTCGGGACCCGCTGTGATCCATGACCGCTGCGTGAAATTTCTCCGAGGATCCACGTGAGGCGCGCCACTGAAAGTACTGGATCGAATCCGCACCGTGGGCGAGGGCTTGGATGGAGGAGAGGGTTTGCAAGCCGGGGGCGCGCAGTGTACAGACGTCTTGCCAATTGACAGCGCCAGGGGAGGACTCCATGAGAACGAAGGGCGCTTGATGTACTGAGTAGCAAAAGTCATGGATTAATGCTCTCCCAGCGGCTTCATAGGCATTGCTGTGGGATGTTTGATGCCAGTAGGGGTAATCATCCCAGCTGATGAAATCCAGTTCTTGAGCAAAGTCAAAATAGTCAGGGCCGTTTTGAATCCCGTTAAAAATGTGGAAATTCGTCGTCTTCGGGAGTTGGCGTTTCGAGGCTTGGTCGATTGCCCTGCACTCGTGGCGATAGAAATCGAGCATTAACTCGGAATGGAAGCGTTTCCACGCAATGACGAGACCATGACAATGCTGCTCTCCCAAAGGAGATGGGGCTTCGATCTCCTCGAAATTGTCATAGATGTGAGACCAGAAGCTACTGTACCAGGCTTGGTTTAGAGCCTCGATATCGTTGTCGAAATAATTGCGCAAATAGTCTCTGAATTTCGCCTGGCATTTCGGGCAGTGACAGGTTGAACCATACTCGTTCGATACATGCCAAGCAACGACTGCTGGATGGTCGGAGAAGGCTGCGGCCAGTTTCTGGTTGATTGCAGACACTTTTTCTCTAAAGACTTCGGAACTCAAGCAATGGCAGATTCGTTCACCGCTGTAGCGGCGGCGACCATAGGAATCCGTCAGCATGATCTCAGGGTAGCGTCGTGTCATCCAGCGTGGTGGCGCTGCGGAGGGGGTCGCTAGGAAGACAGAGATCCCTGCGCTATGGAGTGCATCGAGGCGTTCTCTGAGAAAATCAAAATTATAGTGGCCTTCAGACGTTTCGAGAAAGGACCAGGCAAACATCCCGATTGATACTACATTAACGCCTACAGCTTGCATGTCCTCGAGATCGCGACGGAGTATATCTGGGCGTTTGAGCCACTGCTCAGGAAAGTAGTCAGCGCCGTGGCCGAGGCGACGGTAGCTGGGTTCAAGGGTGAAGGCTTGTTTCATGCTCATGCCAGTCTTTCTAAATTCCAAGTTGTTTGCTCGAAGCTCCAGCGTTCAGACGCTCGGGCAAGGGCTTGGGCCTAAAAATATCGCCATCATTCTATCACGATCACTCTCGATGCTGAGCCAATCGAGTCCCATGACTCGTTGCGAGGCTGGCTACTCGCCATCGTCTGTTTTTTCCTTTTGAGGCATACCAGTGAGCTTAGAATCGTGTAGAATAAAAGGCATAATTTACCTCCTACGAGGTGATTGGAGGAATGACATGAAACAACTCGTATTGATCCGTCATGGTGAGAGTGAATGGAATAAGCTGAACTTATTTACCGGCTGGACAGATGTCGATTTGTCTGAGAAGGGACGGCGTGAAGCGGCCGAGGGTGGCAGGCTCCTTAGAGAGGGTGGTTTTGACTTTGATGTCTGTTATACCTCTTATTTGAAGCGAGCCATTCATACGTTGAACTATGTCCTTGATGAGATGGATCGGGCGTGGCTACCAGTGATTAAGGCTTGGGAGCTTAACGAGCGCCACTATGGTGGACTACAGGGGATGAATAAGTCTGAGACTGCTGAGAAATACGGCGAGGATCAGGTGAAGATCTGGCGTCGTTCATTTGCGACTCCACCGCCTGCACTTGAGGAAGATGATGAGCGCAGCCCCCGTTTACAAGATCAGTATCGGAGTGTCGCGGACAAATCTCGACTGCCACTTAATGAGAGTTTGAAGGATACGATCGCACGTGCTGTTCCTTATTTTGAAAACGTCATTAAGAAAGATATGGAAGCGGGGCGACGTGTTCTTATCGCTGCACATGGTAATTCACTGCGTGCCCTCGTCAAGTATTTTGAGGATCTAAGTGACGAAGCGATTATCGATGTCAACATTCCGACGGGTGTTCCCCTCGTCTACGAATTTGATGATGACTATAAGTTCTTGCGTAAGTATTATCTGGGTGACCAAGAGGCCCTCGCTGCGAAGATGCAGTCCGTCGCCAACCAGGGGAAAGCAAAATAAATTGCCTGAACTGGCAATAAGTCCTCAAGAGCTCAGCTTTTGGGGGCTTTTATCTATCAATACGACTTGCGCTCAGAGACCTTGTTCTCGCGCTACAGAAAGTGTGAGGAGATGCAAATGACTGATCATGAGATGATTAATGCCATCCGTATTCTATCCATTGATGCCGTTGATGCGGCAAACTCGGGCCACCCAGGTCTGCCCCTCGGTGCAGCACCATTGGTCTATACCCTCTATACGAAGGTGATGCGCCACAGCCCTTCGGTGCCAAACTGGTTTGATCGCGACCGCTTCGTCCTCAGTGCGGGACACGGTTCTGCGATGCTTTATTCGACGCTACATCTCCTAGGGTATGATTTTTCGATTGACGATTTAAAATCCTTCCGTCAGTTCAATTCGATCTGCCATGGACATCCTGAATATAGCTTAGCCCATGGCATTGAGATGACGACGGGGCCATTGGGGCAGGGGATGGCTACGGCGGTTGGACTCGCCCTCGCTGAACGCCACCTCGCGGCACGATTCAATCGTGAGGACTTTAATATCATCGACCACCATACCTACGCACTTTGCGGTGATGGCTGCATGATGGAGGGCGTTTCTGGTGAAGCGGCTTCTCTTGCTGGGACCCTGGGCCTAGGGAAGTTGATCTGCCTTTATGACAGCAATCAGATCACCATTGATGGCGATACCGATATTAGCTTCCGAGAAGATGTCGGACGTCGCTACGAGGCCTACGGCTGGCAGGTTCTCGAAGTCGCCGATGCGAATGATATTGAAGCTGTGGAGGCCGCGATTGCGACGGCGAAGGCGGATGAAACCCACCCAAGTTTGATTATTTGTCGGTCGAAGATCGGCTACGGTTCACCCCTTGAGGGCTCTCCGAAGTCTCACGGCGCGCCCTTAGGCGAGGCAAAAAACGACGAGACGAGGGCGAAACTCGGTTGGCCATATAAGGAACGCTTCATGTTGCCCACCGAAATTGTCGAAGCCTACCAAGAAGTCGTTCGCAAATTGAATCCACTGGCGAATACGTGGAATCAACTCTTTGTTCGCTACCAAGAAGCCTATCCGCAAGAAGCTTCTGAGCTGATGATTCTCCTCAATCATGAGCAGGTTGATTACCTCAATGATCCTGAGTTCCTGCATTTTGACGATTGTTCGATGGCGACCCGCGAAGCCTCTTTCGAGGTTCTTAATCGAATGGCAGAACGTGATCCCTATTTCGTCGGTGGTTCTGCGGACCTAGCAGCTTCAAATAAGACGGATTTGATGGGTAAGGGATTTATGTCGAGTGCGGATTACAGTGGGCGCAACATCCATTTCGGTATCCGTGAGCATGCGATGGCCGCTATTGCGAATGGTTTGGCGCTCCATGCCCTTCATCCATTCTGTGCGACCTTCCTCGTTTTCAGTGATTATGCGCGTGGGGCGATGCGCTTATCTGCTTTGATGGAGATGCCCGTCATCTATGTCATGACCCATGATTCGATCGGTGTCGGTGAAGATGGTCCCACCCATGAACCCATCGAACACTTAGCGAATTTGCGGGCGCTACCAGATCTCGACGTCTTCCGTCCGGCAGATGCCCGTGAGACGGCCTATGCTTATGCACTCGCCAGTTCTCGGCGTCGCCCAGCTGTGATGGCTCTGACGCGCTCGGCGACTGGCGTGATTACGAAGTCTGGCCCCGGAACTGAGCGAGGTGTCTATATCCTATGCGAAAATGTGGAGGCCTCAGAAATTCCAGAATTGATCCTGATGGCGAGCGGTTCGGAGCTGAAGCCAGCCCTCGATGCCTATGAAAAACTGGCCAAAAAATATAAGCTGCGCTTGCTTTCTTGCCCCTGCCTCGAGATCTTCGATGAACAGGATGCGGCCTATCGCGAGTCCGTTCTGCCATTTGTCTGTCGCAAGCGAGTTGCGGTCGAGGCGGGCTCCGCTCAGTCTTGGTATAAATACGTTGGCCTCGATGGTGCTTGCGTCTGTATCGATGAATTTGGTGCTTCCGCTCCTGCATCGCTTCTCTTCAAGCACTATGGCTTTACAGCAGAACATATTGCTGAGGTCTGTGAAGAGGTGCTCGGGAAGTGATCAGTGCTTACCCACTTTTAGAGGGGCTTGTGAGCTGCTATCCGGAGTGGATGCCTCAGGCGAATCTCTATCTAATTCATGGCGCTGCGGGGGATTACTTAATTGATCCCTCGCGGCCCCCCCAAGAGATCGAGGCGCCCGAGCGGGTGCGGATGATTTTCGCAACGCATGGACACTATGATCATATCCAGGCGATCGAGGCTTGGCGTGATTTTAATCCCGAACTCAAGCTCTACATGCATCCTCTCGCACGTGAAGTTCTCGCCGATTATTTTGAGAATTGTAGTTCGCTATTTAACGCAGCGACCCGTTTCGATGGGCCTGATATCGAGATCGAAGAGACGCTCGTTGAATTGGAGGAGGGACTCAGCCTTGAAGCACTCGCGATGCCTGGGCATTCACGTGACTCGCTCGTTTATCTTTTAAAGCAAAAGGATGAGTACCGCGCACTCTTTAGTGGTGATGTCATTTTCTTCGCTTCAGTTGGACGGAGTGATTTTAAAGGGTCAAATCCAGAGGCTTTGGCTCAGAGTTTGGTGCGAATTCTGTCTCTACCTGGTGAGCGTGGTTTCTCAGCCGAGCTGCCAATTTACCCAGGTCATGGGCCAGCGACGACGTTCCGCCACGAGACGTTGTATAATCCCTATTGTATGAACTAAGCTTACGCAGTCTAGATTGGAGATTTTAATGACAGATCAGAATTTTAACAACAACCAGCCAGAGAATATGAACAACCCGTTCACGGAGGCGACAGCGAATCAAGCTGCTCAACAGCCTAACTACCAAGCGGGTCAAGCAGGTCAGGGACCGTATGCCGGTCCACAAGCTGCACCTGGCAAGCCTTTAGGTCAGTCGGTACAGGAGGGGGCACGTCAATTTGGACAACATGTTCAGTCGTTCACGCATCGTCAGGGGACTCGAGGCCTTACGATGATTAGCTTCTTGCTTGTAGCGATTGCTTATTTACTTATGCTGTTCATCGGACGCTCACGTGTTTTGATCCGCTTCGACATGATTCTTTCAGGGCTTGCTGTGCTTAGCTCCGTACTCGGCGTCAGCCTCTCTTACAAGCAGGTTCCTGCAAGTACTGGTCATCGTGAGATGGCATATGTAAGCTTAGCGTTATCGATGCTGATGACTTACTCCCTGGTAAGATTTTTCTATTAATCGAGAACTCATTTAGCGATGTGATCGCCCCCAGAAGTTGTTGCAGAATAGAGCCAACTACTGGGGGTGATTTTTATCTAAAAAAAGCCGCTCCTAAATCAATTCCTTAGTTTGGAGCGCAAGTCAAGATCTCTTCAGCGCTATGGATCAGGTGGATTGGGGCGCATTGTTCAAGCTCTTCTTGACTTCGAAAGCCCCATGTACAGGCAATGCTATCAATTCCCACATTTCGTGCTGTCTCGATATCGACCTCGCTGTCGCCGACGAGAACTGCGGCATTGTGTGGAGAGTTGAGAGCTTCGAGGAGCTCGAGTAGGGCCGTTGGATCGGGCTTCAGCGGGCTATCGGATCGTGCTCCGCGCTGAATCTGAAAATAGCGCTGCGCTGCCTCGCCGAAGGCAGCGAGCAGGGACTCATGTACCAAGGGATCTGGTTTGTTGCTTAGACAGGCTAGGGTGCAGCCTCGAGACAGTAATTCGTCGAGGACAGAGATGAGCCCAGGGTAGGGGCGAAGCCCGTCGGTCGCATGCTCTGAAAAGTGCCGCATGTATGATGCATAGGCCAGGTCGTGAATTCGCGCCTCGTTACCAAGTCCACGTTCAAGGAGTCGATCGAGATCTTTTGCGATGGCTCGTTCGACCAACTTAACCGCACCATTACCGACGTAGCGACGGCAGTGATCGAGGCTGATTGCTTCGAGGCCAAGCTCTGAACGCATCAGATTCACGGATCGATGGAGGGCGAAAAGACTGTCGACGAGGGTTCCATCTAGGTCAAAAATATAGGTGCGGTAGCTAAGTGCTTCGCTGTTTAAACGCTGACTTGTCATATCTAGGCTCCTTGTTACAATTAGCTTCATCTTAGCGAGGAAGTGTGATCCAATCAATGCATACGATTTCGATGATTTCTGCGAATCTCCGTTACCCCTGCACGAGCGACCCATGGCCTTTCTTCGATCAGCGTCTCGAGGCGATCGTCGATCTATTTCAGTCGCGAAACGTCGATATCATTGCGATGCAGGAGGCGAGGGCCGATATGCTGAGGGCTCTCGAAATACGTCTGCCTGACTATGTCTTCGTCGCTAGAGCCCGAGACTACGATGAAGAGGACGAGGCGCCTGCGATTGCCTATTTGAATCGCCGTTTTAGTCTCGTTGAGTCGGAGACGGCCTGGCTTTCGCCAACTCCAGAGATAGCGGGATCCCGATATCCAGGCCAGAGTATCTGCCCGCGGACCTATCAGCTTCTTAGACTGCGATTCCGTGGCGAGGAACTCAGTTTTCGGATCCTTAATACGCACCTAGACCACGAGTCGGAAACGGCCCGCTTGGCAGCAGCGCAGCAGATTTTAGCACGCCTGTCCGGCCTCGAGTCCGCAGACCCTAAACGTCGTCCGCTCCTCGTCTCTGGTGACTTTAATGCGGAACCCTCCGAAGCCTGCGTGCAGGCCATTATCGATGCGAACTCGTCGCTTGGCCTGCAGCTCTTTGATAGTACACCTCAGCTCGATTACAGCTACCACGAGTATCACTTAGACCCGAACTGGTCGCCGAAACGGATTGATTATATTTTCCATAGCCGAGAACTTCAGCCTGTTTCCTTTAGGAGCCATGAGAAATCTGGATCGATTTACCTCTCGGATCACCGTTTCTTGGAGTTGACCTTTGAGATCGTTTGAATGATTCGCTGAAATAAAAAAGCAGCGTCATCGCTGCATTCATTTTTGAGCTCAGATTTGGCCTCCTCCTATTGTTTTTTTAGGCGTTGTTCAGCGAGGCGCGCCTCGATTTGATCGAGGGCCGAGTTATCGATCTTATCAATCATCTTCTGGTTGACGAGTCCTAGGTATTCCTCGAGCGTGAGATTGGAGCGTGGGCCGAAGTCGCGAGCGACTTTCTCACCCACATATCGATAGTGCCATGGTTCGAAGACGTAGCCTGTGATGTGTTCTTTATTCTCAGGATAGCGGAGGATAAAGCCGTACTTATAGGCATTGTTCCAAAGCCACTCAGTAGCTGGAGAGCTGTAAAACATCCGGGCTTCTTGGTTGATATCGAAGGCGAGACCAGTCTGGTGTTCGCTTTGACCTTCGCGGGCTGAGTAGCGGCTTGCTTGGAGGTCGGTAGAGTGCCACTGTTGGAACACGAGGTGTTGGTCGACGTAGCCGCGATAGCCTGAGAAAGCAATGAGGGTGATTCCCTCTTTTGCGGCGTCCTGGGACATCATTTGAAATGCTGCTCGCGCTTCTAGATTCTCACCTGGGGCATAACTTTCATCAACCCAGTGCAATTTGGAGACGATGGGTAGGCCATTGATTATTAGCGGCTTGCTCAGATCCTTACGCTGATCTGGGGTTTCGTCGGCGAGCATCGCGTAGTCGTTTAGTTTGCGGAGATAATCAGCCTGCACAGCGGTGCAGGTGACGGGGGTTTTACGAGTCGGAACTTCCATGACTGGAGACTTAAGCTGGGGAACGCCAGGGAGTAGGGTCGAGCTAATTTCGTCTGTTACAGCACTCTCGTCACCTGTTGTGTCGTTAGGACTGTAGGGATCCTCATACTCATCTAGTTTCTTTTGGAGCTCGGCGACCTGACTCTGAAGTTCGGCGAGGTCTTGGTCACGACGCTCGTTCAGTTCGCGAAAACTATCAAGTCGTTCGATTAAATTTTCGCGTTCGCTTGACAGGGTGTTGATCCGATTACGGAGGTCGGTTCGACTTTTGAAACTAATGATTAGTAGGGCAAGGCTGAATAAGAGAAGTAGGGCCAGGATGGGGAGCAGATGCGAGATTCGTGTGGAGACTTGAACCGACCTTTCATCGCTCGTTAACTCGTGCACTGGATTGGGACTCGGGCGAGAGGCGGGGATTCGGTCTTGGCGGTAGAATTCTGAATTCTTACGAGAACGACTCGGGCGCTCATCATAGTCGTAGTAGGATGATGAAGAGGCGGGGGGGGCTGGTTTGGAACTGGGCGTTCGACGAGGCTTATGTGCGGCGTTCGCACGCTGATGTGAATCATGCATAGAACTGTGCTCCTAGTTGATTGAAATCAGGCCTCGAGAATCTCGCGGATGGCAGTGATCAATGCATCCATTAGGGCCTCGGCGGCGGCAACGCTCTCCGCCTTTGTGTAGAGGTAGAATTTAATCTTAGGCTCAGTCCCAGATGGCCGCAGGGCGAAGAAGATCTCATCACCGTAGAAGAATCGAAGGGCATTTTGTGAAATCTCATCGATCTTCGATCGGCCACAAACTTGAAGTTTTCCGTCAATCCGGGCGAATTCTTCACAGTTGAGACTGAGGTAATCCTCGCGCGAACTCAATTCGATTCCCGCGATGGATTCGATTTGTTCTTCGCGGAATTGGCGCATCTTCGCCTCAATATAGGCTTTCCCTTCGAGGCCCTCACGCTCAATCTGGATCGGATTGGCGAGGTGGTAACCAAGGTGCTCTGAAAGTTCGAGATAACGATCGTAGAGAGTCTTCCCCTCGCGCTTCATCTTCAGTGCTGCACGCAGGGCATAGCAGGCTGTGCGGAGGCCGTCTTTGTCTCGAACACTATCTCCGAGTGCGAAGCCGATGCTCTCTTCAAAACCCATGATGTACTCGCGTTTCGGCTGCTCATCCTTTTCGAAGAGGCGGCGCTTGCCACAGATGTTCTTAAATCCAGTCAGGCTCTCACAGAGTTCAATGTCGTAGAGCTCAGCGACTTCGGCCGCAAAAAAATCACTGACAATCGATTTTACGAGGACCGGACGCTCAGGCATCTCAGCGCAGTCGCGGAGGTGTTGAGCGTAGTAGTCGATGAGGAGGGCCGCAGTTTCGTTTCCGTTCATCATACGGAACTGACCGTCTTCCTGAGGAAGCATGAGGGCAAGTCGATCTGCGTCTGGATCCGTTGCAATCGCAATATCGCAGTGCTCGGTTTCGGCCAGCTGCCTAAGCCGTTCGAGGGTT
This sequence comes from Eubacteriales bacterium, assembly GCA_030537565.1. Classification (GTDB taxonomy): domain Bacteria; phylum Bacillota; class Clostridia; order Saccharofermentanales; family Fastidiosipilaceae; genus JAUNVS01. The sequence continues at coordinate 16,229 of JAUNVS010000012.1, read as the reverse complement.
TCTTCATATTCCGGATTTGGTCGAGGAATCCCCGTGAAATCTGGATCTGGATCGCGCTCAGCTTCAACGATGTGAAGATCTTCATAACCCAGTGTTTCAAAGAGTGGAACGATGAATTTCGCACCGACTCCGTGGACAGGAGTATAGGCGATGCGTAAGGCAGACTCATGTCCAGTGATGGGAAGTTCTGCACGGATCGCGTCAAAGTAGGACGTCTCAATGGATGGGTCGACGTCGAGAATGCGCCCAGCGGGAAGCTCTTCGCCGTAGTCTGCAGTGATAAACTTGCCAGCCATTATTTGGGTCATCTCGTCTGCGATCATCGCCGCTGACGAAGAAGAGGATTGGATTCCGTCTTCGGCATAGAGTTTCATGCCGTTGTATTCACCTGCGTTGTGAGAGGCGGTGATCATAACGCCGCAGAGACCATTTAGTGGACGGATTGCATAAGCGAGGAGGGGTGTTGCTGTATAACTTGGGAAGAGGCGCACCTGGACGCCCTGGGCTGATAACTGAGCTGCGACGGTCTCGGCGAAGTCCCGTGAATTATGGCGGGCGTCGTGACCGAGAATTACGGGGCGTTTGGCAATTGCTTCAGATGAAAAACTTGATTTCAGGTAATGACCGAGGGCTTCCGCTGCGATCGCCAATGTGTGGCGGTTCATGCGATTAAGCCCAGCGCCCATGCGGGCGCGAAGTCCAGCAGTCCCAAACTCGAGCTGCCCCGTGAAGGCTTCTTCGAGGATTATCTTCGCATCAGGGGATTGGATCCCTTCGAGCATGTGAGCTAATCGATCCGCTAATTTCGTTGCTTCGAGCTTCGAAAGTGTGTCCAGATCGTCGTCGAGTCTGATGCCGAGCCCCCTGATTTCATCAAGTAAAACCTGACGCTCAGAAACAGCAATCTGAGTATCTCTGAGCCAATGTGACATAGCAGTGCTTATCTTAGACATGTCTTTCTCCCATGGAATATATTTCGACTATTTTAACTGATTCCATGGCTTCTGTAGAATCTATTGAAAAAAAGTCGGAATTTGCGTGCGGAGTTTGCCTATATTTTAGCTGCTGATGAACAGCGGGGACTACTTTGAGAAAATTTTTTATGAAGATCTGTGAAAAAATTCTTAAAAGCAGATTCTGGAACATGTAAAAACTTTTCTGCGTGGTAAGATAGCTATAAAAGGAGTTCGCCTATGCTAATAAACTGTCAACATGATCCGAATATCGTTGTGTTTACTAAGCCATTCGTATGGTATATGAATCATAGTGGCTTCGTGCTTGCGACGAATACGGCCACGATTGTTATGGACTATTACACGGACCCCGAGGCAGTCCTCAGCCCCTATTTGAACTCAGATCTGCCGCTTATCTTCCTCGTTTCCCATGAGCATTATGATCATTGGAATCCAGATATCCTCAATCTCCGCTCACAGACCCCCTCTTATTACATTCTCGACGAGGCCTGCCGGAACTATTTTAAAGAGACGGGCTTCCCGATCGATGAGCGCTACATGCGCTTCGTGCACAGTCCGATGGGCCTCGATTCGATCGGTTTCGAGCAGCTGCCTTTTGAGGATTTTCGAGTCTTCGGTTCAACGGATGCTGGATCGAGTTTCTTTTTCCGCACAGAGGGAATCAGTTATTTTCATGCCGGCGATCTGAACAATTGGGACTGGAAGGATGAGGAGTCTTCAGCTATGGAGGCGAATTATCGGGAGAAACTCGATGAGATTCAGGGCTATCTCAGCTCTTGCTCTGGGACCATAGATGTAGCATTCGTCGCGGTTGACGGCCGCCTCATGGATCGGGCGATTTCGGGGGCTGAAATTTTTATTGATTATTTCGCACCGAAGATTCTCTTGCCGATGCACTTAAACGGCGGTACGGATTATCCGCAGGTGCTTGCTAAGAAAAATGCTCGCTCCGGGACGAAGATCGTTAACCTCCAGCGCCCAGGGGATCGTATCGATGAGGGAGGACGACGTATCCCACCCTGTGTAAAAGAGGTTTACTAACAACCGATGTACTAGACGAATCCCAGATGAAGTCGCACACTATGGGCGGATTGAGTTTGAGTGAGACTCAGCTTGACCGCTCATTCTTTTGTGTCGATGGTATTTTGCTGATTCGACGTTACGGGCGAAGCTAGCGACTCGACGAATGCGTTACTATATAAAGATGTGAGGAGGTGATTTCGTGGCCCTTTTAAAAGCATATGCTATTTCTTATCCAGCTCTTGTCATACCACAGTTGGGTCAGGAGTTATCACCGCAGCTGAAACAGTTGCAGCGGGCCTATGAACAGATGGCCGAGGAAATTGCCGATCTCGAGGCGGAGACGATTATTTTCGTTTCGCCCTTAGCCCCCTTAGCCCTGGACTGTTTCTTTATCTCAAGCTTCGGTGAGGCCAGTGCGCGCCTGAAGTTCAAAGGCCTGCCGGCTATGGATTTCAGTTGCATCCTCGACGACTATGCTTCTGAGTTTATGAAGATTTATGCGCGGCGACACGATTTGCCGCTCGATTCCTTTTCGACGTACGGGCAGGAGATCGATGCAGCCATGGCTGTCCCTCTTTATTTTATTCAAAGACGGCACCGACACTTCAGAGCTCTACGGATTGGCTTGTCCAATCAGACCTTTATTCAACATTGCCGCCTCGGTGAAGCGATCAGTGAGTTCTGTGATCGCAGTGATCGACGCTGTGTTTTGATTTGTCTCGGTCAGTTGGCCACTCATAAACAGAGCGCTGAATCTCAGCTGGCGGCTCGCTACGATGCAATCCTATGTCGTGCCTTTAAAAATGGTCAACTGGAGGACCTGCATCGTCTCAAACCCGATTTTTGCCGCAGTGTATCGGCATCCGACCTGCGCTCTTTTCTCATTCTCGAGGGAGCTCTCGATCGCTATAACTTCCATGCGCATCTCCTTGCCTACGAACAACTCGCGGGACATGCTTATGTAGCGGCGGATTTCACTATCGATACTAGTGGGCGTGCGACCTTGATGGGAACAAAGGCGAAGTTGAAGTCCGTTTCCCGATTTGAGACCAGATCCAAGTCTGAAACTATTAATGAGTCTGATGAGGATTTCTGCTTCTATCAATCGGCCTATGAGGCAATGGAACGCGATAGTTCTCTGCTTTCCCCAGTGCTGAAGACGGCCCTCGATGAGCTTTCAGAGCCTAATTCCGAGGCGGCGAGAGCAGAGGGCGAAGATGAGCGTCTAAGTCGTCAGCCTGAAGCCAAGCCTCCAAGCCCAGCAGCGGAAGAAGTCCAAGTCGAAACAGAGCGGAGTGCTGAGCCTGAGCTAGATAAGCGTCCTAGTCAGTCAGATGTAAGTGGCATTTCAACGAGCGATCGTTTTCGCTTGCCGCTTCGCGAAGATCCATACGTCGAATTGGCGATTTTCGCAATCCGATATTTTGTCTGGTACGGTGAACAGGCTCCGATGCCCAAGAATGTTCCAGAAGCTTTTTTAAAGCGAAAGGCGGCCTGTTTCGTATCCATTTATCTCGATGATCAGTTGATTTCCTGTATTGGGGCGATGGACGCCAAACAGCCGAATTTGGCTCAGGAGATTCTCGTCAATTCTGTGGAGGCCTGCCGGAAGGATCGGCGCTTTCAATTGAAGAGTCTAAACGACGCCAAGCGCCTGCGCGCCAGTGTGGATATCCTAGGTGCCTGTGAGAAAATTGATAAGCTGGAACAGCTTGATCCCCAGTTCTACGGAGTGGTGGTCCATCGTGGTCGGCGTAAGGGGCTTCTCCTCCCACGTCTCGAGGGAGTGGAGCGCGTCGAGCAGCAGTTGAGTATTGCCGCGGCAAAAGCGGGAATCGACGTGAGGGATATCGAGCGGATTGAGCGCTTCTCAGTGCAGCGACATATTTAGGGCGATAGTCCTTTTGAGGCCTAGTCTCGGGCATCAGGACTGCCCTTTTAGCTGAGATTCCTTTAAAATGAAGCATTAGCATATTTTTCAATATTCAGTTAGGAGGCTTAATTCATGAGCCATTACTTTTTTACTTCTGAGGCGGTTTGCGAGGGCCATCCAGATAAGATTTGCGATCAGATCGCCGATGCAATCCTCGATGAAATTCTCCGCCAGGATCCAAGGGCTCGCGTCGCCTGTGAGGTCACAGCTGACCCGAAGTTTCTCCATATTATGGGTGAGGTTTCCAGTACTGCCGTCGTCGATTATGAGGCGATCGCCCGATCTGTGATTCGAGAGATCGGCTATGACGATCCGAGTCTTGGTTTCTCGGATCAGAGTGAGATCATCGTCACGATGAAGGAACAGTCTCCCGATATCGCGATGGGGGTCTGTCGTGAACGCGAAGAAGAGCAGGGGGCCGGCGATCAGGGAATTATGTTTGGCTATGCATCCAACGAGACGGAAGTCGCCATGCCATTGGCGATTTCACTGGCGCAGCGCCTTATGGAAGAGCTTAGTCGCCAGCGGAAGTCGGGGGCCTTAGCCTATCTTCGCCCCGATGGTAAGGGCCAGGTGACCGTCGAATATCTCGATGGACGAGCACTTCGCGTCGATGCCGTCGTTCTCTCTGCTCAGCATGATGCTGAGATCGACATGGCTCGACTTCGAA
>JAUNVS010000012.1:0-11619 GCA_030537565.1 Eubacteriales bacterium | reverse complement strand
AAAGGATCTCGAGACAGAGGTGATTCGTCGCATTATTCCAGCAGAGTTGCTCGATGAGAAAACCCGCTTCCTCATCAACCCGACTGGCCGCTTCGTCATCGGCGGTCCCGCAGGGGACACTGGCCTGACTGGCCGTAAGCTGATCTGCGATACCTATGGTGGCTATTCGCGCCATGGTGGTGGAGCGTTTTCAGGAAAAGATGCCTCGAAGGTTGACCGCTCGGCGGCGTATATGGCCCGATATCTTGCGAAGGCGGTCGTCCAGGCAGGACTCGCTGATTACTGTGAATTGCAGTTGAGTTATGCGATTGGAGTGGCGGAGCCGACTTCGGTCTACCTCGATTGCTTCGGCAGCGAGAAACTGGCCAATGAACGGATTTGTGAGTTTATCCGAGGCCATTTTGATCTGCGTCCTGCTGGGATTATTAAGTTTTTAGACCTGCGTCGGCCCATCTATCGTGACACGGCTTGTTATGGGCATTTCGGACGTTGTGTAGGCCGCTTCCCCTGGGAAACGATCCGAAGTGAAGATCTAGACGCCTTTAAAGCATTAAAGGCATAATAAGCAGACGATAATCCGATGCGGCGACAGTCGCTGAAATGGGGGAAAGCATGCAGGAAAAAGAGAAGACCATCATCCTTACGGGGGATCGCCCGACGGGACGATTGCACATTGGCCACTATGTCGGCAGTCTCCGCCGCCGGGTTGAAATCCAAAACGGGGGCGACTTTGATGAGATGTACATCATGATCGCTGACGTTCAAGCATTAACCGATAACGCGGAGGATCCAGAGCGAATTCGCCGTAGCATTCTTGAAGTTGCTCTAGATTACCTCGCCTGCGGTTTGGATCCCAATCGAGTTCATCTTTTCGTTCAATCTCAGGTCCGAGAGCTTTTCGAACTATTTACCTACTACTTGAATTTGGTGACGCTTGCTCGTCTCGAACGCAATCCCACTGTTAAGTCAGAGATTCGTCAGCGCGACTTCGACCTTAGCATTCCAGCTGGCTTTCTCACTTATCCAGTCTCACAGTGTGCGGATATTACAGCCTTTGATGCCACGATTGTTCCAGTCGGTGAGGATCAGTTGCCGATGATTGAGCAGGCTCAGGAGATTGTCCGTAAGTTTAATAGCGTTTATCCAGGTGCGAACTTGGTTTTGCCGAAGGCAATGCTCCCCGAAAGTGGGGTTTGCCAGCGACTCCCAGGTACCGATGGTAAGGCGAAGATGTCGAAGTCCCTGGGCAATTGTATTTACCTCTCAGATGATGAGGAGACGGTTAATAAGCAGGTGATGACGATGTTTACTGATCCCAATCATCTGCGCGTTAGCGATCCAGGTGAGACGGAAAACAATCCTGTGTTTACCTATCTACAGGCCTTCTGCGAGGATGCTCATGTCGCCAAGTTTTGGCCAGAATATGCGTCACTTGCCGAGATTGAAGCCCATTATCGTCGCGGTGGTTTAGGTGATGTTAAAGTGAAACGCTTCCTCGCAGCAGTACTAAACGATGTTCTCGATCCAATTCGCAAACGTCGGCAAATCTGGGCTGAGAAGCCAGAGGAGGTTCTCGAAATCCTCGAACGAGGGAGTATCGAGGCCTCGAAAAAGGCGAAGCAGACCTGTGACCGAGTTCGCAATGCGATGCGCATCGATTATTTCTCGACGAATCGTCTGATCTAGTCGCTTTTCCATTGGAAATTCTAGACGGGCCCACTCTTTGTGTCTGAGACCAGACGGGGAGGGGGCTTTCTCTTTTTGGGGAACTTTAGGTCAGACGGCTAGATTTTCATACGCTCGCTCGCTCATCTGTTAAAATGAGTAGGCTTTTAATTGTCTAAAGGAGTGACATGCATGCTCGATTTTTTAGAAGGTGCGCTTTTGGGGCGACTGTGGTGCGACAGCGATTTTGAAAACAGGCGATATCACGGCTTAAAGTCGCTCTGGAGTGCAGCGATCTGGCTCAGCTTCTTCTTTGTTTTTTATAAGGTGAATCGCTCTGGGGTTCCAGGCCTTCTCCACCATGGACGACGTTACCTAATCTTGTCCTTCGTAATTTTCCTAATTTCACCGTTGCTCTCGTATTTCTACTATCGGCTGTTTTTCCTTTTGCGATATGGAATCCTCGCCTTGCAGACTGTGAAGTTTGCTGCGATCTTCCTCTACATTTTCAACCGCATAGCTCCGTTCATGAAGATGAACTTGAAGTCTTTTTATCAGTCTGGCTTAAACTTTTTCGATGCGACCTACGGGGTTTTCATCGAGAGCTTCTCGGAGCGCTATCGAGAGATTGGCATGTTCATCGCGATTATTCTCTTGGCGGGGATTAGTCTGCTCGCCTTTTTTGCGATTACCTTTGTACTCTACTCACTACCGATTTGGATTTTGAGGCTTACGGCCTATCTGCAGCGCGTCTATGATGAGCTGCTCATCTTGATCATCGATCACCATCGCCTACGACGTTTACGCAAGCGTCTTCAATTGATGGATTCGGGGTCTGGGGATCGAGGAATCCAACAGCCCCAATAAGTTTAGAAAACGAGGATCACTATGGATCAGCAACGTTTAGATATTCGTAAGACGAAGATCGTCTGTACGCTTGGACCGGCATGTGACGATGAGGCCATCCTTCGAGAATTGATTCTCGGTGGCATGGATGTCGCCCGCTTGAACTTTTCGCACGGCAGTCATCGTGAACACTCAGAGCGCATGGCTCGTTTACGGAAGGTGTCTAAAGAACTAGACATTCCAGTCGCTATTTTGCTCGACACGAAGGGGCCTGAGATTCGTACGGGAAAATTCAATCCTCCTGAGGTGATTTTCGAGCAGGGCTCTGAGGTCGTCATCCGTCATGAGGATATCGTCGGGAATGAACATGAGTTCTCGATTTCGTATAAGTCGTTGCACGATGACCTCGTCCGAGGCGATCTCGTCCTAATTGATGACGGACTTGTTTCGCTCGAGGTGATTAAGATCGTCGACCAGGATGTTTACTGTGTCGTCCAGAATACGGGCCCAGTTTCGGGACATAAAAGCATTAACCTTCCAGATGTCACGACACATTTGCCCGCTTTGACAGATCAGGATCTCCTCGATTTGGAGTTCGCCGCTGAAAATGATGTCGATTTTATCGCAGCCTCTTTTATTCGCCAGGCAAGTGATATCGTCGATATTAAGCGAATTCTCGAAAATCATAATGCAGAACATATCGAGGTTATTGCCAAAATCGAGAATCGCGAGGGGGTTCAGAATTTTAATGAAATCCTTCAGGCTTCGGATGGCATCATGGTTGCCCGTGGTGACCTCGGTGTCGAAATTCCGGTCCAGGAAGTCCCTTCGACTCAGAAGATGTTGATTCAGGAGACGTATAAGGCGGGTAAACCCTGCATCACGGCGACTCAGATGCTGGACTCTATGATTCGAAATCCACGGCCGACTCGTGCCGAAGTTTCTGATGTAGCAAATGCGATTATGGATGGAACCAGTGCGATCATGTTGTCGGGAGAGACTGCTGCGGGGAAATACCCCCTACAATCCCTGCGGATGATGGCCTCGATTGCGATCTATACTGAGAATAATATCGATTACTGGGATAACTTCGTTAAGGAACGCCACGAATCTCAGCCGAGTGTTTCGCGGGCTATTTCTCACGCCTGCTGTACGACGGCGATGGATTTAAATGCCCGGGCGATTCTTACGGTTACTTGTTCCGGACGTACGGCCCGTTCGATTTCCAGTTTCAGACCAGAGTGCCCGATTATTGCCTCGACGGTCACTGAGCGGGTGAGACGAAACCTGAAATTGGCATGGGGGGTGACGACTTTCTTAACGGATTTCTCGGATAATACCGATGAACTCTTTGATAAATCGATCACAATGAGTGAGAGCGCAGGGCTCCTCAGCCAGGGGGATGTCGTAGTCATTACGGGCGGTACGCCACTGGGCCTTAGTGGTACAACGAATACAATTAAGGTCACGAATGTCGGTAAACTCCTCTGTCAGGGAATCGGTGTAGGGACTGAGGTTGTTACTGGTGAGACGCTCGTCGTGAAGAGCACTGACAATCTTGCGAAGCTCGATATGATGCCAGGCACGATCCTCGTTGCCTCCAGTTTAAACGAAGATGCACTACCTCTGATTCGAAAGGCGAGTGCCATCGTCGTTGAAGACCATCACGAGAATAATTACGCGCTGACTGCGAGTCGGATTCTAAATGTTCCGCTGATCTATGCCTGTGAGAACTGTAGTAAGGTTCTTAAAACGGGTTCGATCGTCACGGTGAATCCTGAAAAGGGTTATGTTAGCTAAAATGTCTGATTTAAGTGCTGGAAAATCAAGTCCATCCCCGTCGTTCAGGCGGCGCTTGAATAAGTGGTTTATCGCTTCAGCTGTTCTGGTGCTTGCCGCCATCGGCCTCGTAGTCATCTCGAATAGAATTCATTTTAGCCTGATGGCCGAGGCTCTCTATTGGACCCTGACGATTTGCTTATTTGCGATCGGCTTCGTCTTTTTTGCCTCAGCCCTTCGGATGAGAAGCCTGCTCCGTAATCAGGGAATGCGAGATGAGGATCACTAGTGCTCAGTGCTTGTTTAAAATTTTCTGCTTTTTTCCTCAGGATAATTTAAGGACTGGGGCCTATAATCGCAGACGATTAGGACAAGTAAGCATCTCGTTTGCTGAATACGAAGAAAGGAAGCTAATATGGAAGCCAAATATCCCGAGGAAAAAAATATCAATAATGGAGTTGAGGCTAGCGAAACAGAAACTCTGAATCCTCCGATTTCGGAGACGGAAGAGACGCAGACCGTTCATCAGCCTGAAGCCAGCCCCACTTTGTCGCATATCCCCAGCTCAGGGACCGAGATGAATCAAGCAGTATTCGCAAATGCTCAGAATTCAGGCTTGCGTGAGCCAAGCATTAGTCCGGAGTTGCTTGCAGCCAAGCAGGCTGAACTCGAGAAATTACAGGAGAGTTATCGCAATTACGAGCGGCAGCAACAAGCCCTCGAAGAAAAACTGCGTGCGAAGTCTCAACATAAAGAGGCACGCAAGATGGCGAAACGAATTCGTCGCGAGGAGAAGCGAAAGGCCCGGGCCCTCTCATCGCCCTATCGCGGCTATCGCAGCCTGACGGTATTCTTCCTTGTCATCTCTTTTCTCGCTTCGACCCTGACGGGGGCCTACATTAGCTACTATGTTCTGCTCAACTATCTCGGCTTTGAACAGGTCAATCCGAATCAGGTCAGCCATGTAGAGGCTCCAAAAACGACAGCGAATAAGGAAGTTAAGTTGGAGTCTTCGGGAGGGGAGGGTTCGGCCAGTGTTCAGTATAGTACGGCGGAAATTGCTAATCAGGCCGTCCCAGCGGTCGCTGCGATCCTAACTAGTGCTCGAGTTGACACCTTCTTCGGCGAGCGCGAGATCGAAGGTGCAGGCTCAGGCGTCATCATTGACCCGAAGGGTTATGTCGTTACGAATAACCACGTGATCGAGGGCGCGAGCACGATCACGGTCCTCCTCGCGAGTGGCGATAAGCTAGAGGCCTCGATCGTAGAGAGTGACCCAGACCAAGACATCGCCCTCTTGAAACTCCCTGAAGCGAAGGCCGGTAAGAGTTACCCCTATATTGAGATGGCAGACTCAGAGAGTGTAACTGTCGGTGAACGAGCGATTGCGATTGGCAATCCCCTCGGTAACCTTGAGGGGACGGTCACCCAGGGAATCGTCTCGGCGACCGGTCGAACCGTCACGACTCAATCTGAACTCTCAGGACGGACCGTGACCATCGATCATGCTCTGCAGACGGATGCTTCGATCAACTCCGGTAACTCAGGTGGAGCCCTCCTCAATGCAGAAGGTAAATTAATCGGCATTAACGTTATCAAAGCCAGCCGCACAGCCTCAGGCGCGGCCGTCGATGGGATTGGGTTCGCGATTCCTTCGAATCGTGTGCGTGAGATCAGTGCTCAGTTTATTGATTACGATGAAAACGGTCACCCGAGTATTGGCATCGTCGGACGCAGCATAACTGCTGAAATGGGAGAACCCTTTGGAATCCCCGCGGGTGTCTACGTCCGCGAGGTGGTCAAGAATAGTTCTGCTGATCGTGCTGGGCTCCAGGCAAAAGACGTCATCATCGAGTTTGATGGGACGAAGGTCGAGAGCGTAGCAGACATGAACCGCATCAAGCTTAAACACTCTGTCGGTGACAAGCTTACGGTGAAGTATTACCGTAATGGCGAAGAAGGGAGCTGTGAAATTGAGCTCGAACGTCGCCCAGCCCAATAAAATTAAATTGGCTGTCGTCCTCGCTGCTGGGCGGGGACGGCGCTTCAGCCGCCAGCTTGAACGAGAAGCGGGCCCTGAGGATCTAGAGGCCTCTCTACCGAAGCAGTATCAGCGCCTCGGTGGAGAGGCTCTCTTGACGCGTAGCCTCCGTCCCTTCTTGCGGGCAAAGACGATTGAGGCGGTCTATGTAGTCATCTCTGAAGAAGACCGCGCGCTCTTTGAAAAGGTGGTACTCAGTGATCTGAGTCCATCTGAAATTAATCAGATCTCGCTCGTCTATGGGGCTCAGGATCGCGCTCGAAGCCTCGAGCAAGCCCTACTGGCGATTGAGCGAGATTATCAAGATCTCCTCGATCAGATTGCAATTCTCAGTCACGATGCGGCACGGCCCTTTGTTTCGGATGCGCTGATATCGGCGCACCTCGAGGCGCTCGACCATGAATTAGTCGTTGCCACCGCCCTCGAGTCGAGCGACACCCTATTTAAATCCGTTGACGGCAAGTATGTTGGGCCTCGCTTAAAACGGGAGGAGATTTTTCGGGCCCAGACGCCGCAGTCCTTTGATCTTCAGCGCTATCTTGAGGCCTATCGACGTCTCAGTGAGTCGGAAATTGATGGGCTCAGTGATGCGATATCCGTCTTTGAGCAGGAAGACCTGAAGATTCGCTTTGTTCCGGGCGACCCCCTGAACATAAAAGTCACGAGTGCTTCGGACTGGCAGATCGCCCAAGCGATATTGGCAAGTCTCTAGGAGGTCGTGAAGACGACAAAAAGAACGCCAAGTTCGGAAGCGAGCTTGGCGTTCTTTTTTTTATTTCAAGTGGCAGAGATTATTTGCCCTGTTTTTGCATCTCTTTTTTAAAGGAATCGCGGAGACCCACCGAGCGGTTAAATACCAGTTTGTCTGACTGTGATTGCTTCGAATCGAGGCTGAAGTAGCCCATGCGAATGAACTGGAAGGGTTCAGAGGGCTTGGCTTCCGCCAGTGATGATTCTAATTTGGCGTTCTCGATGATCTCGAGTGATTCGGGATTTAGGACACTGTGATAGTCCTCGGCGGCGTCCGGGTCCTCGACGGCAAAGAGTTTATCGTAAAGGCGAACCTCTGCTTCAATCGCCGAGTTCATTTCGACGAAGTGAATTGTCGATTTAACTTTTCGGCCGTCGGGAGTAGAGCCACCACGGGTTTGCGGATCATACTCGGCGAGGACTTTTGTCACCCGGCCGTTGCTGTCTTTTTCACAAGAAATGCAGCGGATGATGTAAGCGTGTTTGAGGCGAACTTCATTTCCTGGAAAGAGTCGGAAATACTTGCGGAACGGTTCTTCCATGAAGTCTTCTTCCTCAATCCAAAGATGGCGGCCGAACGCGATCTTACGCGTGCCCGCTGAGGCATCCTCAGGATTGTTGTCCGCATCGAAGTATTCGATCTCACCCTCGGGATAGTTGACAATTTCTAGTTCGAGGGGGCGGAGGACTGCCATGACGCGCTTTGCTTTAGCATTTAGGTCTTCGCGCAGACAATACTCGAGGAAGGAGTAGTCGACGACGTTCGGGACCTTTGAAACACCAATGCGTTCGAGGAAGTTTCGAATCGCCTCAGGCGTATAGCCTCGACGGCGCAGCCCGCGTAGGGTTGGCATCCTGGGGTCGTCCCAACCCTCGACCAGTCCCTCTTCTACCAGCGCTCTCAGCTTACGTTTGCTCATGACCGTGTAGTTCATGCCAAGACGGGCAAACTCAATTTGGCGTGGCTTGTAGGGCACGGAGCAGTGCTCGATGACCCAGTCATAGAGCGGGCGATGGTCTTCGAATTCGAGGGAGCAGAGGGAGTGGCTGATGCCCTCCATGGCATCCTCGATGGGGTGGGCGAAATCATACATTGGATAGATCGGCCAGGCATCTCCACAGCGGTGGTGGCTGCGGTGGAGAACGCGATAGATTACTGGGTCACGCATGTTCATGTTCCCAGAAGCCATATCGATTTTGGCACGTAAAACCATGGCGCCATCTTCGACTTCACCGGCTCGCATCTTCTCAAATAGCTGACGACTTTCGGCGATCGGGCGCTCACGGTAGGGGGAATTTACACCGGGCTCGGTGAGCGTGCCCCGGCCCTCGCGAATCTCGTCAGGACTCTGCTCATCGACATAAGCCAGGCCCTTTTCAATGAGTTCGAGGGCAAAACGATACATGTCTGGAAAATAGTCCGATGCGTGGTAGAAGCGATCGCCCCAATCATAGCCTAGCCAGTGGATATCCTCCTGGATGGATTGGACAAATTCCTCATCTTCTTTCACTGGATTGGTATCGTCCATGCGTAAATTACAGAGACCTGAATACTTTTCAGCGGTCGAGAAGTTGATGTTTAGCGCCTTCGCATGACCAATGTGTAGGTAGCCGTTGGGTTCAGGTGGGAATCGGGTGTGGATGGTTTCCCCATAACTACGTTGGCCCTCTCGGAGATCCTCGTCAATGGCCTGATGGATGAAGTTTAACGGACCTTCGTTGTTCGTAGCTTCGGTGGATTCTGGATTCGTTTTAATCAGATCGTCTTGGGACATGGGAACTCCTTATGCTTGGGCCGCTTGAGCGGCTTCAATTTTTTCGATCGCAATATTGAGACGGGCTAGGGCTTCATCTCGTCCGAGGAGACAGAGTGCTTCGACTGCACCTCCCGGGGAGACAGGCACAGCTGTTAAGGCGGCGCGAAGTGGCCCCATCACTTGACCATTTTTCAGACCCTCAGACTTAGCAAATTCGACGAGCCCTTCATAAACTGGATCGTGGTCGAAGACTTCAAGTGACTCAATCCAGGGGATTAACTTTTTAAATACTGGATAGGCAGTTTCTGGGCTTGTTTTCATTTTCTTATGATTAAAGAGATCCAGCTCGTAGTCGAAACGCTCAGCGAGGAAGGCGATCTTCTCTGGAATTTCACTCAAGCGTTCCAGGCGTGGCTTCAAGATCTCAGCAAGAATGTCGAGTCGGGCTGGGAGTGGCTTCGAGCCGAAGACCTCCAGATAATAGGGCATGGCCCGTGCGTTAAATGCATCGTTACTCATCGCCTGAAGATACTGACTGTTAAACCACTTCAACTTATCTTCATCGAAGACGGCAGGGGCCTTTTGGATTCCTTTAATTTTAAAGTGTTCACAGAGTTCTTCGAGGCTGAAAATCTCTTGAGTGCCGCCGGGTGACCAGCCGAGGAGGGCAAGATAGTTAATGATTGCCTCAGGCAAGTAACCCTCCGAGAGGAGATCTTCAAAGGAGGTCGCACCGTGGCGCTTGGAGAGCTTGTGGCCATCCTTACCATTAATCAGCGGCAGGTGGACAAAGGTTGGCACTTCATAGCCAAAGGCCTCGTAGAGAAGAATGTATTTGGGGGTCGAGGAGAGGTACTCACATCCACGTACGACGTGGGTGATCTGCATATCATGATCGTCGATGACGTTGGCAAAGTTATAGGTTGGGAAACCGTCTGACTTAATTAAAACTTGGTCCTCCAGCGTCTCGTTGGCGACACTGATGCGACCGAAGACGGCATCGTCATAGCTAGTCTCGCCCTCAAGAGGCATTTTCTGCCGGATGACGAAGGGACGCTTCTCTTCGAGGTAACGGGAAATCTCCGCCTCATCAAGATGGCGGCAGTGCCGGTCATAGCCCTTAAAGTCAGATGTTTTCTGAGCATCGTGGAGGGCCTCGAGACGGTCTTCGCTACAGAAGCAGAGGTAGGCGCGACCCGCTTCGACCAGCTCCATTGCCCGCTCCATGTAGATATTCTTCCGTTCGCTCTGGACGTATGGACCGAAGCCACCATCCTTATCTGGGCCCTCGTCATACTCGATGCCACTGATCGCGAGCGCCTCATAAATCTTCTCCGTCGCGCCTTCGACGTAGCGCTCCTGGTCCGTGTCCTCGATGCGGAGGATGAAACGGCCGCCAGCACTCTTAGCAACCAGATACTCGAATAGGGCTGTGCGGAGATTGCCGATGTGCATGAAGCCCGTCGGACTGGGAGCAAATCGGGTGCGAATCATCGCTTTATCCATGGGGAAATCCTCTTTCAAATACTTTTGATTTTGCTGATTAAGTTTAGCACAAGTAGCGCCCCGATATTTTGATATAGTTGAGGCAGGAGTCGCCATGTTTGGATATGTGAAACCGTATAAACCTGAATTGAAGATGCTCGACTATTCGATTTATCGAGCAGCCTATTGTGGACTCTGTCATGCGATTGAGAGCGACTATGGTCAGCTGCCACGCTCGGGACTCAGTTATGACCTATGCTTCCTAGCCCTTCTTCTCGAAGATCGCAGCCAAGCAGATAGTGAGCTTGAGCTCGGTCGTTGTTGGAAACGGATCGGCAAGAAGAATCCTCATCTGGTGGGTAGTCGCAGTATGGCTTTTGTTGCCACGCTTTCGGTCCTACTTAGTTCTGCCAAGTTCCAAGATAATCTCAGTGATGGGGATAAGCGGATCGCCTCGGGCTTCGGCAAGCTGCTCTTTTCTCGCGCCTGTAAGCGAGCTCGGCGCAGGGCTCCAGGCCTTTCCAAGTGGATTGAGCTTGTCCTAGCTCATGAAGCACAAGCGGCTGTCTACGATATGAATCGTGAGATGGCGGACTACCAGAGCTATGCACTAGCTGTCTTTAATTCACGCGTCGATGCTTTTTCTGAGGGGGAGACGCGAACGGACATAGTCCTGAAGCCATTGGACGATGAGCGCGCATATGCGCGGCGTTTTGCGGACTTACTCGATCGCCTAGAGTTCGATCTTGCTGCCTGTCCAGAGATTGATGAAGCGTTCCGTCAGCGTATCTTTCGTCTATGGCGATCTCACTTATTGCCAGATCGAGAGGCCTGCCTCTATCCGATGGTAGCACAGCTCTTCTCCTTTTTGATGTCGGGGGTGATCCTCTTCAGTTTTGAGGCCGAGCTCGAGATTCCCAGACAGGAGGAAAATGCCCTCCTGCTAATGGTCCTGGAATTAGCGCGATGGATCTATCTTATCGATGCGATTGATGATTACGAGGAGGATCATAAGTTGGGGAGGCAGAATCCCTTTGCCGCGCTCGAGACTCAGGCCGACGTGAATAATCTTGCCCTCATCCCATGTCTTCGCTCGGAAGCTAAGGTCTTTGAGTATTTTGATTTATTGTCACCCTGGGAGCATTCGGCCTTGATTGCGAATATTATTTCAGACGGTTTGTTACATGAGCGACTACGGGTCATGAACCGCCAGGAGGCTACGAAAATCTAAGTTGGGATCGTCTCGAGTCCCTGCTTTCGCTTCTCGAGCCCAGTTTTGAGAGCCAATTGACTTGC
>JAUNVS010000067.1 GCA_030537565.1 Eubacteriales bacterium | reverse complement strand
TGGCCGTGTTGCACGAAACGTTAACGGTCGCGTCGTGCTTTTTGCAGATGAGGTCACTGACTCGATGTATCGGGCTATTTCAGAGACCAATCGACGTCGAGATATTCAGAAGGCGTATAACGAAAAACATGGCATTATTCCTCAAACGATTAAAAAAGAACTCCATGATCGTCTCGACACTCTTTCAGATCTGGAGAGTAGTGGCACTAAGGTTAAAAAGGGACGTAAGAAATCAGCTCGTGATGAAATCATGGAGCTAACTGCCGAGGAACGCCAGTCCCTCAGTATTCGTCTCGAGCGGGAGATGCAAGAAGCCGCTGAAGCACTGGATTTCGAGCGGGCTGCAGAACTTCGCGACCTTATGATCCTAGCCCGGACCGAAGAAGACGCATAGTATAACTTTTTAAGAACATATAAAAACTCCAGTCCACCAAGTTTTGGCTGACTGGAGTTTTTTTGATTTAGCGGAGACTCGCTGAGGCTTAGAGGCTCAGTAGTCCAAAAGCACTCAGCATTGAAGACGCGAGAATGAGGAGGACGAGGATCGGTGCAACATATTTCACCATGATTCGGTAGGTCTTCTGGGTCTTGAATCGAGATGATAAGGTGATCTCGTCGTGGATCGCCTTTGCGCCAATAATCCAACCTACGAAGACACAGGTAAGGAAGGCGGCGATAGGCATTAAGAGAGAATTTGAGATGAAGTCCATAAAGTCGAGGACTTGCATACCGAGAATTTTAAAGTTGGCCCAGATTCCATAGCCGAGGGAGGAGGGCACGGCCAGAGCGACTGAAATGCATGCAATGATTGCGAGCGCTTTCTTTCGACTCATCTTAGTCGCATCGCAGAAAATCGAGACGATTGTTTCGAGCAGTGAAATGGCTGAGGTGGCGGCAGCAAAGAAGACGAGGAGAAAGAAGGCTGAACCGACGAGGTCCGGTGCACCCATGTGGTTGAAGACTTTGGGAAGGGTAATGAACATGAGAGATGGGCCTGCGCCGAGGTTTTCAGGACCAGCGACTGCGAAGACGGCAGGGATGATCATTAGACCAGCAAGAATTGAGACGACGGTATCGAGCATGTCGACCTGGGCCACTGATTTCTCGAGATCTTCTTTCTTATCGAGGTAAGACCCATAGGTAATCAGAATACCCATGGCCAGCGATAGTGAATAGAACATCTGTCCCATCGCGGCGAGCACCAATGCGGGACTGAACTTCGAGAAATCTGGAATGAGGAAATACTTTAATCCATCGATCGCACCAGGTAGGAACAAGCCGTAGATTGAGATTGCGATGAGGAGGACGAGGAGGAGCGGCATCATAACTCGGTTTGATTTTTCGATTCCTCGATTAACGCCAAAGGCGACGACCATGAAGACAAAAGCGAGGAAAATGGCCGTCCAAATTAGGGGCTCTGCCGTTGAGGAAATAAAAGATCCAAAAAAGCCATCTTCGATCGCGGATGCATGACCACCCCGAGCATAGGTCGCGAAATACTTTAGGACCCAGCCCCCAATGACAGAATAGTAGGGGAATATGATCATTGGGATTACAGACACAAGCACACCAATAAATGTGTATTTCTTTCCGAATTCGCGAAATGCCAGGATCGCGGACTTGCCTGTTTTACGACCAAGTGAATTCTCAGTAATGCTAAGTGTAAAACCGAGGGTCAATACGAGGACGATGTAGGTAATCAGGAATGTACCGCCACCGTATTTTGCAGCTAAGTAAGGAAAGCGCCATAGGTTTCCGAGACCAATGGCCGAAGCCGCTGCAGCCAGGATATAGCCGAACTTGTTCGAGAATAACGAGCGTGTATGGGTGTGATGATTTGCTGAACTCATGTGGGACTCCTTTTTTCTATTCGAACCTAAAGTAACTAGACGAAAAAAATGGAGGAGTACTAAGACGATGTCAATAGTTCAGGCTGGATATCGCAGAATTCATTCAAAAAACTGATTAATAACTATGATTTTTGCCTAGAACCCGTGTAATCTCGACTTTTGAAATAATTTCGATCCAGCCGAACACGACGAATGCAGACTTAAAAGAAAGTGATTCTCGTAAAGCCTAGGATTTGCCATCCATGTTTATCGTATCTTGCATGCAGCATAGGACTCAGCGAGTGCTTTTATGTACGCGCCTTGACTGCTCCTTTCGTGGGCTAGGGTGGTATAATCCAAGGTAGATTTAGCTGTGGGGAAGAGGCTTTTGAGCCAGCTTCCCATCTCAGTTTAGGAGGCACTATGGAACGGACTCGTGAAGCCTATATGGCGATTTATAAACAGTGGTGCGAGAACCCCTACTTTGATTTGGAAACGCAGGAGGAGTTGCGCGCGATTGAGGGAAATGATGCTGAGATTAAGGAACGTTTTGTCCAGGATCTAAGCTTCGGCACAGGCGGTTTGCGCGCAGAGCGTGCAGCTGGCAGCAATCGCATGAATCTCTATACCATTTCTCAGGCGACTGAGGGCTTTGCCCGATACATTGATCGCCTCGGGGAGGCGGCGAAGAAACGCGGGGTGGCGATTTCCTATGATTCTCGAATTATGTCTCCCGAGTTTGCCCTGAGAGCAGCCCTTGTTTTTGCAGCTCATGGGATTAAGGTTTATCTCAGTGATATTTTGAGACCGACTCCGATGCTTTCCTTCGCAGTCCGTCACTTCTCTTGTGTGGGTGGTGTTATGGTTACCGCCAGCCATAATCCAGCGAAATATAACGGGTATAAGGCCTATGGCGAAGACGGTGGCCAGATGCCACCCGATGCTGCTGAGATCGTCATGGATGAGATGTCGAAAATCGATGACCTGAGTACGATCCAGTATCTTTCAGAAGAGGAAGCCCAAGCTGCTGGTCTTCTTGAGTATTTCGGCGAAGAGTTTGATCGCGTATATACGGACATGCTTCTTGGACTGAGGATTAATCCAGATATGGTCGAGAAACATTCGGATTTGAAGATCGTCTATACCCCTCTTCACGGTGCGGGTAACCTACCTGTCCAGCGGATTTTGCATGAGTCGGGATTCAAGCAGGTTTTTGTTGTCCCGGAGCAAGAAGCAGCGGATGGTAATTTCCCGACTGTTCCTTATCCGAACCCGGAGGAGAGAGCTGCTCTCGAACTCGCCATTCAACTTGCAGAACGCGAATCGGCAAGCCTCGTGGTTGCAACAGATCCCGATGGCGATCGTACGGGCTTGGTCGTTCGTTTGAATAATGGTGAGTACCAGGTGTTGACCGGAAATCAGATTGGCCTTCTGCTCATGGACTATATTTTGGGCGCGAAACAGAAGCGGGGGATCCTCGAGCCAAAATCATTCTGTGCGACGACGATTGTTTCAACCCGCCTGGCTAAGAAGGTCTGTGACTATTACGGCGTCACCCTTTTCGAGGTTCTTACGGGCTTTAAGTACATTGGTGAGCTGATGGAGAAACTCGATGAACATGGCGATATGCACTTCCAGTTTGGCTTCGAGGAGAGTTATGGCTATCTAACAGGACTTGATGTCCGAGATAAGGATGCGGTCGTCTCGACGATGTTAATCTGCGAGCTGGCTGCAACGCTGAAGGATGAAGATAAGACATTGGCCGATCGACTTGAAGAGCTTTATAAGTGTCATGGATATGGTTTGGAGAAGACGATTTCTCTGACCTTCGAAGGCCTCGAAGGGATGAATAAGATTAAGCAATGTCTGAATTCTCTGCGTGCAGATAATTCTTTTGCACTCGAGTCATCGAAGATCCAGGCGCGCCGCGACTACTTGAGTTCTGAGCGCTTCGATCTGGCGAGTTCGACGACATCTCAGTTGACCCTACCTAAGTCAAATGTCCTCCTCTATGAGCTCGAGGGTCTTGACTGGGCCTGTGTGCGGCCGAGTGGGACAGAGCCGAAATTAAAAGTCTACTTCGGTGCATATGCGCCTGAGCGTGACAGCTGTGCGAAACGGCTTGAGGCGATTTCGACTGAGTTCGAGGCTAAATTGAGGGAGTTTCTTTGATGGCCCAGTCGACCCAGACTGATCGATATCCAGCCCTCCAGCGACCAGCAGATGCGAATTTAAGCGATCAGCGATTTGTACATCTGCATTTGCATAGCGAGTATTCGCTTTTAGATGGAGCGATTCGTTTAAAGGATTTGGCCCCGCGTCTCCACGAATTGGGGATGCGGGCCTGTGCCCTTACAGATCACGGTGCCATGTTCGGCACCGTCGATTTTTATCGCCAGATGTTGGCTGCGGGGATTAAGCCAATTATCGGCTGTGAAATCTATATTGCGCCGAACGGCCTCGCCAATAAATCAACACCTGATGACCGACGTCGCAATCATCTTCTTCTCCTCGCTGAAACGAACGAAGGGCTGACCAACCTCTATAAGATTGTTTCGAAGGCCTATGTCGATGGTTTTTATTTTAAACCGCGCGTTGACTATGACTACCTACGTGAGCATGCTAAGGGTTTGATTGCCACCTCAGCTTGTCTCGGCAGCGATATCAATCAAGCGATTATGAGTCAGGAGCTCGATCGTGCACGAGAATTGATCCTCCAATACGTGGATATCTTTGGGCGGAATAATTTTTTCTTGGAGCTCCAGGCCAATGGAGTTCCCGAACAGAGTGCTGTGAATGCTAGTCTGATCCGCTTTGCGCGGGACTTAGACTTACAGTTAATTTGTAGCAATGATGTTCACTACCTCTATCCAGAGGATTGGGAAGTTCAGGATGTCCTTTTATGCATGCAGACTGGCAAGCGCTTAGATGATGAAAATCGGATGCGCATGTCCAGTCGGGAGTTCTATTTAAAATCAGCCGATGAAATGGCTGCTGCGTTTGAGGCGATCCCTGAGGCACTCGAGAATACGGTAAAAATTGCCGAGCGTTGCACGGTTGAGATTCCATTTAATCATATATTTTTGCCAGAGTTTCCAGTCCCTGAGGACTATGCCAGTCACGGAGACTATATTCGTCTGCTCGCCCAAAAGGGCTTGGAGCGGCGTTTAAATGATGGCCAAAGTCGCAAAAAATCACGAGAATCCTACCAGGAACGCCTCGAACATGAGCTTAAAATCATCGATCGCATGGGCTACACAGACTACTATCTGATTGTCTGGGATTATATTCGCTTTGCGAAGTCCAAAGGCATCATCGTTGGCCCCGGCCGTGGATCTGGGCCAGCCTCTCTGGTCGCTTATTCTCTGGATATTACTAATATTGATCCTCTCGAGTACGACCTCCTCTTCGAGCGCTTCCTGAATCCAGATCGCGTTAGTATGCCGGATTTTGATATCGATTTTTGCTATGAGCGGCGCCAAGAGGTCATCGACTATGTCTCTGAGAAATATGGGCGTGATCACGTCTGCCAGGTGGTCACATTTGGAACCTTGGCTGCGAAAGCCTGCGTTCGTGATGTGGCTCGCGTCTATGACTTGCCATATTCGGAGACGGACCGGATTGCGAAATTGATTCCCAATGAACTTCACATGACTTTAGAAAAAGCGCTCAAGCAATCGCCAGATTTGCGTTCGGCCTATGAGAAATCTGAGACGATCCGAAAATTGATTGATACTGCGAAGAAGCTCGAGGGTATGCCTAGG
>JAUNVS010000011.1 GCA_030537565.1 Eubacteriales bacterium | reverse complement strand
ATCAGAATGGTATCACAAGCGGGGACGGGGGGTAGGCAGTTCAGACCAAGGGCGCTCTCAAGGATTCCAGAGGCCGAAGTCGCCGAACACCGTTGGCGGATTTGCATCCCCTGGCTACGACGCTTCCGCCCGCTATTTAAAAGCGGGGACTCAGCTCGCTCCGGTTCCAGTCGTCATGGTAAGTTCAGCCGCTGAAAACGGGGCGCTCCCGAACATTGTTACAGTCGCTTGGACTGGAACGATCTGTTCGGACCCTGCGATGCTCAGTATCTCGCTTAGAAAGTCACGGTACAGCCATGAGCTCATTTCTAAGTCGGGGGAATTTGTTGTCAACCTCGTCTCACGGCAACTGGCAGAGGCCTGTGATTTCTGTGGCGTTAAGTCAGGGCGTGAGCAAAACAAATGGGAGACCCTCGGCCTCGAAGCCGAAAAGCTTGAGGGCCTCGAGATCGCTCCAGCCATCCATGCGTCTCCGCTTGTTCTCGGATGTAAGCTGCGTCAGATCATCGAGCTGGGAAGTCATGACCTCTTCATCGCAGAGATTGTTCAAGTGCGGGCGCATGCTGCCCTCTTCGATGCGAAAAATGCGATGCATCTGAGCCGAGCAAATTTGATCTGTTATCAACACGGGGAGTACCATGCCGTCGGCGAACTTCTAGGCTTCTTCGGTTATTCCCTAGCGGATGAAAAGACCCGCGCCCGTCGATTCCGGGCACTCAACGCTTAGTCGGAGCTGTAGCCGCTGAGCTGCTTCTTCGGTCGGTCAGTCGGCCGGTGGCTTGGTCAGCGAAGCAGCCCCAGGCGGTCGGCGAAGAAGCTAGGCGCTCGGCTGGCCGGGTCATCGATTAGTCAGGCGGGCAGTCCTAGCGAAGCTTACAGATAAAGCTCACCTGCGAGGGGACTTCATCTGCTTCATCGAGGGAGAAACTCTTCTCTCGGTCTGCAAGCTCCCGCCAAACATCCTTTAGCTCGAGATAGCGGTCAAACTTGTTTAGCTTCGTTTCCATTTCATTACGAAGCTTATGAACGCCCTCGTCCTGGTAGCGGCTGAGTCCATCGACGAATTCAGCGAGGCCTTCGCGGAGCTTCGTACTACCCTCGCTCAGAGATTTAATGCCGGAATTAGCCTCAGAGAGACCACTGTTGAAATCGCTAATGCCAGTACTCAGTTCACTTAGACCCTCCGATTGCAAACGGCTGAGTCCATCAGCAAGCTTATCCGCACCCTCGTTCAACTTGGCACTGGCATCGGCAAGCTTTTGGGCCCCGTCGGAGGCCTGCTTGAGGCCATCATTGGCCTCGGAGAAGCCTGTATTCCATTTGGCAAAACCAGAAGTAAACTCATTGCTGGCCGTTTCGAGCTCGCTTAGTCCCGTGAGGAGGGCCCTGGCGCCCTCGTGACTCTGTTTAAGCCCATCACTGAGATCGGCGATTTTTATCGCGACTTGCTTGAGACCTGTGGCGAGTTCCGAATTGGCCGTATGGAGGGATTCGGAAGCACTGTGGGCCTCTTTTAAGCCTGAACTGAGGGCGCTGGCCCCATCGGCGAGCTTGGCACTGGCATCGAGGAGGGCACTCATCGCCGTATTCACCTTTTCAAGTTCAGATAGGGCCGTTTTGAGCTTGGGTAGCTTTTGATCAATGGAACTTAGAGCGGTACTGACTTGGCCGAGACCCTCGCAGAGGGAGGTTTTCGAGTTGCTGAGCGTATCCGCGATTTGGGTGTTGGAGGCTGCCAAGTTGCGATTGGCTGTGGCCAGTTCGCGGAGGGCAGTTACAACGCCCGAGACATCCGTAGAAGCAGAGGGCCAAGACAGGCTAGCTAGGGAATCGGCATCCGAGCGAATTTGAGCGGCGGCCGTGTTTAGGGCTTCAATCGCCGAGTCATCGCTCAGGCCCGCTGCAGTCACCTCGAGGCTGCCAGCCAGTTGATAGAGATTTTCGACCTCTGCCGCAATTTGCGCTGCGATGTTGGCAATGGCTGTCGAGGGATCGTCCGCATTTTCAAGCGCCGTAGCCAGCTGGTCGAGCTTATCTGCAATCTGGGTATTGCTCGTCGCCAAAGTGTTTTGGGCCTCTACCAAATCGCTGAAGCCCGTTTCAATACTATTGCTCATCGAAGTGACCGCTTCGCTCAGCTGCCCGAGTTTCTCCAGATCCTCAGTCAGCGACGTCATCTCATCACTAAAGCTTTTAATTCCAGTCACCAGAGGCGCGAGCCCCTCGTTGAGTTTCTTATTGCCAGTGCTGAGATCCCCCGCAGCACTGTTGAGGCTTGAGAGACCATCACTGAGCTGCTTTTGACCTAACTGAATGCTGTTGGCTGCTTCGCTGAGAGTGCCGATTCCCGTCGTAAATTGATCGGTGGCATCCGCGGCCTGGCCGAGTCCATCGACGAGGTTTGAGGTCCCTGTTTTCACGCTAGTAATCCCCTCGCCGATCCTCGTTGCACCTTGGGAGAGCGTGTCGGCTGCCGTCTTTAGCTCACCGACGCCTGTAAGTAGCTTCAGTAGCTGCGTAGCAAAGTCCTGGCTACTCCCAGCAAACTGATCCTGGCCATCGGCAAGCTCATCTGCTCCAGAACCGAGCTCCGATGCCGCCTCGCTGAGACTCTTCACACCGGAGGCTAGCTTCGTCCCACCGTCACTGAGCTCATCGAAACCCTCGCTTAAGTCACTGATCCCATCATCGAGCTCCGCATCACCGGACTGAATTTCACGGCCCGCATTGAGGAGCTCCTGACCCTTCGTTTCAAGCTCGGAGAGCCCCTCTCGGAGATCATCGATGCCGTCGAAGCCTTTGAAGCGATCACTTCGGAAAAACTGATTACTGTAGAGTACAAAAAAGTCTTGGACTTCAAAGTCCTCCACCTCGAGCTCGAGATGAAGTTGATCCCGGAGAAAATCGAGCTCTTCGCTGTCTCGATCCTCTTCCGAGAAGCTCTCGCGAAGACCTGGCGTCATCAGGGCGAGGCATAGACTATTCTTCCCATCCTTACTCAGACTGAAATCATCGCTCTGAATATTCTTAACTTGGCTATTCGGTAGAGAATAAAAAACGAGAACCAAGTAGGGGGCAGAAACCTGCGTTGTTTCTCCCTGGATCGAACGCTCTTCGCGGATTGGATTTTTTGCAGAAACTGTTACCTCAAGATGTCCAGAGCGACCCTCGAGAGCCTCGGCATTGAGGAGCTCGCCATCTAGGCGGTATTCGACGCGAAGATCGAGGGGGAGCTGGCGCTGACTCGTACCACGATAGTAGAGATCTCCTGAGTTGGCGCGTAAGACGAGACGGCCAGTTTCATCAATTGGGAGGGGGGCATCCGTCATCACATCCGTGATCGACTTCAGATTTGTTGCTTCATCAATTGCAAAGCCCTCCGGTCCTGAGATCCAGACTGAGACATGCTCATCTTCAATGTGCCCGTCCACCTGGTTTACATAGACCGTTTCACTTCGTTGCAGCGGCGAATCCGCCTCGTCTGCGTAGAGTAGGGCAGGAAGAAGAATGCTGAGAGATAGTGCGAGCGCGAAGACTCGTCGGGAATGGGAGTTTAGTTTTCTCGAAGTCATCACGATGGGACCTGCTTTCTTAACGCCTCACAGATAACTGTGAGAACTGACTGAAAGTCGTTGTAATCGTGGCGATCCCCAGGAAACAGCGGGTGGGGATCCCTGGCGAAAGTGGTGCTGGGGAAGCCAAAACATAAAAGAAAATCGTTCGTTCTCCACCTATGATAGCAGAGAATTGCGGCGCATAGATCTAAGTTTAGAGAAGTCTTTTTAAAACGAAAGGCAAAAAATACTCTGATCAGAAGAGGGGTAGTAGTGGGAGGCGTCTAGCGAAAATCCTGGGCAAGACTGCGTAGCTTTTTAATCTTCGTCTCGCGTCCGAGGATGAGGAGGACATCGCCCACACCGAGGATCAAATTTCCCGATGGATTGAGTTCGAGATAACGCCCTTCTTTTTTAATCGCAAAGACTACCAGGCCTGTCTTCGCAGGAATCTGCGCCTCGGCCAGACTCTTGTCGACTAGTTCCGACTTCGGACCGATCGTTACTTCTTCGAGGTCAATCTCAATGTCGCCCATCTTGGTCAAAACATCGAGAAAAGAGATGACGTGTGGCTTCGTCAGGAGTGCCGCGAGGCGACGGCCGCTGATCTTCGAGGTCGAGAGGACGGCATCTGCCCCAACTCGTTTTAGCTTCTCCTCAGACTGTGCCTCATTCGCGAGAGATACAATGTGGATATCGGGATTTAAATCACGCGCTGTAAGGACGGTAACGATATTGTCGACATCCTCTGACATGGCTGTGACGAGCCCGCGGGCCTGTTTAATTCCGACAGCGAGCAGGTCTTTTTCTTGCGTGCTACTCCCATGGAATGCGCAGATCTTACGTTCGAGAAGTTCCTGAACCGTCTCCATGTCGTCTTCAATAAAGACGTATTCGAGCTTCTCAATTTCGAGTTCCTTACGAATTTCCTCACTGATCACCTCATAGCCGCAGATGATGTAGTGACCTTCCATTTTCTTAATACGATTTTCCATGAGATGACCTCTCCAAATCTTATGAACATGCCCTTCGACAAAGACCATTGCGAGCGAGGTGAGGGCATAACCAACGATACCAAGCCCCAGAAAGATGATAATGATCGTGAATACGATCGCTTCAGGGGTCATATTTGAAACTTCCTTATACCCAACCGTCGAGATCGTTATGACGGTCATGTAAAAGGCCTTTAGCAGAGATATCTTTAGGAAAAAGGTGTAGCCAAGTGTTCCTACAAGAAGGAGGAGTAAAAAGGCGACCAGAACTTTTCGCAGCTTATGAAACTCGTACAAGGCTCGTTCCTTTCTTCATCGTGGTCTCCAGAGTCGATTGCATTTATTGTAACCGAGATGGCGACTTAGGGGACGGGAGATTAAGAGAGGCTGCTTTGGCGTATGCGTAGTTCGGGTTTAAGTACGAGATCTTCGATCAGCCCAGGGGACTTGCCTTTTTGAATGAGGGCTAAGAGCCGTTCGACTGAGGCGCTGGCAACGGCTTCGATGGGCTGGCGCACCGAACTAATCGGAACATGGAGCATCGGGGAATAGTAGTTATCGTCGTAGCCTGCGAGTGCGATGTCTTGAGGCACCTGTTTGCCGAGGTCTCCAAGTGCCTTTAGGGCGCCGAGAGCGATCATGTCGTTAAATGCAAAGATACAATCCGGACGAAATGGGAGGAGGCTAGGGATGGCTTCGTAGCCTGAATTCACCCGGTAATCACCGACATAGATCAAGTCCTCATCATAGTTGATCCCCGCTTCTTCGAGGGAGTAGCGATAGCCTCGCAGGCGCTCAGTTACTGAAAACTGCTGGGGGGGGCCGGTTATTGCTGCGATGCGTCGATAACCCTCGTCAATGAGGTGCTTACAAAGTCGCCTTGCGCCCTCGAAACTGTCGACGTAAATACAGGGGCTATTTTCAAGCTCAAACTTCCGGTCGATTTGGACCGTGGGAATCCGGGCTGAACGGATCAGATTGCAGATGTCCTCTTGGATTTGACTGCCCTTTGCACTCGAGGTGCAGAGAAGTAGGGCGGCGACCCCTTCGCCAAGCATTTGCTCGAGAAGGCGTTTTTCTTCTTCGGCGTTGTTCGCACTAATCCCCATCAGGACGTTATAACCTGCCGCTTGAAGCGCTGGGATGATCGAGTTGCTTAGGCTGGAGAAAAAGGAATTTTCGAGTTCAGGCATCACTAAAGCAACGATTTTTCGTCGTCCAGAGACAAGCGACTGGGCTGATCGGTTGGGAACATAATTTAAAGCCTCCGCAGCGGCGAGGACACGCTGGATGGTTTCCTGAGAAATCCGGCGTGCTTTTCCGTTCAATACGAGGGATGCAGTCGCGGTGGAGACGTTTGCGGTCCGGGCAACATCGCGTAGGGTTGAGGACATATGAGCCTCCTGATTCTACTTATCCAAGTCTTGATATGGTTCCGATTGCGATTAGGTACAGAGTAATTGAAAACGGGCATCAGGTCAAATGCTTAACTACTGATCACGCCGTGCATTAAGCACAAATTAGCGGGAATAAAAATGTGGAATTGATGAAATTGTTCAAAAATGGTTGTTTTAGTAGCTTCTGTTTGGAATAATCGAGGTGGTAAATGTTTGGAGTGGAATAAACGCTTAACCTGCTAAGCCTAGATGCGAGTTTCACACATCATTGGTACGGCCAGCTCTAGCTGGTCAGCTGCGAATGTTTCATGCAGCATAAATAAGGAGTCGAGCGATGAAGACAGCGAAAAGAACTCTCATGTATGCATTGGCCTTAGGCCTAGTAATACTGCCCATGGGTGGCACCCTACGAGCAGATGATGAGCTACCAGGTGCCGAAGTCGAGAAGCAGGGCTACGACTTCTATGATGGGGCCGTTCAGTACAACGATATCCGCGAAGAGCTTCCAGCCATTCCGAAGCTCGAGGACAAGATTGAATTAGGTTTCGCAACGAAGACTTTTGAAAACGAATTCTGGCGCATGGAAAAAGAAGGCGCCGAACAGGGTGCACAACTCTTCCGTGATGCAGGTTTCGATGTCGAAATTGATGTCCGTGGTGCACAGACTGAGAGCGACGAGGAGGGTCAGCTTACCCTTCTTATGGACATGATCAATAAAGGTTATAAGGGCATTCTTGTTTCAGGTATTTCTGCTAGCAACCTCGTTCCAGGCTTCGAAAAAGCGCGCCAAGATGGCGTCGATTTAACGACGGTTATGGATGCGTTTACCCCTTATGCCACGTGCACGGTTGGTGCTTGGCACTATAAGGCCGGTTATCAGGCTGCTGAGTGGATTGATAAGAAGATCGGTGGCGAAGGTAAGGTCGCATGCATTACTGGTCTTTCACAGGCAACTGCTGCTCAGGCTCGTACCCAGGGGTTCAAAGACTATTTTGAAAAGAACAATCCAGATAAGGTCGAGATCGTAGCGGTTCAAAATGGTGACTGGGATCGCCAAAAGGCTTACGACATTACGCAGACTCTGCTTCAGCAGCATCCAGATCTTGGTGGTATTTACTGCAACAACGATACGATGGCGATGGGCGCTGTCGAGGCTCGCGAGGCGATTAGCAGCAGCTGCGTAATCGTTGGTACCGATGGAACGAGCGAAGCGATGGAGTCCATTAAGGGCGGTGTCCTCGATGCGACGATCGATTTTAGCCCTCAGGTTATGGGTGCCATTGGTGTCGAAATGCAGATTCGTAAGCTAGCTGGACAAAAGGTTCCGACCGTTATCTACGCCCCTCAGTGTGTCCGTGATGCTGAGAATATTGATAAGAGCTTTGAAGAGGTCTTCGGTTACGAATATAAGCCGAATGTTGAATAAGACATTTCGACTCACTTAAACCCTGAGGTGGCTCTAGCGTTTGCTTTGTAATTATTTCTTGCAAGGGCTATAAATGTTTTGATTCGAGCTATGATGGTGGGGAGTTTGGAACTTAGTACCAGCTCCCCTTTTTTTCTTACAGTTTAGATCCGTTGGTCATTAACCCGAGTGCAGTGGTTTGAGGAAGCCAGTATATTTTTGAGAACGGAGGGTTTGGATGGAAAAACTGATTGAGTTTTCTCATATTTCAAAATTTTTTCCTGGAACACAAGCGCTTAAAGATGTTTCATTTTCGATCAATCGCGGAGAGATTCATGCGATTATCGGTGAAAATGGGGCAGGCAAGAGCACGCTGCTAAATATCTTGCATGGTGTTTTTCTGCCGAGCGAGGGAGAGGTGCGCATTGAGGGTAAGTCCGTGCGTTTTCGTGACATCCATATGGCGAAGGCGGCAGGGATTGTAAAAGTTCATCAGGAGCTCTCAATCCTCCCTGAACGGACGGTTGCTGAGAATATGTTTCTCGGTGAAGAACCGGGCCATTGTGGGATTGTTAATCATAAGTTGATGAACGAGAAAACCACGGAGATGCTTAAACGGCTGAAATGCAATTTTAAAGCCACAGATGTTATGGGATCTCTGATGACGGGACAGAAACAAATGGTCACGATCGCAAAGGCGATCGAAAGTAATGCCCGTTTAATTTCTTTTGATGAACCGACGGCTTCTCTGTCAGATGTCGAAGTGGCATTGCTATTTAAGATGATTCGCGAGCTTCAGTCGCGCGGCATAACGATCTTATACATTAGTCATAAGATGGATGAAATTTTTGAACTCTGCTCACGGGCGACGGTGATGCGAGATGGTGCATATATTGGTACCTACGAATTAGCCAAGACGAGCCGTGACGAGATCATCCGAGCTATGGTCGGGCGAGATGTTTCGATGTTTGCTCGCCGTACGCTTCCCTGTCAGGCCAGTTCAGAGCGTGTGCTTGAGGTTGAGCATGTTAGTGGCAGTAAATTCCATGATTGTAGTTTCTATCTGCGTAAGGGGGAGTTGCTCGGCTTTTTCGGACTGGTTGGTGCTGGTCGTAGCGAACTGATGCGCGGGATTTTTGGAGCTGATCCCATCGATGGCGGAGAGATTCGCTTGAATGGCACATCACTCAGATTCCGCAATCCGTCACAAGCCGTCCAAGCTGGGTTTGGATTAATCACCGAAAATCGTAAGGAAGAGGGAATTATCCCGAATCTTGATAACCTCAGCAATATTTCGATTTCATGTCTAAAACAGTTTGTTCGAGCTGGATTTCTGGATCATAAAGCGCAGGTTGAAAATGCGAAGCGACGTGGCGCGGAAGTTGGTCTGACACCCAATGATCCGTTTTTTCCGACGTCAGGGCTCTCGGGTGGTAATGCGCAAAAAGTCATGCTAGCGCGATGGCTTTCTACCGAAGCACCCGTGCTTGTATTTGATGAGCCTACGAAGGGGATCGATATTGGCGCAAAGGCCGAGATCTACGCACTGATGGAGTCAATGCTCAAAAAAGGGATTTCGATCATCATGGTTTCCTCTGAGCTGACAGAGGTTATCGGTATGAGTGATCGAATTTATGTAATGCGCGATGGCGTGATTAGTGCGGATGTCTTACGTGAAGATGCTCGAGAAGATCTATTATTGGCGCATGCCATGGAGGACGAAGAATGAAAATGATTTACACGAAATACCGACGTGAGCTAAGTACTCTCGCGGCTCTAATACTGGCGATTATTTTATTTTCCATTTTGAATAACTCCTACCTATCAGTGAGTAATCAAGTGACTATCATTCAGCAGGCGGTTACATATGGATTGATGGGAATTGGTATGACTCTGGTTATCCTAACTGGAGGAATTGATCTTTCGGTTGGGTCTGGACTGGCTTTCGTAGCCTGTGTTGCGGCTCAATTAGCAAAGGCGGGAATGCCAATTTGGATTTGGATGCCCCTCTGTCTGCTGATTGGATTTGGGATGGGCTTGGTGAATGGATTCTTGATTACGAAAATGCACCTGCAACCCTTCGTAGCGACCATGGGTACCATGTCGGTTTACCGAGGGCTCGCCTACATCATTACTGGAGGTTTCCCAGTGCTTGGTGTGCCGCAGGCATATCGTCAGCCTCTGAATGCAAAAATCGGAGCGACTTTGACAGTTTCTGTTCTCTACTTCATTATCTTTGCGCTGATCATTGCCGTGATGATGCGCAAGACGCGACTTGGAGCGCATACCTATGCGATCGGTGGCAATGAAGAGGCGGCACGTCTATCTGGTGTTAAGACTGACCGTTGTAAGATCCTGATGTATGCGTTTTGTATGTTAGGAACTGCACTTGCGGCGCTTGTGATGGTTGGTCGCCTAGGAACGGGTGACCCGTCAACTGGTCAGGGTTATGAGATGGAAGCGATCGCTGCGGCTGCGATTGGTGGTACCAGTATGACTGGTGGCCGAGGGCACGTGTTCGGTACAGTGATCGGGGCAATTCTATTCTCAGCACTTAAGGTAGGTCTGATTGTTCTTCGGATCGATACTTTCTATCAGTTCGTGGTGACGGGCTTGGTAATCGTTCTTGCAGCCTATATCGATATTCTACAGGGGCGTCTCTTGGTTGAACGTCGCGGATCATCGGTTAAATTTAAAGTGGCTGACGCTGAGGCCAAGAAGTAAGTGCCTGATCTGAACTTGGGACCCTGACGGGTCCTAGTTCATGTATGAGCTTTTCTATGATCATAGGAGTAGCAAGATGAGAAAAATTGCTGTGCTAGGGAGTCTGAATCTTGATGTAACGATTCGACTAAAGAAATTCCATCAACCTGGAGAGACAGTTTCGGCCGATTCCTTGTTTCAGTATCCAGGGGGTAAGGGGGGAAACCAAGCTGTGGCGGCAGCTCGCCTAGGTGCGGATGTCGAGATGTTTGCTCTTTTAGGCGATGATATGGCTGCTTCCTTTTATCGGGATGTATTAGAGCGGGAGTCGGTTGGTCATGCGGCGGTTTATTCGCGGAAGGATGTGAGCTCGGGAACTGCCTTTATTGAAGTTGACGATGCGGGGGAAAACCGCATAGCGATTGTCGCAGGGGCAAATGGCTGTGTGGATCGTGCTCAGCTTGACGCTTGGCTTCCAGATATTTTGACTTGCGATATTCTCCTCTTACAGCTCGAGACACCCATTGACTCTGTGGCTTATGCTGCAGAACAGATGAAGTCAGCTGCTAAAACGGTGATTCTCGATCCAGCACCAGCAGTGGAATTGCCAGATGCACTATATCCGAATGTGGATATCATTACGCCGAATGCTTCTGAACTTTCGATTTTAACGGGCAAGCCCTGTACAAGCCCCGCAGAAATATCTACAGCCTGCCGTGAGCTATTGGGCCGTGGGGTGGGTGCAGTCTTGGCGAAACTTGGTGAACAGGGATCCTATCTCTTAAGTTCTGATGGTCAAGAAGCCATGATTCCAGCATTTCGTGTTAAACCCGTGGATACAACTGGAGCGGGGGATACATTTAATGGGGCCCTTGCGCTTGCACTCAGTCGAGATTTTTCGCTTGAAGAGGCGGCGCGATTTGCCAATGCGGCTGCAGCTCTATCGACGACCGGGGCCGGGGCCCAGTCTGCCATGCCACGCATCGAGCAACTTAGGGATTTCCTCGCAGGCGCTTAAGAGAAAGAGACACGCATAAAAGAGGCGGGCGCACAGTGTGCACTCGCCTCTTTTTGTCTGCTTGCAGAGGATCAATTCATGACTTCAAAACTGTGAAGTGGAAAACTGACCTCGACAGCGGTTTGGGCATCGTGCAGATTTTTGAAACTTCCATCGCTTAGCATTTGACAAAGGGCATTGCCGAGCGAGGAGGCCTCGACGGGACCGGCGATGACTCGGTGATAGCTGGCATTGGCACTGAGTTGATTGAGGTAGGTGTCCTGGCAGCCTCCGCCAAAGATGCGCAGATGTTTAAACTTCAGATGTTTGCTTTGTTCCAGGGCCTCAATGGTTTGGGCATAGCAGTGGGCAAGAGAGTGATAGACACAGGCGAGGATCTCGGCATCATTTTCAGGAGCTGTCTGCCCCGAGTCTATACAAGCTTGCCGAACTTCGTTTCGCATGCTCTCTGGGGCGAGGAAACGTTCATCGTTGACGTCGATAAGGCTGCTAAAATGTTGGGCAGAACGGGCGAGAGCAATGATTTCGGGAAAAGAGATTTTTTTCTGAGGCTGTGATTGTGCCTGATTTTTCACATAGCTAATACCTTGCATCTCGCGGCGGATCGATTGGATCATCCATAGTCCCATGATGTTGCGGATGTAGCGGATTTGGCCATCGAAACAGCCCTCATTTGTGAAGCGATAATCAACATTTGTTCCGTCTATGATAGGATCTTCACGAACGAGACCAAGTAGACTCCAGGTTCCACTCGACATGTAGACTGAGTCAGCATCTGGATCCGCGACCGATAGAAAGGCGGAGGCAGTGTCATGCCCAGGTGCTAGAACCACGAGGGCATCAGAACCGAGGGCTTCACGGAATTTACCTTGTAGTGGTCCAGATATGTAACCAGCTTGCTTCAGAGGTTTGAAGAGATGTTTAGGCAGTTTTAATTTCTGGATTAGCTCGTAGTCCCAATCACGTGTTTTGGCATCGAGGAGAGCACTAGTGCTAGCAATCGAATACTCGTTATGAGGGACGCCCGACATACGATATGCGAAGTAGTCGGGAATGAATAAGAGTTGTTTGGCTGATTCGAGCAATTCTGGATTGCTCTCTCTCAGAGCGAGAAGTTGGTAGACGGTGTTGTAGCAGTTGTAAGCGATGCCGGTGCGGCGATAGTGTTCCTCGAAACTCAGATCACTTTCGCAGATTTCGCGCATCGCTTGGGTGCGTGGATCTCGGTAGGTGACGGCAGGCGAGGCTGGTTCACCCGCTTCGTTGATGAGGACGAAGTCGACGCCCCAAGTATCAACACCAATCGAGACGATATTAAGCCCGCGCTCGCATGCAATTTTCAAACCTTCACAGAGAGCGTTCTCGATCTTATCGAGATCCCAACAGGTGTGGCCGTCTATTTCTATCGGGTGGTTATCGAAACGATATAGCTCTTCAAGGTGAAGTTTCTTGTCGTTGTCGAGGGTGACTGCCATCAGGCGACCTGAGGAAGCACCAAGATCGTATGCCAGATAGGTTTTCATATCCGTCTCCTTTTTCGATTATGCCTCGCTGAGCGAACTGGTTTGGCTGCATCATATCACGATCTTTGGGACTTTCCAGTGTGTGATATTGACCCTGCTAGGAGGGATTTCATTGCGAGTGTTCAAATGAGCTTAAGCTTAGAGAATTTGGCAACCATGTTCTTCTGTGATGACTTTTAGGGCGTTGGGCAATTCACAATCACAGACTAGGTAGTTGATGTCTGGAAAGGTAAATGAGCGATAATAGCCTTTTTCATGGATTTTATGATGGTCAAATAGGAGAGCTGTTTCTTTTGATTGACGCGCCATGAGCATTTTAATCATGGCTTGAGAGGAATCTCCCTCATACCCTCCTCGTGGATCAATGGATTTACAGGAGAAGATCGCGAGGTCTGCGTGAAATGAGTCAATAAAATCGACTGCGATTTCTCCGATGACAGAAGTGGAGCCTGGGCGAATTCTCCCAGGACAAATGTAAATTTCTGAACGGCGTAAATTACGCAAGTTCATGGCGACGTGAAGGCCATTAGTAATAATTTTTAGATCCTCAAACTCCTTTAGAAAACCGCTGAGCCGGTAGATGGTCGAACTTGAGTCGAGGAAGATAACCATCCCATTTCGAATTAGGGGGAGGGCTTTTTTGCTAACTTGCAATTTCTCATCTTGATGTACTTCAAAGCGGCGATTAGCAGGATTTTCATGACGGGATGGATCAACTAGCTCTACACGTCCGTGAGAACGGCGGACTAGACCTTCATCTTCCATCTGAATCAAGACTCGACGTAGAGTTGAACGGCTGAAATATAGCTTGCTTACGAGATTTTCGGTGCTACTAACCCGTTCGTGCTTGAGAATTTGGATAATTGTCGATTTTTGGTCTTCGTAAGACATGGTCCCCTCCCACAGGTAAGCTGGATGATTATTAGCTCTTAATTCTGAACTGTTCAAAAGTTCATCATAATGTTCAAAGTTCTAAGAAATATATTCATATTTAATTCAAAAATTGTCAAACCAAAATAGATGGCATAAGATGGCGAAGAATAAAGCATTTTTATTTGTGCAATTGTACCAGGGCTTAAATGGGCGATTGTAACGAATAAATGGGAGGTGCATCATGTCGAAAAATTATCCCAAAATCGGTATTCGTCCGACGATTGATGGCCGCTGGGGTGGCGTACGAGAATCGTTGGAAACTCAGACCATGAACATGGCGAAAGCCGCGAAAGAGTTGATTGAATCGAATCTTCACTATTCAGATGGTCAAGCTGTGCAATGCGTTATTTCTCCGTGCACAATTGGTGGAGGTGCGGAGGCGTCACGCTGTGCAGAGGCTTTTGCAAGTGAAAATGTGGTTGCAACCCTCACAGTTACGCCATGTTGGTGTTATGGAACCGAAACGATGGATCTAGACCCGAAGACGATTAAGGCGGTTTGGGGGTTCAACGGAACCGAGCGTCCTGGTGCAGTTTATTTGGCGGCCGTCATGGCTGCATATGCTCAGCGCGGGTTACCGGCATTTTCAATCTATGGCCATGATGTTATGGAAGCTGATGACAGCAGTATTCCAAGTGATGTGCGTGAGAAAATCCTTAGTTTTGCACGTGGCGCATATGCGGTCGGACAAATGAGGGATAAGTCATACGTCAACCTTGGTGGCGTTTCAATGGGTATCATGGGCTCCAATGCACAAGCTATGTTTTTCCAACAGTATTTGGGCATGCGTACGGAATGGATCGACATGGTTGAAATTCTGCGTCGTATGAAATTGGAAATCTATGACGAAGAAGAGTTCGAACGTGCTCGCGCATGGATTAAAGAGAATTGCAAAGAAGGAATTAATCTCAATACCAAACATGAACTCCTGGAAATCGTGAAAAAATCAAAGGTTATTTCCGATGAAGATGAGTGGGACTTCGTCGCGAAACATTACATGATTGTTCGCGATATTCTCGTAGGTAATGAGAAACTTGCTGAAAAGGGCTGGCATGAGGAAGCGATGGGTCGCAATGCGATTTCGGGTGGCTTCCAGGGGCAGCGTCACTGGACCGACTGGCTACCGAATGCTGACTTTACAGAAGCCATTATGGCATCCAGTTTTGATTGGAATGGCCCTAAAGAACCATTCAGTTTCGCTACTGAGAATGATACGCTTAATGGTGCATCCATGCTCTTAGGTCATTTGTTGACGAATCGGGCAGCACTGTTCTCAGATGTTCGAACCTACTGGTCGCCGGAATCGGTTAAGCGGGTGACGGGGTACGAGCTCGAGGGCCATGCTAAAAATGGTGTGATGCATTTAATCAACTCAGGGGCAACTGCGCTGGATGGCTCTGGTGCCTGCAAGGATGAGCAGGGCCAGGCATGCATGAAAGAATTCTGGAATCTCCAGCAAGAAGATATTGACGCCATGCTCGCAGCCTGTGATTGGCCTCAAGCGAATCTGCAATACTTCCGCGGTGGTGGTTTCTCAAGCCACTTCGTCACTCGTTGTGAGATGCCCATGACCATGATTCGCCTGAATATTGTTGAAGGTGTTGGTCCAACGCTTCAGTTGGCCGAAGGTTATAGCTGCCATATTCCAGAGGAACATTCGCAGGTTCTTGAAGACCGGACAGACACGACTTGGCCAACGACTTGGTTTGCACCAATTGTTGGAGAGACAAAAGGTTTTGAGTCCGTTTATGACGTGATGATGCATTGGGGAGCAAATCACTGTGCTTCGGTTTATGGTCATGTAGGTGCTGATCTGATCACTCTTTGTTCAATGCTTCGAATCCCCGTCGTTTACCACAATGTCAGTGAAGACCGTATCTTCCGTCCGCATTCATTCTATGGCTTCGGGACGAAAGAACTTGAAGGGCAGGATTTCCGCGCTTGTGAATTCTATGGACCGCTCTACAGGTAGATGAGTTTATGGCTCGTCCTTTTGGGGGCGAGCCATAACGTCCATGATTGTGAGGAGGTGGCCATGGTGCACGAAGGATTAAGTATGTATCAAGATCGACTTGACTTGATTACATATGGAAAAAAACTGGTCGATACCAATCTAACTAAAGGGACAGGCGGGAATCTCTCGGTATTTAATCGTAAAACGGGAATTATGGCAATTACCCCGACGGGCATAGATTTCTACGAGATTCGTCCTGAAGATATCGTTTTGATGAACTTAGATGGTGACGTTGTGGGGGGGCACCGCAAGCCTTCCAGTGAGTGGGAGATGCACTTACTACAGTACAAATATCGAGATGACATCGATGCGGTCATCCATGCCCACACAGCCTATGCAACGGTTTTCGCAATTCTAAGGGAACCGATACCCGCTTCACACTACATGATTGCTGTGGCAGGAAAAGATGTTCGGGTTGCTGAGTATGCGACCTATGGAACCCATGAACTCGCCGTAAATGCATTTGAAGCGATGAAGGATAGAAGAGCAGTGCTGCTTGCAAATCATGGAATCCTCGCAGGAGCGCAAGATCTTTTAAACGCCTTCAATGTTATTGAAGAGGTCGAGTACTGTGCTGCTGCATATTATCGAGCACGTTGTATTGGAGCGCCAATTATCCTCGATGATGAGGAAATGACCTTAATGGCGGAGAAGTTTAAGACATACGGTCAACGCAAATCCTCAGAATCTGAAACGAAGTAATGAAACTCATATAACGATTTAGGAAGGAGGGCCTATGGACGTACTACTGCGTATGGAGGGGATCCAGAAAGCCTTTTCGGGAATTCCTGCGCTCCAAAATGCTGGATTAGAGCTTCACCGTGGCGAGGTTTTGGCCTTAATGGGTGAAAATGGTGCTGGGAAATCCACACTAATGAAGATCTTAACAGGCATATATCAAAAGGATACAGGTCGTGTCCTCTACGATCGTGGTCAAGGTTTGGAAGAGGTTACTTACCATGGACCCAAGGATTCAGAACGGGATGGAATTGCAATTGTTCATCAAGAACTGAATTTGCTTAAAGATCTTACTGTCGCTCAAAACCTATTTTTGGGTCGAGAGGATATGGCTGGTCTCTTTATCAAAGACCGACAACTTGAAGAGAAAGCACGGGTTGTCTTTGAATCTCTCAAAATACATATCCACCCAGGTGAATTGATGGATCGACTCACCGTTGGTCAGCAGCAAATGGTTGAGATTGCAAAGGTTATCTTGCAAGAAGCACGTCTGATTGTTTTTGATGAACCGACTGCCGCGTTAACTGATTCCGAAATCGATCAGCTGTTTGAAATTATCCATAGTCTACGTAAGAAAGGGATCGGTATTATCTACATTTCTCACCGTATGGATGAGATTCATCGGATTACCGACCGCGTTACGGTGATGCGTGATGGGGAGACAGTAGGGAGTCTCGTGACTGCTACTTCAAGCAAAGATGACATTATCAAAATGATGGTCGGACGCGTTATTTTCGAAGATCCGAAGAGCGCACCTTCTGTGGGTGAAGATTCGGACGTTGTTCTTGAAGTTCGAGGAATTAGTTGCGGCAAGGCTGTTCAAGACTGCTCATTCCAGCTTCGACGTGGAGAAATTCTCGGCTTTGCTGGACTCATGGGCGCTGGACGCACCGAGCTGGCCCGAGCTATTTTCGGCGCTGATCGAAAGGATCGGGGTGAGATCTTTATTGAAGGACAACTCGTTGAGATAAAGGATCCACACGATGCTGTTCAATATGGGATTGGTTACCTCTCCGAGGATCGTAAACGCTATGGAATCCTAGTTGATAAAGCGGTGGATGAAAATATTGGTCTGACCGATTTTAATCAAATTGTGCGAGGCAGTTTTGTAGATGAAAAGAAACTCGAAGCTCGTGCTGAGGAGTATGTTCAGTCATTACGTATAAAGACCCCGTCCGTGAAACAGGAAGTACGGAAGCTGTCAGGTGGTAATCAGCAAAAGGTGGTTATTGCTAAATGGCTCATGCGCAATAGTCAAATCATTATCTTTGATGAGCCCACCCGAGGGATCGATGTCGGTGCGAAGTCAGAGATTTATGCGCTCATGCATGAACTTGTTGCAGCGGGTAAGTCAATCATCATGATCTCCTCCGAACTCCCTGAGATTTTACGTATGTCCGATCGTGTTGCAGTGATGTGTGAAGGGCGTATCTCAGAAATCATTCCAATCGATAAAGCCAACCAAGAAAATATTATGTCGGCAGCCACGAGGAGTATTGTCATATGAACCGCATAAAGAAGATTTTTTCGAATCAACAAACTGTTGTTGTCGTCGCATTGGTCCTAATCTGTCTCGTCTTCTCGCTGATGACACCGAAGTTTATGCAAGTTTCTACGTTTACAAATATTGCGAAGAGCTGCTACTACATTGCTTTTATGGCAATCGGTGTGACTTTCGTAATTGCAACGGGGGGGATTGACCTTAGCATTGGGACAGTGGCTATTTGTTCCGCATTGATCGGCGGTGTCTTCATGGAAAAGGGCTGTCCAATGATTCTGGTGCTCTTAATCATGTTGCTCGTCGGACTGTTGTTTGGTCTGTTTAATGGCATTCTTGTCTCTAAACTGGGCTTACCCGCCTTTATTGCGACCCTTGGATCCATGATGATTTCTCGTGGTTTGGGTTCAATCATCTCGAAGACAAAGACAATCTCGTTCCCACAGGGGGATGAACCAGGGGCTTGGTTTCGGGAGCTATTTATGGTTACTCGAGAGGGCGGCATTCTTCCGAAAAACTTTCCGACAGGTTTTATTATCGTTGCTGTCCTCGGCATAATCATGGCGCTTGTTTTAAATAAGATGAAGGTTGGCCGGTATATCCTGGCGATTGGCTCCAATAAGGAAGCGACTCGTTTATCGGGTATTCGTGTACAGAATTATGAAATTACAGCGTATGTAATTAGTGGCCTCTTCGCTGCTCTTGCAGGTATCGCTTATGTTGCCGTTTATTCTACGGCACAGCCAAACACGGGTAATGGCTTCGAGTTGGATGCCATCGCGGGTGTTGTTATTGGTGGCACCTCGCTCTCAGGTGGTGTTGGCTCTATTTTCGGAACAATTATTGGTGTCTTTATCATGGCAGTCCTTAAAATCGGCTTCCCATATATTGGAGTCCAGTCACACTACCAGCTGTTTATTACTGGATTTATCCTAATCTTTGCGGTTTTCATGGACATCATCAACCGTCGACGTAAGGCAATGAACAAGTAGAAAAAATGTGTTTGAGACCTAGATCTCATGTGAAAGTATCGGATTGCTTCCTGTGTCTAGGCGCAGGGCTAGGGGCGGAAATCCCCAATGGCAATGTCTCTTCGGAGACTAATTAGGAGGTTAGAAATGAAGAAGATTAGAAAAAGCATTGTTGCAACATTGGCGCTGGCCCTCGTTGCAACACCACTTTTGATGACCCACAGTTTCGCTGAAGAAACAGATAAATTACAGGAAGGTTTGCGAGTTGAAGTGATCGCAAAGGGATTCCAGCACCAGTTCTGGAAGGCCGTTGAGGCAGGTGTAAAAAAGGCGGGTGAAGAGTTTAACGCGGAAGTCAACTTTCAAGGTCCTGATAATGAATCTGCGATTGCTCAACAGGTCGAATATCTCAATGCAGCGATCGACCTCGATCCTGATGCGATTTGCTTTGCCGCATTGGATACGAAAGCAAGTTTGGATTCACTGAAGAATGCACAAGAAAAAGGTATCCCGATTGTTGGATTTGACTCGGGGGTTCCGGATGCACCAGAAGGGTCTGTTGTTGCCAATGCATCAACGGACAACTATGCCGCTGGTGAACTCGCCGCTGAACATCTCTATGAATTAATTAAAGATAAGGTCAGCGATCCAGCAGAGACCGTTCGTATCGGTGTTGTATCACAGGAGTCGAACTCGCTTTCAATTACGCAGCGCACAGCTGGTTTCATCGAGAAAATGGCGAAGCTAATTGGTGAAGATAAGGTTTCGATTGAGGGGCATGAATCGCTCGCTAAGCCTGTCGAGGGCGCTAAAGTCGTCATCGAGCTGGGTATTCCAGCTGAAGTTAAAGATGCGGATGCTGCGAATGTTGCCAGTGCCATCCTTGAAAAAGAAGATCTCATCGCCGTATATGGTTCAAATGAGTTTGCTGCTAATGCGCTGATTACCGCTAATGAAGGTTTGGACCGTCTCGGTAAAGACAAAGTAATTGCTGTTGGTTTCGACGCAGGTAAGAAGCAGCTGGATGCCATTCGTGATGGTATCTTTGTCGGATCCATTACCCAGAATCCTGTTCAGATCGGATATCAGGCAGTCAAGCTGGCTGTTATGGCTAAATCTGGGGTTGAAGTCAAAGATGTTGATACGGGTGCTCTGTGGTACACGGCTGAAAACATGACGGATGAAGACATCGCTCCATGTCTGTATGAGTAATTGAGTCCGCCCTTATGAGGGTAGGCCGAAGTTCCGCAAGCTGTGGGCTTCGGCCTTTTTTCTAGAGGTGAATATGTTAAAAGGAATTCCGAAAATATTAAGTCCCGAATTGCTAATGCGTCTATGTGAAATGGGGCATGGCGATCGATTGGTGATTGCTGATGCTAATTTCCCATCGGCAAGCACAGGGAAAGATAAGTACGTACTTCGGATGGATGGTCACTCAGGACAGGCAGTGCTTGATGCGATTCTGGAGCTTTTTCCACTTGATCCCTATTGCGACAAGGCAGTCTATTTAATGGAAAAGGTTCCTGGTGATCAGGTTGAGACGCCGATATGGGATAGTTACCGAGAAAGTTTGCGGCAGGCTGGCT
Source organism: Eubacteriales bacterium (assembly GCA_030537565.1). Classification (GTDB taxonomy): domain Bacteria; phylum Bacillota; class Clostridia; order Saccharofermentanales; family Fastidiosipilaceae; genus JAUNVS01. The sequence continues at coordinate 20,822 of JAUNVS010000011.1, read as the reverse complement.
ACCAACCAGAAGAGGTTCTCGATTTCTATGAGCGCTATCAATTCTACGAGGAAAGTGCTAAGGCCTATTTGATTATTGCTACGGGAGAATCTGCATTATATGCCAATATCATGCTCCAAAAGGGCGTGATTTAAAGAGAATATCGAGAAACATTGTGCCCTAAGTGGATCAGAACATAGGAGAAAGACATGGCTTTTTTAGGAATCGAATTAGGTTCTACGAGGATTAAAGCCCAAGTTATTTCGGAAAGAGGGGAAATTCTAGCTTCGGGCTCTTATCGTTGGGAGTCCAAAAGAATAAATGGATATTGGGCGTATGAGCCAGCAGAAATTTTCTTCGGGCTACGAGCGACCTTAGCTAGTTTGCGTCAAGCCTTGACCGCCAAATCGCCATTTTGTTTACCCAAGATTGAGTGTATTGGCATTTCGGGGATGATGCATGGTTGTATAGCGTTGGATCAAGACGATCAATGGCTGGCAGAGTTTCGTACGTGGCGAAATACGTACACGCATGAGGCGAGTGAGCGTTTGAGCGAGGTACTAAACTGCAATTTTCCAATTCGATGGTCAGTTTCACATCTTTACCAAGCACTTCTCAATGGGGAGACTTATGTGAGACAAATTTATCGTCTGATGACTTTGTCGTGCTATGTCCACTATTGTTTAACTGGTGAGTTTGTACTTGGTATTGGTGATGCTGCGGGAATGTTTCCGATTGGAGCTCGTACAATAAGCTATGATAAGGGCCGTCTCGAGACATTAGATCGTGTGTTGGCCCCCTACAACCTACCATACCAGGTCGAGAGTATTCTCCCGAGGATACTACTAGCTGGAGAGCCTGCGGGACAACTCAGCAGCAAAGGGTCTGAGTTGCTCGGACAATGCGACTGGTTATCTCCTGGGATTCTATTCTGTCCTCCCGAAGGTGATGCGGGAACTGGGATGGTTGCAACCAATTGTGTTCGTCCGAAGACGGGAAATATTTCGGCAGGAACTTCGATTTTTGCGATGTTTGTTTTAGAACATGGTTTGAGCCGTCCCTATTTTGAGATAGATATGGTGGCGACTCCTGATGGTCTACCAGTTGCCATGGTGCATTGTAATAACGGTTGTAATGAGATCGATGCTTTCGCCGCACTCTTTCAAGATTTAATTCGGAGGCTCGGTTTAAATGTTAGCGATAATCAGCTCTATGAGACTCTCTACAGGGCTGCTGCTGAGACCGTTCCATACGATGGACTGCTCCTATATAATTATGTTGCAGCTGAGCCAATCACGGGTATTGAACAAGGCTGTCCACTCCTTATGCGCAAAGCCCAGAGTCGTTTTGATCTCGCAGCTTTAATGCAAAGCCAGCTCTATTCGGCTCTGGCAAGTTTACGGATTGGAATGGAGATTCTTGACCGTGAGGGTGTTGAGATCGAGGAACTGCGTGCTCATGGTGGGTTCTTTAAGAGCTCAGATGCAGGGCAAAAAGCACTTTCGGCTGCAACCTCTAAACCAGTTGTCCTTCTAGAACATGCTGGTGAGGGCGGAGCTTATGGAATTGCCTTGTTAGCATTATATAGGGTTCGCTATGCGAGGACCTGTTCACTTGCAGATTTTCTTGATACGGAGATTTTTAGCGATACTGAGTGTGATCGATATCTTGCTGGGGAGGAAGCTTGTAAGAACTTTGAAGACTTCTTGGTGGACTATCGTCGCGGACTTGCTCTTGAAGCAAAAGTTTCAGAGCTCCTCTCTTAGCCAGGCATAGGCTTGATTCGATTTCGATGACTGAGCTACCGAGGACGCTTCAAGTATACGTGTAAAAAAGCTAGATGGTGATATGGGCTTATGGAGAGAAGGTCAGTTTCAACTGGCTTTCTCTTTTGTTTTTCGAGGGGAGGCTTGGCCTCGTACACGGAATAGGTCCCAATTTTAATCGTCCAAAGTGCTACATAGTCAATTTCTAAAATACTCCTCACAGGAAATGTGGCTGAAGACCTCGGGATTTCTAAAGCTTTAACTTGATTTCTCCAAATATTACTCTTGTCATTTTATAAGATGAACTCGGCTCCAGATGACAAATCTTTGGTTCCTTTGACCATTGAAATGGATAGCGAGGGATATCTTATGAAACAGCTACGTTCTTTGGCCGCCATCTTAGTTGCGGCAGTATTCGGTACATCGCTTGTTGCTTGTCAGGGACAAGGTGCTGAAAAGAGTGGGAAAACAGAGATTCGATTCTCTACATGGGACAATGCCGACACCCTTCAGTTTCAAGAGAAAATGGTTGAAGCGTTCAATCAATCACAAGATAAAATTCATGTCAGCATTGAAAGTTATGGAAGCAACTACGATACAAAAATAACGACAGGAATTGGTAGCAAAGACGCTCCAGATGTCATGTATATGTGGAATTACCCGAAATATGGTGAGGCGCTTGAGCCCCTAGATACTTTTATTGAGGCGGAAGGTAAAGACTATAAAGAAGATTTTTATGATGCCCTCTGGATTTACAATCGCTCGGGTGATAAGACCCTTGGGATTCCAGTCGGCTACACGACCCATGTGATTTATTATAATAAAATCCTTTTCCAGGAAGCTGGAGTCCAAGTTCCAGAGGGGGAGTGGACATGGGATGAGCTGCGAATGGCTGCGAAAAAGATTGCAGATCCGAGTAAAAAACGCTATGGCTTGGGACTTCCGATTAAAGCAGATCCATATGATTTCGAAATGTTTGCATGGTCAAATGGTGGCTCTTATAGCGATGAATCTGGGTCTTTCGATCCCATTATTGCTTCGAAGCGGACGACTGAACCTTTCCAGTTGTTCCAGGATATGATTGCTGAGGGATCGGCAGTATCTGGTGATTCAATGGGAGAAGATGCCTTTAAGATGGGCACCGTTGCTATGTATATTAATGGGGCCTGGTCACTCCAGGGATTAAAAGAAAGTGACGTTGATTTTGGTGTAGCACTCCTACCCAATTTTGGGGATCAAAAATCAGTCAGCATTGTTAGTTCTTCGGGCGTTTCGATCGCCAAGAGCAGTGAACACAAGGATGCCGCTTGGACTTTTATTAAATACTGGACGAGTCCTGAGATGAACCGTGAGCGACTTAACTATGAGCTTCCTGTTCTTAAGTCTGTGGCTGCCTCAGAAAAGATGACAGATGACGTAGTGTACGGCAAGTTTTACGAAATGCTTGAACGCAGTAATGGACAGATTCCTTCGTCGTTTAAGGTGGCTGCTTGGTCAGAGCTTTCGGATAAAATAGAGCTTGCTTTGGAACAGGTTCTCAATAGTAATGAAGCTATCTCAGCCGAGCATGCTTTTTCTCAAATCCTGAAATAGGGGAGGTGCCTGATGGTTAGGCAGCGCTCGAGTATGAAACGTCGTTCTTGGACTCCCTATCTCTTTCTCCTGCCTTGGATCACTGGACTTATCCTCTTTACCGCAGGTCCACTTTTGATGTCTCTCGTGATGAGTTTCTTCGACTGGCCTGTAATTGGGAATGTGGTTTTTTGTGGACTTGGGAATTTTCGAGAGATGCTTACGAAGGATTCTCAGTTTTGGGCCTCTCTACAAATTAGCTTGGGTTTCGCTGCGATTTTCGTTCCATTTAAGATTGTTATTGCGCTTTTTTTAGCCTTAATTTTGACCAAACCTTTTCGAGTTTCCAATGATTTGAGGACGATTTTCTACCTCCCGACAGTTGTCTCGAGCGTTGCCATCGCCATCATCTGGTCTTGGCTCTTAAATACAGAGTACGGCATTGTTAATTACGTCCTCGATAGTCTTGGTTTGGCCACACCTGATTGGCTTAATAATAGTACGACAGCATTTATCACGCTGATGTTGGCTTCGGTGTGGACGGTCGGCGGTTTAATGTTAATTTTTTACACAGCGATGCGCAGCATTCCAGGTGAGCTCTACGAGGCTGCACGTGTCGATGGAGCAGGGCCAGTTCGCAGTTTCTTTTCTATGACGTTGCCACTTTTGGGACCAACACTTCTTTTTAATATCATTACGTCGGTGATTGCGACCTTGCAAAGTCTCGATCTGGTCATGTTATTGACGAAGGGGGGCCCCTTCGCTCGACGTATATGTACGGACTGTTTGTATACAACAATGCCTTTAAGACTCAACGCCTTGGTTATGCCGCCGCCAATGCTTGGTTGATGTTCTTGATCATCGTAGCACTGACCAGTGTCTTATTCGCTTCTTCTAAACATTGGGTTTATACCAATCAAGGTCATAAAGGGAGGAAGGGTAGATGAGAATGAGTCGAACTGCGAGGATCGTTTATGGTCTCTGCGCATTAATTTTTGCTTTTCTCTTTATTTTTCCATTATTTTGGGTGCTCTTGACAGCCCTCAAAGTAGAGAACGAAGTCATGCGTTATCCGCTTCAGTTTTGGCCCAAAGTCTGGAACTTTTCGAATTTCGTTGCTGCTTGGCAAAGTCAGGATTTTACACGCTATACATGGAATACGATTCTAGTCGCCCTCGGGAATGGCTTTGGGCAGCTCATCTCAGCTTCAATGGCTGCGTTTGCTTTTGCGCGCTACGAATTCAAAGGAAAACGCATCCTTTTTGCATTTTTGCTAGGGACGATGATGCTGCCTTGGGACGTGACTGTAATCCCCCAATACATGGAGTTTAATTTTCTGGGGTGGATCGATACACTCAAACCATTAACCGTGCCTGCACTTTTTGGTTCCGCTTATTATATTTACTACATGCGACAGTATCTTGAATCGACACCAGGTGATTTCCATGATGCTGGACGTATTGATGGGGCTAGTGAATGGTTGATTTACGCACGCATCTATCTACCAATTATGCGCCCAGCTCTCGTTCTCGTCCTCGTCCAGACCTTGATTACAGTTTGGAATGATTATCTGGGTCCCCTCGTATTTTTAAACTCTCGAAGTAATTATACACTCGCTCTAGGCCTAGCTAGTTTTCGGGGTCTACATTCAAATGCGATCGTACCGACAATGTGTGTCAGTGTCATGATGGCCTCCGTTCCAATCGTGGTTTTCTTTTTTGCCCAGAAGCAAATACTTGAAGGTATCAGTGGGAGCGTGAAAGGTTAGGTGCGATGTGAAAGTTGAAGCTGCGTTTTGGCAATCGATCCGTGATCGACGCAGTGGACAGGTGGAGGACTGTAGCTATGTCCTCCCCTATGCTAATCTGCAAGAAATACAAGCGGCACGTTCCAGTGAGCTCGATCCGATATTCAGCTCATCTCGGATTATCCCGTTGAATGGGCGATGGGACTTTTTTCATGCTAGTTCGGAGCGAGAGATCCGAGAAGAACAGCTGGATTTTTCTGAGATCGAGGTTCCTCTCTCGTGGCAGATGGCAGGTTACGGTAAGCCTCATTATACCGATGAGGCTTACCCATTTCCCATTGATCCACCCTATATTTCAGGAAGTCGGGAGTTTGCTTGCTATCGCAAGTGGATTCACTGTCCACATGAATTGAATCAGCGCTGTTACATTCACTTTGAAGGCGTTGAATCTGCATTTGAACTCTATCTAAATGGTAAGCGGATTGGACATAATTTGGGCAGTCGCATGCCATCTGTGTTTGAATTGACGGAGCATTTGGGTGTGGGACAAGTCAATGAGCTACGCCTACATGTTTATCAATACTCTGCTGCGAGTTACCTAGAGGATCAAGATCAGTGGTGGCTCGGGGGCATTATTCGAAATGTCTATTTAACGTTACGCCCCAAATCACATATCTGCGATCTCATTTTTGAGAGTGATTACGAGGATGGCCAGGGGCGACTTGAGTTTAAAACCTTGCGCTATGAGGGGATTCCTCAAACATTAAAGTTCTCTCTATATGATCCTGAGGGCGTCTGTATTTGGACACATTACGGACAGATGCAAACCGTTCCCGATCCCCTCGAGTTAGTGGTTCAGCCTTGGTCGAGTGAACAGCCGAGTCTGTATTGTCTGTGCGTAGAGAATCAGGCTGAAGATGCCTCGCAGGCTGAGGTTCTCAGTTATCTGGTTGGATTTCGACGCGTTGAGATCACAGGTAGTAAAATTCATTGGAATGGACGGACAATTTTTTTTAAAGGCGTCAACCGACACGAGTTCCATCCCTATCGAGGGCGGGCAATTAGTTATCGGGACTGTCTCCGGGAACTTCAAGTTCTCAAGAGGATGGGGGTGAATGCTATTCGTACCAGTCACTATCCGAATAATAGCTTTTTTTATGAGTTGTGCTTGCGTTTAGGTTTTTACCTCATCGATGAATGCGATCTAGAGACGCATGGATTTGAGATTGCTGGACAAGCACGTGATCTGTTAAATCGTCCTGAGTGGGGAGAGCTTTATCTCGAACGAATCCAACGTATGTATCGCTATCACCGAAATTTCACTTGTATAGCACTTTGGTCACTTGGAAATGAATCAGCCTACGGTTCTCATTTTGTGGCGATGTATCGTTGGTTAAAGCATGAGAATCCACGGGTTTTGGTTCATTATGAGGGGGCTGGGGCGGATGAGAGTGTAGATGTTAGTAGTAGCATGTATACGAATCTAGGTGCTCTGCTAGAGCGCGATCTAGATCCTTATAATTCCAAGCCGCATATTCTCTGCGAATATGGTCATTCGATGGGAAATGGGGCTGGGAGCCTTCAGGATTATGATTACGTGCTTCGGAACGGTCGGCGACTTCAGGGGGCTTTTGTTTGGGAATTTAAAGACCATGGGATTGCTGAACGATCCAACATTCTCTGGCGTGAGGATTTCGAACGCCGTCGAGGTGTTTGCCTAGAGGCTTCGGGGATCCCTTTGTATGCCTATCAAATTGCGAAGCAATTCCTTATATCACAGGACTGCCCTAGTTATTTAGGGGCAGCTCAGCCGTCTCAGGATTTTGAATTGTCAGAGGCTCTTTGTTACGGTGGAGATTTTGCCGAGCCTTTTCATAATCGAAACTTTTGTCTTGACGGCATTTTCGATAGTCTGATGCGGCCTAAGCCAGCAGCATTTGAGCTGCGTGAGCTTTTCTTTCCTCTCCGTTTCCATCATCTGCGGTGGAGGGCGGGACGACTTCACTTTGATCTTGAAAACCGTTTTGATTTTCGTGAAAATGAGACGTTGTCGCTTCGCGTTTATGCCATCGATCAGGATGACTTATTACGAATAGAGGATCGGACGATTGAGGTAGGTGCACGGGGGACCTGTCAGCACTATGACCTTGATTTTAATAATTTCAATTCACATAAGATGGTGCGTATTGATATCGAGATCTGGGATGGGGATATTCGATATTCAGAGAGATGCAGTTCGTACGTCTATGAGGCGGAGCGGGCGGAGTTGTTACCGCTGCTTGGACGAGATAGTCTCCTACTACTGCAGCCAGAATTACCCGTGGTCTACAATCCATCGGTGGGCAAGTTGGACTATCAGGAGCGGGCATCAATTTTAACTTTTGAGATGCGAGATTCCCAGCTTCGACTTGATTTAGAATCGATGAGCATACTTGACTGGTGTGCTGGTGATCGAGCGATTTTTTTGATGGGACCGCAATTGTCCTTGTCTAGGGCGGCGACGGATAACGACATTTATATCGCGAAGCGGTGGCAAGAGGCGCATTTAGATCAAATGGTTTTTCATCTTGAGGCCTGGACAATTGCAGAATTGGAGCATGGGATAGAACTGTGTCTAGATGGACGGGGAATGATGCCGGATCGACTTTACCGAATCCCATTGCATTATCGCTTGCTGCTACATTACGACAATGCTTGGAGTTTGGAGTTGAGCGGATCGATGGATGAACGCATAGACTTTGGATTACCTCGGATAGGATTGACATCGAAATTAAGTCGAACTTTTTTTACAGCACAGTCATTTCGCTACTTCGGCCTAGGGCCATATGAGAACTACAGTGATCGTCGACGTTGTGTACGATCCGGGTTTTGGTATTTAGATCCAGATTTAGAACGAGGGTATACTTATCCGCAGGATTATGCGAATCGAGAGGGTGTTAAGTTATTGGTGGCTGGAAATGATGCATTTCACTTTTCGTTGTCCTCGGAACAGTCTTTTTCGCTTCGTATTCATCCGGTCTCTGAACGAGCCCTGAGTGAGGCCCAACATCTACACCAATTGCAAGCGGATCCGGAAGGATACTATCTTCATAGCGATCTTCAGATGGCGGGACTCGGTTCGGCTAGTTGTGGACCTCAACCACTCGACTGTTATCAGGTTAAGCCTAAGAATTTCTCGATGAAATTCAATTACATATTGAAGAAAAGGACAGATCTATGATCAGGAACTTCTCGCCAAAACTGTTTGCTCAACTTTCTGCGTCAGATTGGCTATATGTTGAGGACATTTGGGATCCTCAGACGAGTCTAGCCCATGAAAGTCTCTTTACGCTATGCTCGGGAAAGATGAGTTCACGTGCAGCGCACATCGAGGGGCAAGCGAGACCGAGTTTGCCCGCACATTACATGCATCGTCTCTTTGATCGCTCCGAGGCTCTGCAACGTGAGCTCGTTAATATGCCAGACTGGTCGAAGCTCTCCATATATTCACGTCGTCAGCCGATTAGTCCGCAGACAGCAACGGTCTTGAGCGAATATATTCGGGTTCTTGATCTCAAACAGGGATTTCTCGCTAAGCATTACATTTTCGAGGACGCTGGTGGTTGTAGAACCGAGCTTGAAATTCAAAAGCTCCTCTCCCGTGCCTATCCCAATGGTGGGGCGATCCGTGTGCGTATCAAACCCTTGAATTATTCAGGACTTCTCGAGTTTGAAAATCTAATCGATGCGACAGTGACAAATTTTATCGATTATCCTCGTTTTCGGGTTAAGCATTACGAGGTTCGGGAGATTCGATCGCTTGATGGTGATGGGGTGGCTGTGGATGCGTGCACACGTGACTTTCAAGAAGCTTTTTCAACACAAACAGCGATTCGTGTTTCGGACGAGGCTGGAAACGAACTTGTTCTGCATCGACAGTATCGCCCCTATGGCGAGGTGGCTTGTGAATTCTTTGATTTGTACGTTGAAGAGGGAAAGGCTTATGTGATTGATAAGTTCGCTGCGGTCGTTGCCGCTCATGACGGAGGCGATTGTCGAGCTCGAGCGACAGCCTGTCTTCATAATTTAATCACGCTTGGTTTTGATCAGCTCCTTGAAGAAAATCGAAGGATCTATGCTCAATTCTGGGAGCGTTGTGAGATATCGATTGAGGGCGATAAACGTTCGGAGTTGGCATTGCGACTGAGCCTATTTCATCTCATGAGCACGCCAAATCCCCATGACTCCAAGAGCAATATTGGGGCCAAACTTCTCCATGGTGAGGAGTACGGAGGACATGCTTTTTGGGATACGGAATTATTTATACTACCTTTCTATACCCTCTGTTTTCCAGAGATGGCGAAGCGACTTTTGGAGTATCGATATGAATTGTTGCCCGCGGCGATTCGATATGCGGCGGCGAGTGATTGTGTGGGGGCACGTTATCCTTGGGAGTCTGCCGATACGGGGGATGAAGAGTGCCCACTTGATACGATCGCGTGGGATGGTACGTCCGAGCCCTGTGTTGTTGGTGTGCAGGAATTACATGTTACGGCAGACGTAGTCTACGGTGCTTATCAATATTATCGATTTACAGAGGATATGGACTATTATCAGCATGCATTTGGAGAAATTCTCTTCCAAACCTCTCGCTTTTGGGCGAGTCGGCTTGAGTATGACGAAGCTACAGATAGTTATGGTTTGAGTCACATTATGGGTCCCGATGAGTGGCATGAGGATATTCGGGACAGTGTTTATACACTCGAGTTGATCCGTTGGCAGTTAAAACTGGCCCTTAAGTATTTTAGAGAGGCAGATTTATCTCCTGTGCAGCAGGCGTTGGTCGTGCGGCTCGGGATTTCGACTGAGGAGGTTCAGGATTGGGCTCTACTCGCTGAGCGAATTCGTCCACCACATCTCAACGCTGATGGGGTCATCGAGGAATTTGCCGGTTATTTCGAGCTTCACGATGCAGTGATTGAAGAATTCAATGAAAAGGGTATGCCCATTTTTCCTCAGGCACTTCGGGATTATCCGAGGGAGCAAACCAGCATTATCAAGCAGGCGGACGTCCTCATGTGGCAGTATCTTTTTGATGAGTATTTCTCCATGGAGAGTAAACGCAGTAATTTTGACTATTATCAGAAGCGTACTCTTCATGGCTCCTCGCTCAGTCCGTCGATCCATTGCATCATGGGGTTGCGTTCGGGGCGGCCCGAGGAAGCCTATGAGAATTTCTTGCGTTCTGCTCTCATTGATATCGAGGATAAGCATAGAAATACGCGAGAGGGACTCCATGCAGCTGCCGCAGGTGGCTCCTGGCAGTGCCTCGTCATGGGTTTCGCTGGTCTTCATCTTGGTGCGGATGGCCGGTTTCACTTTTCGGCGCAACTACCGAGTTCTTGGCAGAGTTTGCGTTTTCGCCTCTATCATGCAGGCCGTTTGATTGAAGTGCACGTGGAGGGAGATTCGGTGACACTGTATTGTGATGCGGAGACACCCGTGCATTATGTTGATTCAGGGCACAGCAAAGTCAGTAGCCCATGGTATGAACGACCGGTGGCAGAGTTTGGAGGCGAATGAGATGCAAGACGCTGTGAAAGTGAGCACTCGGCAAAAAAATAAGGCACTTGCTGCTCTCGTTCTCGTTTCGATCATCTGGGGCTCAGGCTTCATTGCAACCGAAGAAGTTATTCGCGCCCAGTGGTCGACGAATTTGGTCATGGCTTCGCGCTTCTCACTAGCCGCATTACTTCTCGGGATCTGTATAGCAGGCAAACTTCGGCAGACGCGTCGGGTCGAGCTTAGAGCCGGAGCGATCAGTGGCTTCCTTCTCTATGCTGCATTCTATTGTCAGACGAGTGGTCAGGCACAGACGACAGTTTCAAATTCTGCGCTCCTGACGGCACTCAATGTTCTAATCGTCCCCTTTCTTGCTCGCTTGTGTTTGAGGCGCTCTTTGCAGTTAGCAGTTCTCTCATTTAGTGGATTGGCCTTTATCGGCATGCTATTTCTCTCTTATCGAGAGGGACGATTTGAATTTAATCGTGGCGATTTGCTGGTGATGCTATGTGCCTTTTTGTTTGCTGCTCATATTACGAGCCTCGATGCATTTTCAACTTAGGTTGATTCGGCTCGATTGAGTTTCTACCAACTGTTTTTTGCCGCAATTTGGGCCAACATTGTATTGGTGATTGAACCAAAGCAAGCATTGGGCTTTGAGTGGCAGCACGGTGTCTTAGCGCTTATCTATCTTGCAGTCATGAGCACCTGTCTCTGCTATTTCCTGCAAACTTGGGCACAAGCATATCTACCATCGAGTTTAACTGCCGTTCTCCTCTGTCTCGAGGGCCTCTTCGGTACATTTTTCTCCCTCATTTTGGGATATGAATCCTATCGACCAGCACTTTTGCTGGGGGCTCTGTGTATCTTAGTTGCGGCAGCGGCAGCGGCTCGTCTCGATGCTCAGAGTTCATCTAAGTTGGAGGCGATGTAATGAAAGTGCTTGCTCGGCTTTGTCCGTATATTCGTGAGGCGGGAATACAGGGGACAGATGATTGGCCCCGTCAAGATCGACGGATTTACGATCATCAGTTTTTTTACTGTTACAAAGGACGGGGAACGATGCAGATCGGGGCACATTGCTATGATCTTAAAGTCGGTAGCCTCTTCGTTATTACTCCTAATCAACCGCATCGTTACCAGATCCATCCGGATAATCCGTGCGACTGCTATTGGTTTCACCTCGACTTCTTTGAACGTGCGGATGCTGCTTGGCCACTTGCTTACTACAGTAATACGGAAGATTATCTGAGTTGTTTCTTTCACAGTCTTCCACATGCAGAGCATATTCGTGAGAATTTTGAGTTGCGTCCATATATCGGCTTTGAAACGATCGTTGAAGTTAAAGATCGCTTGCTGGTAGAGCACTGCTTCGTCCAAATTTATCATGCCTATCTAGAAGCAGGGAGCCAGTGGCAGTATTCAGCTCTGGCTGCATTTTATACACTTTTGGCGCTTTTAAACCGTGAGCAACGTGATGAAGCTCTCGCCGACACCAAAGCACTTCGGAATGTCAATTTGATGAAGGCTTTTATTCGTGAGAATTATTTTCGAAAGTTGCGTGTTTCGGATATTACGGCTGTCACTACTTTCCATACAGATTATGCCGCTCGACTTTTTAAGAGGATGGTTGGAGTCCCGATTAATGAGTATCTACTCCAATTTCGTATTCGAAAGGCCAAACGCCTCCTTATGGATCTTGATTTAGCTATTGCAGATGTGGCAGAGATGTGTGGATTTCAACATGAGAGTTACTTTTCAGCGGTGATCAAATCTCGGGAGGGTTTGAGCCCTCGTGAACTTCGTGAGGAATTATTGAGGAATCTCCTTCAAAACGAGGAAAGTTAGGTTTGCTATGGATATTAAAGCTTTTTTATTTGATCTAGACGGTGTGCTCGTCGATACTGCTCGCTATCACTACCTTGCTTGGAAGGCGTTGGCCGATCGACTTCAGATTCCCTTTACAGTTCAGGACAATGAACGGCTAAAAGGAGTCAGTCGGCGTGCGAGTCTCGAGATCCTCCTGTCCTTAGGGAGAGAATTTTACAGTGAGGAAGATCGTCTCCAATTTATGGTAGATAAAAATAAGCTATATCTCAGTTATATTGCTCGCTTGACGCAGGAGGATCTCCTCCCGGGTGCTCTCAGTTTTTTGCATACCTGTCGCCAATATGGCTTGGGAATTGGTCTTGGCTCGGCTAGTAAAAATGCTCCTTTAATTTTGGAGCGCCTCGGTATTTCTGAGCTATTTGATGTGATTATTGATGGGCGAGATACACAGCGGACAAAACCAGACCCTGAAGTCTTTTTACTTGGATCCCAGGCGTTGGGGACTCATCCGGAGTTTTGTGCGGTTTTCGAAGATTCGGTGGCAGGAATTGAAGCGGCTAAACGTGCGGGCATGTTGCCAATTGGAATCACTTCGACAGGCCTTGAGGGGGCAGTTATTCAGTACCCAGGACTTAAAAATTGCGATCTAACGACTTTGCTTGTAGAAATTGCTGCTCTTTAGGCTAAGCCTGAGCACATATGATTTGAGGAATGCTTCAGCTTGCTTTGTGACTTGCTGGCGAGATGTAAGTCTTGATAAGGTTAAACGCTTAAGTTATTAGTATTCTCATTTATAAAAGGTCAGTGAGAATATAAAAGACAAGATTTTCTGTACTGAAGTGGTGGATTAAACGTCGTTCCAGTGTTAACAGTTCAAATATAATGAGAAATCCCTCTATGAATGCATAGGATGGTTAAACGATTTATGAATAGAAATCCTCGTCAACATGAACATATATAGAGCGGATTTAGTGTTAAAACGATGAAAATATACAAAAAACTTGTTTTGGAAGACTAAGTTTGAAATAATAACAACGTGTAATGACAAACGAAAGGTAAACGTTTAACCTAAGTCTAGACTCCAAATTGCTAATTTAGAGGGCCCTTTTAGCGAGGGGATTAAAATTGGCAGCAAACATGCGGCCATCTACAGTGAGGAGCATAAGATGAAAAGGAAATCTATCTTATCCGTTGTCATTAGTTTTGCGATACTTTTCTCCGCATCACTTACAGGTCTTTTGGCCGAAAGCGATGATGTGAGCGATCAGCAGCAAGTCGTTAAAGTACAGGCAGAAGATCTTGGAAATCTGACCTGTAAAATTGGTGGGGTTGAGCAAGAGCTCAGCTTGGATTCATGTAGTCCGAGCCTCTTCGGTCCCGTATTCCAGTTTAGTAATGAATCATATACGTTAAAAATTGTGTTTAATCCGGAACTCTTTGAAGCTAAAAAACTGGAGAAAAATGCATTCCGCTTTATTGAACTTTTGAGCGACAATGAAAGTGATCGTGGTTTCTATCAAGTTATTAAAAGCTTGGGGCATGATGTCGAGAGTGCGGCTGAGTTTCAGAGTCCAGAAGACGGCTCTTTCAACGTGAGATTTACAATGACACTTCAGCCTAGTGAGCGTGTGATCGCTGATGTGCGTCCAGGAATTATTGAAAACTTGGTGATTGATTCTGCAGAGATGAAGCTTCAACTCCAAGAGAAAAATGACCCGAGAGCCAGCGCAAATGTGATTGAATCGAGTGAAATCCAAGCGAAAGAACTTTATGAAGAATACGATGTTGTTACCTCTGCCAAAACACACAAGGTGATCTTCGATACCGATATGGGTTATTTAAATGATGATGCGATTGCGCTGTTTACGTTGCTTCAGGCAGATCGTGCGGGCTGGCTTGACTTGCTAGGCGTTACTACGGTTGGGGGGAATGAGCTGATTGCTACTGGAACGGCGGCAACATTGAACCAGTTGGAACGGCTGGGTCGAACAGATGTTCCTGTTTACATTGGCACGGATGTTCCTTTAGGTGGTTTTAGAGACCTAGCTCTTGAGTCAAAAGTTTATGGTTCCTTCTTGTGGACGGGCGCATATCGTGAACTGGAACACTACACACGGAATTATAAGGAACTTGGTGAGCTTCAAGATGATGAGTGGGGCATTCCAGAGACGGATGCAGCTGAGGGAAATGCATCTGACTTCATGATTGAACAAGTCCATAAATATCCTGGGCAAGTTACCATTTTCGCAGTCGGTGCTTGTACAAATGTGGCACTTGCAATCATGAAAGATCCTAATTTTGCTAAGAATGCGGCGGGGATCGTTTACATGGGTGGAGCAATTGATGTTCCTGGAAATGCAAGTGTTCTAGCAGAGTTCAACTGGTGGTACGACCCAGATTCAGTAGACATTTGTCTGCGCGCGGATTGGCCCCAACAGATCATTGTTCCGCATGATGTGGCCCCAAAGGTGATTATGGCTAAAGATGTGTATGATCAGTATGTGGCGATGAATACGTCGGAGGTCACAGAACTTCTCGTTGAGAAATTAGGCCCTGGTTATGAGGCCAATCCTACGAAGACCTCTTACTGCTGGGATCCGATTACCGTTGGTGTTTTCCTGTGTCCTGAGTTAATTACTGAAAGTGAAGTTCGAGATGTCGTGATGGATGTTAATCGTGGATTCGGTTACGGTCAGTCAGTGTCATGGCGTCAGGGAAAAGGACCGTACACGGCTGCGACCTGTGAGATTATTTTCAATATCGATCGTGACGCTTTTTGGACTTTTTTAGCGAAACTTTTTGCTGAAAGAATGTAGTTAATCTTATTCAATGTTTCTAATTAGTTAGGTTTCCTCCCCTCGTTCCTGGTCGATGAAATGATTCGAGCTGAGAACGGGGGGAGCTTTTACTTATTTGAAATTCTATTTAGATTTAGAAAGATGTAACTTATTATGCGTTTTAAATCAAAGCAGTTTCGCAGGCGGCACTTATTATGGATCATCTCTTGGTTTTTGGTACTTAGTGTATTCATCGGCTTGAGGTCTACTGTCGCAGCTGCTGAAAGTCAGGATGTGGCGAAATCGAACGAAAAAATCAAGGTGATTTTTGACACGGATAACGGTGAGTTTGGGGATGATACAAAGGCCTTGCTCATGCTTTTGAATTCAGATCGTTTTGATCTTTTAGGGATTACGACGATGACAGGGAATTATTGGCTTGAGGTTTGTACTGCGTACACATTACGGCAACTTGAATTGTGGCAACGGACAGATATTCCAGTCTACATGGGAATGGGTGAGCCGCTTTTAGGTGACATGAGTCAGTATATGGATGCGGGGCTCCTCCTCGGCATTCAGGGTGGAAATATCGGTTATTTGAAGTCTGAACGTCCTAGCTCCTATATGGACTTAGAAGAAGAACCAGTCTACGGTTATCCAGAATCCAAAGCACCTGAAGAAATGCATGCCGTGGACTTCATGGCGGAGGCGGTTCGTAAGAATCGAGGAGAAGTGACGATTGTCTGTGTTGGAGCTCCGACAAATGTGGCCATGTTTGCAAAACGTTATCCTGAACTGGTTTCGGAGGTCAAACGAGTTGTATATATGGGCGGCGCTATTGATGAGCGCGGTAACACGACTGCTGCGGCAGAATTTAATTGGTGGGCTGATCCACTTGCTGCGAAAATCTGCATGACGACAGCCTTTCCAGAGCAAGTTTTAGTTCCTAAAGATATTTGCATGAAGGCTCGTATCACCTATGACACGTACGAGAAAATACGAGACGCTGAGCCGTCAACTGGGCGAAATATGTTCATGGAGTACAACGGCCCTCGTCATGAGGCTGATCGAGAGTACAAAAATACCCTTTTCGATGAAGTCACGATCTTATACCTTTTGGATGAGTCGTTTGTGACGAAGGCGGAGGACCGAATTATTGACGTCGATATGAATTTAGGAGCCAATTTTGGGCG
Source organism: Eubacteriales bacterium (assembly GCA_030537565.1). Classification (GTDB taxonomy): domain Bacteria; phylum Bacillota; class Clostridia; order Saccharofermentanales; family Fastidiosipilaceae; genus JAUNVS01. The sequence continues at coordinate 4,417 of JAUNVS010000011.1, read as the reverse complement.
TTCGATCGGTTATCGAACAGAGCCGCGACATCCAGAGCTCTTTCACACACTGCCGAATTGCCAAACGGTAAATGTTTTGTTGGATATGGACGTCGATCGATTTATGGACCTTTATGTACACTATCTGACGCTTCCAATGCCTAAGAAGTCGTAGCCTTTAAGAGGTTTCTGTTGTGAACGTCGACCGCTTGTGCTCACAAACCAGCTCCTGCGTCTTTAACACTAAGCTTTAAAGCAAAGCATCCACTTTAGTGGATGCTTTTTATGCCTTGCTATATGTTTGTCAGGGAGGCATTTCAGCGGGGGAGAATCGTTGATTCTGTTTGTGTTCAGTGAAGTTCGTTAATAAAGACTTTTTAGTTATGACTGAGTCGCATGTATCGCGGCTTTCTTTATGGGGCGACAAGCACCTATTAATTGTTTAGAGTATGGTAAAGGAAATTGTTGTGCTATGCCTGTTCACGAGGAGGGAAAGATGAAAATTAGTCGAATATCATCAATGTTAGGATTAATTTGGGCTCTGATTTTGCTACCGTTTTGTCGCCTGACGGCGGGGGAGATTGGAATGTTTTTTCATTTACTTATAATCATCCGATGATTTTGGCCTTTGAGCCGATGATCATCAATGGAGATCATCTGATGATTAATAATCAGATCTATGATCGAGACTTTCAGCTGATCGCTGAAAATGTGCTGCCCGCCCTTGAACCCGAAGATCACACGATATTTTTTACTGCCGTAAACGAGATCGACTGTCTTGAATATCCGGCAGCTCGCTATATCCTTAGGACGCGAGATAATATGCTTCTGTATAACCAATCTCAGGATATGATCGCAAGCATTGGATATGCGAAGCCGGGCGGGTGCCAGCCTCCATATCTAGAGCATATTTGCTACTTTGATGGAAAAATTTTTTGTGATGAATACATTTCGAGTTATTTTGATTTGACTCAGGGGAAGCCAATTCTGTTAAGCGACCCTGAAACGCAGGAAAAGATTTATTTTACTCATTTTGTACGTCATGGAGATATTCTTTATTTAGCATACAAGGGTGGTGTTTATCGTTGGTTGGCGGGGGAGCCTGCTCCCACTCTGTTGTGGAATACGAGTTTCAACAGGATCAATTCATTAGCTGTCGATACAGAGGGATTCATTTATTTAGTTGGGAGCGGTTCGTCAGTAATCTACCGTTACGCGTCTGATGGTACCGTGTGCAGTGAAATTGCTATCCCACATCGTCAGTATAAGGATATTGATATGGAGGTGGATGAGTATGAATATGAATATGAGGTGGGATTGATTGACGATCGTCTTTTCGTTCATACAAACTGTATCTCTGAAGGGATCGCAGGTTTGGGAAATAGCGTAATACCAGAAATCCTTTACGTCGATTTAAAAGACCTCAAATAAGCGGTTGCATCCAATGTGTAAACCGTGTAGCGGTTCTAATTCCTCTTCTTGGGAATAAGAGCCGTTTTATTTTATCTCCGATTCGGAGGGGATGAAATTATTGTTAGTCTAAAAATAGGAATTATTGCAAAATTTTCCTATTATTAAAAATATAATTGGTGAAGTTGCAATTACTGATTCATTTGATTCTATAATGGTGAGGGCGAATTGTTTTGGAAAAAGTGATGTGAAATCAGAAAGTTAGGGAAATGTAATTTTGAGGCCTAAATAAATGCAAAAGGTGATGATACTATGACTACATGTGTTCGGTTTTTAATGATACGGATTTCCGTGTTCATCAATGTGGCTTTGGTTTGGAGGCAGAATCGTGCGACGAAGAATTCTCGCAATTGTTACTATATTCGCTTATCTTGTAGTTTTCCCTAATTTTCTTTCTGTAGTTTTAGCAGAGGAGACAGTCAGTCCCTTGGCGGAGTCCGGAGTAGCGCCAATCGAGAGTCTCTCCGTCGAATCTACAGCAGTGACAGAGGAGAATTTGGGCGTCGATTCTGAATTTGAATCGGAGCCTGGAGATCCATCGTCGGCAACGTCCAGCACTAGTACGAACGCTTCTACGAGCACGAGCAGCGAGGCCAGCGAACGGGAGGAAGTAAGCACTCAGACCTACATCGATGAGACATATTCGATTCATATTGAAGCCCCAGCAGATGCACTTCCGAGTGACGCTCAAGTTCATGTACAGGATCTCTCTTCTTCTGAGCAGCTCTTGGAGAAGTTACAGGCCTATGAGTCTGACTTAAAAGCGAATGACTTGCGAGCTTTTGAGATTCACTTTGAGACGGGAGCTGGCGAGCGCTGTCAGCCGGTGCTTCCGGTTCAGGTCGTGATTGGAAACATCAGCAGCGACCCAATTTTATTGGGGCCAGTTTACCACCTGGATACTCTCGAGTCAGGTGTAGAGGAGATTGTTGATGCCTACTATGATTCCGAGCTGCAGCAACTGAGCTTTACGACAGCATCGTTCTCCATTTTTGCTTTTCGTAATGCGAGACAGTACGCAGGAGAGCTTTATCTCGATGGTAAAAATGGTGACGATGCGGCTGATGGTTTGACGCCTGAGACTGCCGTGAAGACCTTTGAAAAAGCGAAGGAATTGGCAACGACTCACCAGACGATCAAGAAGATTTGGATTTGTGGTACCGTTCCCGTTAATGGCGAGCTTAGCCTCGCGGGGACGAATGCAGCCCTCTATCGCTATGAGAAGTTTAAAGACTACCTTCTGCTGGTTTATTATACCGAGGCGACATTCAGCGACATTACAATCGATGGGAATCATGATTTGGTACAAGCAGACAAGTCAGCAATTCGAGTCGTACATGGGACAGTTAATATTCATGATGGAACAACGATACAGAATAACCATGTAGTCCCACTTGATACTGGAGAGTTCAGTCATGCACAGGGTGGGGGGATTTATGCTCTTAGCTCCACGATCAACATGAGTGGCGGTGCAATCCTCAAAAATTTAGCACGTCGAGGAGGCGGCATTTTCTTAAGTTCGCGAAGTACTATGAATATGTCCGCAGGCGTCATCGAGGGAAATGAAGCACGCAGCGTTTGGATGCTGGTAGTTATACCTGGGGCGCTGGTGGTGGTGTTTTAATTGTCGATGGGAGTACTTTCAACTTTAGTGGCGGTTCGATTTCTCGCAATATCGCAGGGGAACTTGGTGGTGCCGTTAGTGTTGGTGATCAGCATTGGTCCGATGGTAAGCCTGTTTTAAACATGACGGGTGGCGTCATGGAGGGCAATATTGTCGGAGCCACGGGTGGGGCGATTTTCGTTCAGGTTGGTCGCAGCGGTTACGGAACACCACGTGCTAACATTTATGCAGGCCAATTGATAGACAACAAAGCACTTGGTACAGGTATTAGTAACAATGCCTTTGGTGGCGGTGCTATTTATGTGAATGGTATTGGTTCTGCGTTTAGTGGAGAGTGGAATAAAGGTGAGGCATTAATTAATCATGCAATCATCACGGGAAACGAAGCTGTATATGGTGGAGGTGGATATGCGGGTTGTCCCGTCTCCGAAACAGAGATTTATTTAACTAACGGAGTTGCCCTCTATGGGAATAAGTCCGGTAGTGGTGCCGATGAGATTTTTCTGCTAAGTTCAGATTTTCTCGGTACGCACAGTGGCCAAGCCAAATATAGGATTTCTGATTCGATGTTAGGTGGGAGACCCTACAATTGGAAGTATCCCAATGGGGAATTGCTTCCACATAATAAGCTGTCTGGTGTTTTACCAAGTAATTCAGCACTATCGCTGAGAACGGATGAAGTCGCCGATGCTGAAGCAAAAGCTTTGGCGAAGGTGAACATTTCTGGAAACTATTCCGTAACACGGGGCGGAGGTATTGGTAGTAATGGTATCGTGTTTATGGGTGAATACGATACTATCGAGATTAAAGTAGAGAAAAAATGGGACGATATGGGGGCTGAATCAAAGCGCCCGAAGTCGATCAGTTTTGATATTCTTCGTCAAATTAAGGGAAGTTCCGAGGAGCCAGTTGTCGTCGGGTATGAGCTTGTAAAGCCCGATGAAGAGGGGAATTGGGCACTTACCGTGACAAATTTACCGAAACTCAGTCCAAGTGGGGAGCATTATGAGTATACGATCAAGGAACGTTCATTGACTTGGTATGAGGCGGAGGTTAGCGGAGACCAAGATACAGGGCTCATTTTGACCAATAAGCCGATTAAAGCGATCGAGATTCCCGTTGTTAAACGGTGGGTGGAGACTCCAGGTGAATCTCCCATTCACCCCAGTGAGATCTATGTTTTCCTCCTAGCAGATGGTATCCGTACGGGGCATTTTCTGGAGCTTTCGGAGGGAAATCAGTGGAGGGGTGTTTTTAAAAACCTACCTGAGAAAAAGGCTGGGAAACTGATTAATTACACGATCGGGGAGGTTTCGGTCGATGGTTACTCATCGTCGATTACTG